>JBBQDW010000023.1:0-21913 GCA_038320085.1 Candidatus Humimicrobiales bacterium
TTGAGAAGTTCCTTATGGGTGCCTCTTTCGACAATATGTCCGTGGGTGAGAACAATAATATTATCCGCATTTTTAATCGTGGAAAGCCTGTGCGCGATTACAATAGTTGTCCGGTTTTTCATTATTTTTAAAAGGGCATCCTGGATAAGCGCCTCGATTTCCGAATCAATGCTGGAAGTCGCCTCGTCCATTACAAGCAGTATTTCCGGATTAAACACAAGCGCCCGCGCAAAAGCTATTAGCTGCCTCTGCCCCACAGACAGCATCTGTCCCCGCTCTTTTACATCCGTATAGTACCCATCAGGCAGTTTTTCTATGAATTTATGAGCATTTACATATTTTGCTGACTGGATGACCTGCTCAAGGGTGATATCACTGTTTCCAAGCCTTATATTATCAAGAATTGTGCCGGCAAATAAAAATACATCCTGCATGACAATGCCAATATGTTTTCGCAAATCAGTCAGTCCGTACTGCTTTATGTCAACCCCGTCCAGGTATATATGGCCCTTCTGGATATCATAAAACCTGTTTAAAATATTTATTATTGAAGTCTTGCCTGACCCGGTTGCCCCCACAATTGCAATGCTTTTTCCGCTGTCAAGATCAAACGAAATGTCCTTTAAAACAAAATTATCTTCTTCGTAAGCAAACCATACATTGTCAAACCTGATATTTCCTTTTACGTGCTCTATTTTTACAGGTTTTTCGGGTGAGATTATTTTAGGAGTTTCATCAAGCAGGTTAAAAATCCTCTCAGATGCCGCAACTGCTTCCTGCAGTATTCCAAATTTTTCTGCCAAATCACTTATCGGGTGAAAGAATTTTTCTACATACTGGATGAATGCTACAAGAGTACCCAGGGTCAGTACGCTTCTTACGACCTGCCCGCCCCCATACCATATAATAAGCGCCGTAGCAAGCGCGCTGATAAAGCCCACAACTGGAAAAAATACAGAATAATAAAAAATGGTTTTAAGATATTCCAGCATGTAGCTTTTATTTATTCCATCAAATTCTACCGCATTTTCGGCCTCCCTGTTAAACAGCTTGACTGTATTAATACCGATTATGGCTTCATGGATAAATGAGCTCATGTTGGACACCTTTGCCCTTATTATCTTAAACGATACCCTCACTTTTTTACGAAAAATAAAAGTCGCAGCTACAAGCAGTATAAGTACGGAAAAAGTGACAAGCGACAGCCTCCAATTAAGGTTTATCATAACAATGACAACTCCTGCTATCATGAAGATGTCTCCAAAAAAGGTGACAATACCCGAAGAAAGCATTTCATTTAAAGCCTGCACATCGGTTGTAACCCTTGTAAGCACCCTGCCTACCGGATTTTTATCAAAAAATGACATTTCCATTTTCTGGATGTGGTTAAAGATATCCATGCGCATGTCATACATTATTTTCTGGCCCAGATATTCAGTCAGGTACTGCTGTATAAACCTGAAAATGAATTGCCCTGCAAGGACCGCGCCAAACAGCATGGCAATATACATAAAACCTTCCGGTTTTTGAGGCGTAAAATTTCTGTCAATTGCAATTTTTATAAGATAGGGGCCAAGTATTTCAAGCCCGGCGGTTATAAGAAGCATAAAAACAGTAAGAGCCATAAGGTATTTATAGGGCCTGACATACCTTAAGAGTTTTACAACAACCCTTCTGTCCAGCTGTTTTTCTTCTATGTCTTTTTCAAAAAGATTTTTTTTCTTTTCATCCTGCATATTTATTATTGTTTTCCCCAAACCTTATTTGCTTATAATCTCCTAACAGAAACATATCTACCCGGGTATCTTTGGCTGCTACTATTTGTCTATAATCCCCGGTCGATACCAGCTACCCGATTTCCTGCTCAAATACTATTTGTTTATGGACCCTTAACAGATAAATATTTCTTCGTCTCTTTCTTACAGATTCTTTGCTACTTTTCATTACGGGCCCTTCCATTTACAGCTCCTCATCCAGTTCTTCAGCTAACTGTTGTCGCTTATAAAGTTTCTGGTAAATACCGCATTTCTTTAAGAGCTGGCTATGGGTGCCTCTTTCTGCAATCTCTCCCTCATCTATAATAAGGATAAAGTCAGAATCTTTTATCGTTGAAATCCTATGGGAAATGATGATTGTCGTTAAGTCTTTTGTCCTGATTTTTAAAGAATTAAGTATCATTTCCTCGGTATTTGTATCTATATTTGAAAATGAGTCATCCATTATGAGTATTTCAGGTTCATAAAATAAAGCCCTGGCAATTGCGAGCCTTTGTTTTTGCCCTCCGGAAAGAGTAATTCCCCTTTCGCCGACAACTGTCCGGTATTTATCCGGGAACGTATCAATATCTTCATGGAGGTGGGCGATTTTTGAAGCCTCGATTATTTTTTTATCTAATTCCTCTTCTGAGAGGCCCGCAGTTTTTTCCTCTTTTCCAAATAATATGTTTTCTCTTATTGTGCTTGAAAAAATAAAGGGGTCCTGGGTGACATATGCAATATTTGACCGCAGGGTTTTTAGAGGTATCTCTTTTATGTCAATTCCATCCAAGAGGATGGAGCCTTCCTGGATATCATATAAGCGGAGGATTAAATTTACCAATGTGGATTTTCCAGACCCCGTAAAACCGGCAATGCCTGTTTGTGTCCCGGGCCTTATTTCAAAATTGATTTTTTTAATTGTCCAGTCGCCGCTACCATTAATATTGTTGCCGTCTGTAGCAGGACTACTGGCGTCTGCTCTCCTATCGGCGTCATCATTCTTCCCCCCGGCAGCGTGAGCAGCAGCGGCGCCATTTTTGTTATCAGCAGCAACGACAACACTCATACTGTAAGGGTCCGTGGCGCCAGAGCTCTTATCGGCAGAATTTATATTTTTGGGGCTGCCGTCAGGAGAGGCATTATTATCCGGGGTAACGGCCTTGTCTTTTCCAGCCGCATCGTCATACAGTTCATAGCTTTTTAATTTCGGATACTTGAAATACACGTCCTTAAATACAATATTACCGCTTAAGTTATCTATGCCGGCCGGCTTACCGGATTCTTTTATGCCCGGAGCCATGTTAAAAACCTTATTTAGCCTCCCCATGGAGACTTCACCCCTCTGTACAAGGTTAATTACCCAGCCGAGGGACATAAGGGGCCAGGCTAAAGCTATTATATAGGCGCTAAACTGGACAAACTGGCCAATTGTAAGCTGCCCGTTTATTACCTGGAAACCGCCGACTATCAGTACAATAAGTGAGCCGATGCCGCCAACCAGTATCATAAGGGGCCAGAATATGCTTCGTACCCGGGCAAGGGCCATGTTTTTATTTATAAATTCCCTGTTAAGTTTTGCGAAAGTATTGATTTCGTTGTCTTCCTGGGTAAAAGACTTGACCACCTTGATTCCTGAAATACTTTCCTGTGCCCGCGCCGACAGCAGGGCATAATGTTCCTGGGAAAGTTTAAACCTGTTGTGAAGCATTGCGCTTAGCCTGCTGACAATAAGCGGCAGAAGCGGAACTGCAATAAGGGAGTATAAAGTGAGCTTGACGCTTATAAAAAACATCACAGTAAGCGTAGAAGTAAAAGCAAATATGGTGCTAAAAAGGTTTAACAGCCCCGGGCCCAGAAAATTCCTGACAGCATCCAGGTCATTTGAAATAAGTGCCATGATGCTTCCGGTGCGGTTATTTTCAAAAAATGATGAGTCCAGCCGTTGAAGGTGGACAAAAAAATCTGCCCTTATGCTGTACTCCATCTTCCTGGAAACCCCTATCAAAAGCCGCCTCATGTAAAACCTGAAGATACCTTCAACTGCAGCCAGGCCGACCAGCAGCGCCGAATACATTATGAGCTGAGGTTTTGATTGCGGGTAATTTTTTATGCTGTCAATTACCATCTTTAATATCCAGGGCAGAGCAAGCGCAGCCGCATTTGTGGCAATGATGTGGAGTATGCTTCCTGCAATCGGCAGCCTGTGTTTTTTAAAATATTTTGAAAGTGTCAGGAGCTGTTTTATTTGTATTCACCAGCTTTATAGTTTCCAAATAGTTTAAAAATGTTTTTTAAATTTTTTACACTCATTTTAAAAATCTGTATTATCCCGATTAAATCCGTTAACTAAAAGAAAAGCATCCATCCTGCAGGCTTATGGCTAATGACTTAGAATTAAAAGAAAACCATCCAGCCTGCAGGCTTATGTTTTTTTAAAATTACCACCCTGCCATATTATTTGCTTTTTATAAAACCTGCAAACATTAAAATAATAAAAAAGCTTATCAAAATCCTATTTATAAGTATAATATATTTTAAATTCTTAAAAAAATTCATTATCTTATTATACTAGGAGCATCTGATGGCTTATATTTTAGGCATGGATATCGGCACAAGTTCTACAAGAGCAATTATTATCGATGAAGATGGAAAACTTATAGCTTCCGCAACAAGCGATTACCCCCTTATAACCCTAAAGCCCGGATGGGCAGAACAAAGGCCCGAAGACTGGTGGAAAGCATCAGTGCAAGTCATTAAAAAAGTCATCGAAAAATCCAATGTCAATCCTTCTGATATTGCTGCGATAGGCCCTTCCGGCCAGATGCACGGCAGCGTTTTTTTAGGCAAAGACGGAAATGTCTTAAGGCCCGCACTTTTGTGGTGTGACCAAAGAACCCAGAAGCAGTGCGATGAGATATATGATATTTTCGGGTATGAAGGCTTTATAAAGCTTTCATATAACAAGGCTCTTACCGGTTTTACTGCTCCCAAGATATTATGGCTAAGAGAAAATGAATCGGAAGTATATAAAAAACTATTTAAGATATTACTGCCGAAAGACTATATAAGGTTTATGCTTTCAGGCACTTATGCGACTGAGGTATCAGACGGCTCAGGTACAATATTAATGGACATTGCAAAAAGGAAATGGTCAGACGAAATCCTTGCAGGTTTGAAAATAGACAAAAACCTGCTTCCTGATTTGTATGAATCCTGTGAAATATCTGCAAAGGTAAGCGCTGAAGCTGCAAGTCTTACCGGACTTAAAGAAGGCACACCGATTGCAGGCGGCGCTGGGGACCAGGCAGGCGGCGCAGTTGGTTCGGGTATTGTAAAGCCGGGGCTTATCTCTGATTATATAGGTACAAGCGGTGTGGTTTTTTCATACAGTGAAAAGCCCGTTTACGATACGCAGGGAAGGCTTCACTCATTCTGCCATGCCGTGCCGGGAAAATGGCATATGATGGGGGTGACCCTTTCTGCAGCAGGTTCTCTAAAATGGTATAATGATAAATTCGGCCCAAGCAGCCAGATTAAAGAAAAATATCCGGATGAAAAAAGCTACAGGCTCCTTGACCTTCAGGCACAGAATGTAAAATGCGGTTCAGACGGACTTGTCTTTTTGCCATATCTTTCAGGCGAGCGCACGCCTCATGCAGATCCATATGCAAGAGGAGTATTCTTCGGCCTTTCGTATCTACACGGGCAGGACCACTTTGTAAGGTCAATCCTTGAAGGAGTCGCATACAGCCAATATGACTGTCTGTCTCTGATGAATGAAGTCGGGGTAAAAACAGACAAAGTAATACTTTTTGGCGGCGGAGCAAAAAGCAAAATATGGAAACAGATTATCGCTGATGTATTTAACACAAAGATTGTGACCTTAAATGTTGAGGAGGGCCCTTCATATGGCGGCGCGCTCCTTGCCGGAGTAGGCTGCGGGATATATAAAAGCATACAGGATGCAACTGACAGGGTTATAAAGGAAGTTGAAGAAGTAATTCCTGTTGCTGCTAACGCTGAAATATATAAAAAAGCATATGAGATTTACAAGTCGCTTTACAGGGATTTGAAAGAGAACTTTTCAAAGCTTGACAGTATTGCATAGTGAAAGTAAATATAAATTATATATAAGCACATATATACAAATGCTTAAAATTATGCTATTATTAAAAAGTAATCTTTTTAATTATTTGATATAATTATTTTTAATGGAAGACAAATTAAAATTACCCTATAACAGTATAGTCTGTGGAGATTGCGAAGAAGTTTTAAAAACTTTTCCAGACAATTCTATTGATTTGATTGTTACATCTCCACCCTATGCGGATAGCAGAAAAAATAGTTATGGCGGCGTCCCGCCGGAGCAATATCCTGAATGGTTTTTTTCTAAAAGTATCCAGTTTTTGAGAGTATTAAAACCAACCGGTACTTTTATTCTTAATATCAAAGAAAAAGCTGTTAATGGTGAAAGGCATACATATGTAATAGAGATAATATTGGGGCTGAGACGACAAGGATGGCTATGGACCGAGGAATTTATATGGCATAAAAAAAACTGTTACCCAGGGAAATGGCCGAACAGATTCAGGGACGCATGGGAAAGATGCCTGCAGTTTAACAAAGAAAAAAAATTTCAAATGTACCAGGAAAATGTTATGATGCCGGTGGGAGAATGGTCTAAATCCAGACTAAAAAAATTAAGTGAAATCGATCAGACTCGATTTGAATCAAGAAGCAATAGCGGATTTGGAAAGAATATCTCCAATTGGCTCGACAGACAAATGGTATACCCAACAAATGTTTTACATCTTGCAACAGAATGTGCTTATAAAGATCACAGTGCTCCTTTTCCAGTTGAGTTGCCTGAATGGTTTATTAAATTATTTACCATAGAAGGCGATATAGTTATGGATCCTTTTATTGGATCCGGAACTACTGCTTTAGCGGCAGTAAAATTAGGACGTAATTATATTGGAATTGACACAGAAAAAGAATATTGTGAAACAGCACAGAAAAAACTTGAAGGTATTCAGGAAACAATTTTTAAAGTAAGCTCAGCGTCTGTTAATTATGAATAGTATAGGTATAGAAATAATAAAAAATTATGTTAATGAAAATATATCAAAATTTCATAGCACCAAACTGGAATCACTTAAAAAACTAAAACTCCATAGTATTTTAAAAAGAAAAAATCCTTACTTATTCAAAGCAAAAAACATCCTTACTGCAAATGAACTGATAGAGACTTTGTTGCTTGCATATCTGTCTTCCCAGGAAGAGACTATTTTTGGAGATTTTCTTGAGGGTCTTGCTGTCTATATTTGTAAAGAAGTCTATGGTGGGAGAAAATCTTCTGCGGAAGGTATTGACCTTGAATTTGAAAAAACCGGTATTTTATATATTGTTTCAATAAAATCAGGACCAAATTGGGCAAACAGCGGCCAGATAACTAAGATGAAAGACAATTTTAAAAAGGCTAAGAAAATACTCAGACAAAGGAATACTGATTTAAATGTTGTTGCTGTAAATGGCTGCTGTTACGGTAAAGAAAACTATACCGACAAAGGAGACTATTTTAAATTCTGTGGACAGGAATTTTGGGAATTCATTTCCGGGAATGAGAAATTGTATATTGACATAATTGAGCCACTTGGTTTTGAGGCAAGAAAAAGAAATGATGAATTTTTGCTTTCATTTGCAGGAGTTATTAATAATTTCAATGAAGAATTTTTAAAAGATTTTTGTTCTAAGGGACAGATAAATTGGGAAAAACTTGTGACATTTAATAGCGGAAAAAATAAATAATGGGTTTATGTTATTCTTTTATCAGGCAGAGCTTTTTTTACTTTAAAGAATTTAATATATCGGTCTTTTCGGTTTCGCTGAAGTCATTGCCATACAGTTTTAAGAATAATTCACTTTTTAGCTGGCGAGGACTTAAATCCTGGTTTTTATGTTTTTCTATAATTGATGCAACTGCAAATTTTGCCGCAAACTGGAACATGGAAAACCCCATCTTCATTCTCTCTTCTCCGGTCTTTTTTCTTAAAAGTTCGTTGAAAAAGTCATCGGCAGCATAATGAGAGGCAACATCCCCTGTATTTTTATTTCTGCTTTCCAACTTCAAACCTCTTTAGATAATCTGTAAGATTTAACTTTGTGGCCCACTTTCTTATGTAATCCAAATTTACTTCTTCTTTAAGTAATATTTCTATATCCCTGTTTTGTATTTCAGAGTTACTGTCCAGTGCCCAAATTACTTTGGAAATAATAAGATCCTCAATGCTTACAATATAGATTTCAAAATCCTCAAATTTTACTGAAATCCTTCTCTCAAATTCTTTTTTTCTGTACTCCGAATTTTTTCGGATAATAAAATCTACTTTTACAAGTTCGTCATTATGTATGATATTGAAGGACTGCTCTTCTTTAACTGCTGACTTAATTGAATTAAGATTTACATAGTAATCCTCTTTAAATAAAACAAAAAACTCCTCAGAATCATTTATTTCCACAATTATATCAATATCCCTGGTCATTCTGGGCTGGACATAATAATTCATTGCTGTAGAGCCGGTCAGCATATACGCGATATTATTTGCAGCTAACCTGCCGGCCACATCTTTTAAGATTTCAAATTCATTTACCATGGATTAATTATAGCTTTATTTATTGATTTATTGAACTTGAAATATATGCATCAGACACATCACCAATATTACACGGGTTACAAAATCAGAAGAATTCGCGCTATACAGGAACTTGATTTTATTAAGATAAAAGCTATTTCACTTAAAGTGAAAAATCTATGGTAATAAATTTAAAAAGATTTTATAATTTTTATTGACATCCTTTTTAATATAAATTACAATTTCTTTTAGTTAAAAGCTTTTTTTATAGCTTGACGTTTTTAGGGGACTGGTGATTTTTATTGTTTAATGATAAGGATAAAAGTTATCCGATTGAGCTGGTTGCGGAGTTTCTCGGGGTAAACAGCAGGACCTTGTATTATTATGAAAGGTTTAGTCTTGTTGTTCCAACGCGAAGGGGAAGGAAAAGGTATTATTCGAGAGAAGATATAAGCTGGCTCGAATATGTCCGTGAACTTATGTATGATCAGGGTATGAACTTACGTTCAATAATAGTCCTGATAAAAAGAAGGGACAATGTGGTCCTTACAAGATGTCCTGAAGATGTAGTCATCAGCTTCAAGAACTATCTGATGAGGGTGGAAGATTAGCAGTGGTTTTTTAATGCCGGTATTTTTATCCGACATTTTTAAGCACATTATTACCTATATTTTTATCAGGCATTTTTGATAGAAGCGTTAGCTTAAGAAAGCTAAGGATATATAAATAATATAAACGGTAAAAACGGGCCGAAATTATTTTAAGATAAAAAAAATATAAATTAAGAAAGGGTAGATTTAAATGGGAAAAGCAGTAGGAATTGACCTTGGAACCACAAACTCCTGTATAGCAGTTATGGAGGGCGGCAAACCGGTCGTAATAACAAATACCGAAGGTGGAAGAACCACTCCTTCAGTCATTGCATTGACTAAAAAGGGCGAGAGGCTTGTTGGACAGCTTGCAAAAAGGCAGGCAGCACTAAACCCTGAAAACACTATTTACTCGATTAAAAGGTTTATCGGAAGAAAGTATACTGAAGTTGAGAGCGAGAGGAAAATAGTAGCTTACCAGGTGCTGGAAGGCGCTAACGGGCTTGCTGAAGTAAAGATGTACGATAAAAATTATACTCCTGAGGAAGTTTCAGCGATGATACTCCAGAAGTTGAGAACTGACGCAGAATCATATCTTGGGACACAGGTAACGGATGCAGTTATAACAGTGCCTGCATATTTTAATGACGCCCAACGACAGGCAACAAAAAATGCCGGTAAAATAGCCGGCCTTAATGTCCTTCGTATTATCAATGAGCCGACAGCAGCTGCGCTAGCTTACGGACTTGATAAGAAGAAAGAGGAAAAGATACTTGTATTTGACCTTGGCGGCGGTACTTTTGATGTATCAGTGCTGGAAGTCGGGGACGGAGTATTCGAAGTCAGGGCCAGCCACGGCGACATGCACCTTGGCGGCGACGACTATGATAACAGGATAATGAACTTTATTGCCGATGAATTCAAGAGGGATCAGGGCATTGACCTTCGCAGTGACAGGCAGGCGCTTCAGAGGCTTATTGAAGCATCAGAAAAAGCAAAAGTAGAATTATCAAGTGTGACAGAGACCAATATAAACCTGCCTTTTGTAACAGCAGATGCCAATGGCCCGAAACACCTTGAGACAAAACTGACCCGAGCTAAATTTGAGCAGATTACTTCTGATTTAACTGACAGATGCAAGGGCCCTATGGAAAAGGCGCTTAAGGATTCAGGGTTTAAATTAAGCGAACTCGACGAGGTAATACTTGTCGGCGGGGCAACAAGGATGCCTGTTATACAGGAACTTGTAAAAACCATTACCGGTAAGGACCCTAACAAGAGTGTTAACCCGGATGAAGTTGTAGCAGTCGGCGCAGCAATACAGGCAGGAGTTCTTATGGGAGACGTTAAGGACATAGTGCTTCTTGATGTTACACCTCTGTCGCTTGGTATTGAGACTCTTGGCGGCGTAATGACAAGGCTCATCGACAAGAACACGACTATACCTACAAAAAAGAGTGAGGTATTTACAACTGCGGCAGATAACCAGACAAGTGTTGATATACATGTACTGCAGGGCGAGAGGGAAATGGCCGGCGACAACAAGACAATTGGAAGATTCAGGCTGGATGGTATTCCGCCTTCTCCAAGAGGCATACCGCAGATTGAGGTCACTTTTGACATAGATGCTAACGGGATTGTAAACGTAAGCGCTAAAGATATGGCAACGGCCAAAGAGCAGAAGATAACAATTACGGCAACTTCACACCTTTCTGACGCTGAGATCGAAAGGATGGTAAACGAAGCAAAAACCCATTCTGATGATGACAAGAAGAAGAGGTCGCTTGCAGAAGCAAGAAACAAAGGCGACAGCCTTGTTTACAGCGCAGAAAAGTTTTTAAAAGATATAGGAGAGAAAGCTCCAGCTGATTTAAAAACAAAGACAGAGGACCAGATAAAGGCTTTAAGGAAGGCGCTTGAGTCCGATAATCCTGATACTATCAATAAGGAAGTGGAAGATTTGCAGAAATTACAGGATGAACTTTCACAGAAGATGTATTCTCAGGCCGGTGCACAGACAGGCGGCAGCGGAGCAGACGGAAGCGGCGCAGGCGGTGCGGGAGATTCCGGGCAGCAGCAGGGGCCACAGGATGCGGGGGCAGGCGGTACTCAGGCAGGCGGCGGCGACCACGAAGATGTTATCGATGCTGAATTTGAAGCAAAAGATGAAAAATAAAATGTCCTTACTATAGATTAATAGCGAACTGGTTCTGCCCACAGCATGTAAAAAAGCTGTGGGCAGAACTTATTGAAGGAATTTAGTAACGCTATAAAATTGTAACATTAGAATTAAGCAAAGTTATAGAAATATAGGAGAATTGGTCAAATCTATGGGGACAGAAGAGGGAAAAATTACAAGGTTAGGAGATTTGGCATAGCTGCAAGTTCTGAATAGATTAATCAAAGTTAAAAGGCTGGAAGGGACCACAGTTATAAGGCCGGCATAGAGCCAAATTATAAGGCTGGGAGAGATTATTAAATCAAATATAATTATTTATTTTAAATATATGGGTGAAACAAATGGATTATAAGGATTATTACAAGATTCTGGGTGTTTCAAAATCTGCAACACAGGACGAGATAAAAAAAGCATACAGGAAACTTGCCCGCCAGTATCACCCGGATGCAAACCCGGGCAATAAGGAAGCTGAAGAGAAATTCAAATCTATAGGTGAATCATATGAAGTGTTAAAGGATCCGGAGAAGAGATCCAAATACAATCAGCTGGGCGCAAACTGGAAACAATACGCAAGAGCAGGACAGCAGCCCGGAGGGCAGCAATACGGCCGGGGACCCGGAAGCGGGCAATCATATCAATACGATTTCAGCGGAAGCAGTTTTGATTTTGGTGAGGCTGGCGGGTCTTTTTCAGACTTTTTTGAAATGTTTTTTGGCCGGGGCTCAGATGAGAGATACTCCACAATTTTTGACAATGCCAAGGGCGCAGGTAACCAGGCAAGAACAGGCGGTGCCCAAAACCAAGCAGGCAGCCAGCAGCAAAAAAAGAATTTCTGGAGGAGTGGGGCAGCGGCAAAAGGGCAGGACTTTCAGTACGACCTGAATGTGACCCTAAGAGAAGCTTATATGGGCACCCAGCGGGAAATGAGTCTTCAGAAAGACGGAAAAATGCGGACCGTAAGTGTAAAAGTCCCGAAAGGCATAAAAGATGGCGGCAAAGTTAGGGTAAAAGGTGAAGGTGGAAATGGTCCAAGAGGCGGAGAAAATGGTGATTTATATCTTGCCATCCATGTACTGCCGCACCATTATTTTACCGTAAAGGATACCGATCTTTACAGCGAGGTCCCTGTTACTCTTACTGAGGCAATTTTTGGTTCAAAAATAGACATCCCCACCTTTGAAGGGTATGTTTCCATGAAGCTTCCCCCAAGCACGCAAACAGGTAAGACCTTAAGGCTGAAGGGCAAAGGAATGCCGAAAGTCAGGAGCTCAGAATATGGTGATCTGTATATCAAAATAAAAGTTGTCATTCCTACAGATTTGAGTGAAGAGCAGAAGAAATTTCTTTTCGATTTTGCTAAGACTTATAATGAAAATCCAAGAAGCGATATTACTGTTTAGGGAGTCGGGGTGATATATTTATGAATTTTGAGAAATTTACAATAAAGGCCCAGGAAGCTTTGGCAAAGGCACAGGCGACTGCTTCTGAATACGGCCATCAAAGCGTAGAAGATTTTCACCTTATGCATGCATTGCTGGAGCAAAGCGAAGGTTTAATTCCTGCAATCCTTCAAAAGCTTGAAGTAAATCCGGATATGTTAATGGAGGATATAGCCAGTATCATCAAAAAATACCCGAAAGTTTCCGGGCAGAATGTCCAGATATATATAGGGGCAGAACTTAATAATATTTTTAATACTGCTTTTAAGGAAGCAGAGCAGTTAAAGGATGAATTTGTAAGCACGGAACATTTACTGATAGCAATGTCTGAGGGCCGCGGTAAGGTTGCAGAGCTTTTAAGGGCCAAAGGTGTTACAAAAGACTTAATTTACAGGATACTTGTGGGAATCAGGGGCACTCAAAGAATAACGGACCAAAATCCCGAGGACAAGTACCAGGCATTGCAGAGATTCGGCAAAGACATAACAGATCTTGCAAAAAAGCAGAAACTTGACCCTGTAATAGGACGAGATGACGAGATAAGAAGAGTAATGCAGGTCCTGTCAAGAAGGACCAAGAATAACCCCGTACTGATAGGCGAGCCCGGAGTAGGAAAGACTGCAATTGTTGAGGGCCTTGCACAGCGGATTGTTTCCGGGGATGTTCCTGAAGGGCTAAAAGGCAAGAAAGTAATTGCGATAGATATCGGCGCCATGGTTGCAGGCGCAAAATACAGGGGGGAGTTTGAAGACAGGTTAAAAGCAGTTTTAAAAGAAATCGCCAAATCCCAGGGCAAAATAATAGCTTTTCTTGACGAACTCCATACAATTGTCGGCGCAGGAGCTGCAGAAGGTGCCGTCGATGCTGCAAATATGTTAAAGCCAATGCTTGCAAGGGGGGAGCTTCATGCAATAGGCGCAACAACTCTTGATGAATACAGGAAATATATTGAAAAAGACGCTGCGCTTGAGAGAAGATTCCAGCCTGTGCTGGTAAGAGAACCCGCAGTCGAAGACACAATTGCAATATTGAGAGGACTTAAAGAAAGATACGAGGTCCATCACGGTGTAAGAATAAAAGATTCTGCGCTAATTGCTGCAGCAGTATTATCAGACAGGTATATATCTGACAGGTTCCTTCCCGATAAGGCCATTGATTTGATAGACGAGGCTGCTTCCAGGCTTAGGATAGAGATAGACAGCATGCCGACCGAAATCGATGAGCTTGAAAGAAAGATAAAACAGCTGGAAATTGAAGAGCAGGCCCTAAAGAAAGAAAAAGACAAGGCTTCAAAAGACAGGATGGATAAAATAAAAAAGGACCTTTCAGTATTGAAGGAAAAGAGCAGCGTCATGAAGCTGCACTGGATGCAGGAAAAAGAAGCAATAAAAGACATAAGGAGCCTTAAAGAGGAAATAGAAAAAACAAGGCTTTCTGCTGACCAGGCAGAAAGGGAAGCGGACCTTGCAAAAGCTGCGGAGCTAAGATACGGCAAACTGCTTGAACTCAATAAAAGCCTTGAAGAAAAAAATAAAAAACTTGAAGAATTGCAGAAAAACCAGAAAATGCTCAAAGAAGAGGTAGACGAAGAGGATATTGCTGAAACTGTTGCCAAGTGGACAGGAATACCGGTTTTAAAGCTCATTGAAGGTGAAGTAGAAAAACTTATCCATATGGAGGAAAGGTTAAGCTTAAGGGTGATAGGCCAGGAAGAAGCAATAAAAGCAGTTTCCAATGCCATAAGGCGCGCAAGAGCAGGGCTCCAGGACCCCAACAGGCCCATTGGTTCATTTATTTTTGTGGGCCCCACGGGGGTAGGCAAGACAGAGCTTTCAAAAGCGCTTGCAGAGTTTTTGTTTGATGATGAGAGAGCCATGATCCGTATTGACATGTCTGAATATATGGAGAAACATACCGTGTCAAGGCTTATTGGTGCGCCGCCCGGATATGTAGGCTACGAAGAAGGCGGATACCTTACAGAAGCTGTAAGGAGAAAGCCCTACAGTGTACTTTTACTTGATGAGATTGAAAAAGCGCATCCTGATGTATTTAATATATTGCTTCAAATCCTGGATGACGGAAGGCTCACAGATGGGCATGGTCGTACAGTAGATTTTAAGAATACCGTAATTATCATGACATCTAATATTGGAAGCCAGTGGATAGCCGAGCTTGGTGAAAAAGATGAGCAGGAAATGCGAAAACGGATAAATGAAGCGCTGAAAGCCAGCTTTAAGCCTGAGTTTTTAAATCGTGTCGATGATATTATAATATTTAAAAGGCTTGGCATTGAAGAGATAAAGTATATTGTAAATATACAGATTGAAAAATTAAAAGCAATTGTTTCAGGAAAGAAACTGACACTTGAAATAACCGACGGAGCAAGGGAACTTCTGGCAAAAGAAGGTTTTGACCCTGCTTTTGGCGCCCGGCCCCTAAAGCGTGTTATCCAAAATGAAGTACAAAACGAGCTTGCCATGAAGCTTTTAAGCGGTGAGATAAAGGAAGGAAGCAAGGTAACAATAGACACCGGCCCTGAATTCCGCGAGCTTGTTTTCAAAGTTGAATAAATAGAAATCATGCAAAGATCTCAAAGTGTTTTTACAGCTTAATGCCATCTTAGAAAAGCATAAGGTTATCTTGACAGGGAAGCTGCATGATTAAATCCATAAAAAAAATTCCTGAATGCTGCTGCGCTGGAATGATAAATGTTCTGTCCGGCAAAATAATCTACCATGACTTCCCTAAGTCTTTTAAGCTCTCTTAATCTGTAGAAGTCATCAATTCTTTCAGTAGTATAATCAAGCAATTCAAGAGCCCTTTCAAATGCTAACTCTGCATAGCCGGCATTGCCTTTTTCCAGCCAGGCGAGTGCCCTTTCGACCTCGCTTCCAACGTTTGCAAGCTGTTCTACCAGGCTAAAATTGAGCCATCTTTCTCGGAGATCTTTATGATAAACTGTCATTTCTGCGCCTTATTTCTTTTTTAGTTTTACTCTTTTTTATGACTATATATTTTTTATATGCTTTAATTATTTATATACCATAAAAATTTTTTACCTTAGGCAGTTCCCGGCCTATTGTTCTTCAATTAATCTGTTAACAATTGATATAATCCTGTCGCGTATCCCAGGATCATCAATGCCCCTGGTTCTGTTTCCACTCCTTGGCCTTAAATTAATCATTGAATCAAATTCTATACGCTCTTTTGCAGAAAGTTCAGGATAAATGTTTATCCCCCATATATCCTCCTGTTTGGAGCCTTCTTTTATAAGCAGCGCTTCCTCGTCAGAATGAAGTTCTGCATCTACAACCATTGTTTCTTTTTTAATATCGACGACTGCCTTTACGAGGTTTCCAAGCATTGCAGCAGTCATCTCCTTTAATTCCGATAATTTGATCTTTTCTGTAACTATTTTCATTGCATCTATAAAAACCCTTAAAGTACTAATGATTTTATGTATTTAGTAATATTTTTCCCCACAATCAATATTATAGTATAAGCATAGTTATAAAAAGAAAATAATCAAACCTATTTTTAAAAACGCCGGAAGTAATTTTTAAGATTGTTATTTCGGTAAATCCATGTTGGATTACCGGACGTTAGATCGATGGATTTTTGTCTTTTTGATTAATAAATATTATTTTAGAAACAGTTATCCTGAAAGTGATCATCTTGGAAGCTATTATCTTGAAGGAAATCATTCTGGAAGCAACTGTTTTGAAAGTAATCATCTCAGAAGCAATTATCCTGAAAGAAAAAAAGAAATCCCTCCGATTCCTTGCTAAAACCGGAGGGTATTCTTTTTACGTTTAAGGTAAGCTCTATCAGGCGTCCAGCCCTTTGATGCTTTCTTTCATTTTCTTATACAATCTCCTTGCTTGCTATTTTTTTCTGTTATTTTGCGTCCAAATTTTAAGTAAAACTTTAGTTGCCTGGTTTGCTTTAATCCCCCCGGGCTTACTTATAATCCCTTGCTTAATTTGTAAATACCGTTGTTACTACTATCCTGTCCCCGTTATCAACCATACCGACACCTATGTAGTTATATCCCTTCCTTAACATGTTTTTATTATGTGAAGGGCTGTTTTGCCATGCATTCATAAATGCTTCCGGGGTCCCTATTCCTGCAGGGGTTGCCTGGCCTAAGTTTTCTCCGCCTATTTTATACTTTACCCCGTTAGCTCTAAAAAGATTAAATACTGTAGTTCCTTCAGGTGTATAGTGGGACCAGTAGTTTCTGTCCATTAAGTCCTGGCTTCTAAATTTGGCTATATATGTAAGTGTAGGATCAAAAGCTATTGCATTTAGTCCGCTTTCGACTCTGTAGCAGTTAATCATTGCTGCCACTGCATTTTCATAATCATTAAGCTCTGCCTTTGGTTTTGAAATAACTGCAGTGCTGTTTTGCCCCTGTGAAGTGCTTACACCCTTGACATCTATAGCTGCTGCAGGGCTTGCTGCTGCAATACAGAAAGATACGATTAAAAGCATAACTACCGCTGATGCGATAAAAAGACTCAGGTTTTTAAAATTCTTCTTCATTTTTTCTCCCCCGATAACTAAAAAAGCCATTTAACCTTTTTAATAGAGGCTAAATGGCTTTTTAATACCCGGGTGCTTTTACTGGTCAAAAACACGCAAGCTTTTAATTATTTTTTCCATGCAAAAAATAATAGCCGGTTGCATCACTGGCTCGTTACATTTCCAGATGCCCAAATAATGAAATGTAAGTCTTAGCCTCTATTACTTTAAAATTACTTATTTAGTTATCAAATAAACTTTATATATTTGTATTGATACAAATAATATTATAAGTATATACTTTTGTCAAGCTTTATTTAAAATTTATTTAAAATTTTTTAAAATATATTAAATTATTTAAGGCATTATCCGGAAAACAATATTTTATATGGAAGTAATTCAGCAATAAAATCAGTAAAAGAAATTATTTGTCAAAATAATTAATCAAGATTTTGGTGAAATAGGACGATATATTAACATATGGATATATTTGTAACTATTGAGCATATTGAGCAATTATGACCGGAGATTGAATTTGCAGCCGAGGAGCAGTAAAAAACCCATGAACGAAAATTTTTATAAACAGATTATCGAGCAGTCCTTATACGGATATGCGTATCACAAAATCATCCTGGACGAAAAAGGCGCACCCATAGACTATGAGTTTATTGAGGTAAATGAGATTTTCGAAAAACTTACAGGCTTAAAAAGAAAAAATATTATAAATAAACGAATAACTGACATCCTTCCTGAAATACGTAAAGGAGACTTTGACTGGGTAGCTTTTTACGGTGAGGTGGCTCTTGGGGCAGCCGATAGGGAATTTGAACAATACTCAATGCAGCTGAAAAAGCACTACCAGGTGAAGGTTTTCTCGCCTGAAAAATACTATTTTGTAACTATTTTTACTGATATAACCAGCCAGATATTTATTTCCGATATATCCAGGCAATTTATGGAGCATACCGGAAAGGAAATCAATTACCAGGAGTTAAGCGATAATCTGCTAAGCATTTCGGGTGCTAAATATGTCAGCTTTAATTTATTCGACGAAAACGGAACGGACTTTACTACTGTAGCCATATCAGGCATTAATAGCAACATAAAAAAAGCAGTAAAATTGCTGGGGTTTGAACTGACGGGGAAAAAATGGAAGCACGACCCGGTAAGGGCAGAGAAAATCAAGGACAAGACTATAACTTATTTTAACAGGCTTCAGGAATTGACCGGCGATGTTGTTCCAAAAAAAATCATATCTTTGTTCGAAAGGATTTTTGCTGTAGGACAGGCTGCAGTTGTAAAAATCATGAAAGATGACAGGCTGCTTGGAGATTTTACACTTATGATGCCGGCGGGCCAGGTTTTAAATTATAGCAGTATGGTCGAGATATACTCCTCACAGGTGGGAATGTTTCTTGCAAAGAAAAAAACAGAAACAAAGTTACGACAGGCTACTGCCAGTCTGTCAGAAGAAAAAAGCAGGTTTGAGACATTGGCCAATAACGTTCCGGCATTAATCTATTTTAAGGACCGGGATTTTGTCTTTCAATCCGTAAACAAAGCCTTGTGCGATTTAGTTGGCACAACAATGGATATGATGGTTGGAAAAACAGATTATGACCTGTTTCCAAAAGAAATGGCTGATGCATTCAGGGAAGACGATGCAAATATTATTGAAAGAGGTTTAGCTGTTCGGGATCGTGTGGAAACGCTACCCGGCGCGGAGGGAAAAACACTGTGGGTTCTTACGAATAAAATACCGATTTTGGATGAAAACGGAAAAATCATCGGTTTGGTTGGCATAACAATGGATATCACCGCATTGAAGAAAGCTGAGGAAGAATTACTCATTGCCAAAAAAGAAGCAGAGAGCGCCAATATGGCCAAAAGCAACTTTCTTGCCAACATGAGCCATGAAATACGCACACCCCTTAACGCCATTATAGGCTTTTCAGAACTGCTTGAGTCACAGGTAAATAACGAAGAGCACAAGCAGTACCTACGCTCTGTTGTATCAAGCGGACATTCCCTTCTTTCAATAATAAATGACATCCTTGACCTTTCAAAAATAGAAGCTGGTAAAATGATACTCCAGCCCGGTCCTGTAAACATAAAAGACGTAATAAGCGAGATAGAGCAGATCTTTTCACTTAAGATAAGTCAAAAGAAACTGGACCTTATAGTTGAGATAGAAGAGGACATACCCGCAACCGTTATAATTGATGAGGTAAGGCTAAGGCAGGTGCTTTTTAACCTTATAGGTAATGCCGTAAAGTTTACCGATGAAGGATTTGTGGCCCTCACAGTTAAAAAGCTGTATTCAAAAAAAGACAATAGCAAAATAGACCTTATGCTCTCAATAAAAGATAGCGGCATAGGCATACCCAAAGAGAGCCAGGATGAGATCTTCAAGCCGTTTATCCAGGGTAAAAATCTGCAAAGCGCCAAGTATGGGGGTACCGGGCTCGGTCTTGCTATTACAAAAAGGCTCATTAATATGATGAACGGCACAATCGGATTTCACAGCGCTGCAGGCAAGGGGACCGTATTTAATATAACTATTCGCGATGTCGCTGTTTCCTCTGTTTTTAAAGACATAAATGAAAAAGAAGAAGAGGCCGGTAATATAATTTTTAAAAATTCAAAGGTGCTCATAGCAGATGATATTGAGTCAAACAGGTTTCTTCTTGAAAGCAACCTGAAGCCAAAGGGGCTTACCACTTACCAGGCAGTAAACGGAGAGCAGGCATATGAGATTGCAAAAAGTGTAATGCCGGATTTAATACTTATGGACCTGAAGATGCCCTTAATGGACGGATACGAGTCACTGGCAAAGATAAGAAATGATGAAGATTTAAAAGCTGTTAAAGTGATAGCCGTAACTGCCTCTGTTACAAAGGAAGATGAGGAAAAAATCAAAAGGTCAGGCTTTGACGGTTTTATTAAAAAACCGGTTAAAAGGAGCCTTTTGTTTGAAGAAATAAAAAAACATATACCGTATTTATTAAATAAAGAAGAGGCAAATACCTATAAAGAGGACAATGATAAAATACCGATAAACAATGACAGGGAAAGCCTTATTGCCATACGGGACACCATTAGCAGCAATTATTTAAAAAGGCACGAGAGCATGAAAAACAGGTTTATAATATCCGAAATAGCTGATTTTGCGGATGAAATGATTATTTTTGGCAGGGAAAACAAAATAGAGGCCATAAGCAACTGGGGCGCAAGGGTCAAAAGCCTCTCAGACAGTTTTGACATGGAGCACCTTCCAAAAGAATTTGACTCTTTTACGGATTTACTAAAAAGGATAGATCAGAGTATAGGAAAATGATCACTGCTCCCCCCTGACCAAAACAAATGATAATTATTGTTTCGAAGAGGTACATTTTTTGGTAGAATTTAGGGAAAGATTTGCCAAGGTTTTTTAACTTCAAAATAATAAAAAAGGGGAGCAAATAGCATGGCTGATGATAATAATCCAACTACGAATGACTGCAATGATAAAAAACACCATCACAGGCACGGCGGCGGCGGGTCAGGAATTGCCGGAGGTATTTACTTTATGGCTTTCATTGGCGCAGCTGTATATTATATTATGCAGGCAACGACCTTCTGGATGGGGGTGCTCGGGTTTTTGAAAGCCATAGTCTGGCCCGCAATGCTTATTTTCAAGCTGTTTGAATTCCTGAAAATGTAGTATTCATGTCCATCTAAAAACCACAGGCTCGACCCCCAGTCAATAATTGCTATTTTACAGGACAATGATTTTGTCAATATTAAATCCGGCACAATCGGCAGTGATTTTTACACTATCGAAGCCAATAAAATATGAAGTACCTGGGGTTAAAGGTTACTTAAGGAATACTTCAACAACATTATCTAAGGGAGTCTTATGATCGGTGCCATAATCGGAGATATTGCAGGGGCAGTTTACGAGTTTAATAATACGAAGTCAGCTGATTTTGATTTACTGCCTGATGAGTCTTTTTTTACTGATGACACTGTGCTCACCATTGCAACTGCCGACTGCATATTAAATAATGGTAATTTTGCAGTTTATTACAAAGAATATTTTAAAAACTACCCGAACCGGGGATATGGAGCAAGGTTTGCTGATTGGGGAGCATCCGGGAGCCTCGAGCCGTATAACAGTTTCGGGAACGGTTCTGCCATGCGCGTAAGCCCGGTAGGTTTTGCTTTTAACGATATGCCTGCAGTAATGAAAAAGGCAAGAGAAAGCGCCGAAGTAACACATAATCATCCTGAAGGTATAAAGGGTGCCCAGGCAATTGCAGCCTGTATTTTAAAAGCAAGAAAAAAAGGACATAAAGAGCAAATCAAAAAACTCATAGAGGAAAAATTCGGTTATGACTTAAGCTTTACCCTTGATGAAATAAGGTACTCCTATTCATTTGATGAGACCTGCCAGGGAAGTGTGCCGCAGGCCATTAAAGCATTCCTCGAATCAGATGATTTTGAAGATGCAATAAGAAAAGCCATATTAGTAGGAGGGGACTCTGATACTATTGCGTGCATGGCAGGAGGAATTGCCGAAGCTTATTACGGGGTGCCGGAGCTGCTGAAAAAACAGGCGCTTGAAAAATTAGACAGCAATATGGCGGGAATTATTGAGGAATTTTATAAAAGATATTTATCGAATTGCTGATAAAAATAAAAAGATTTCCAATATGTTGCTCGGCAAAAGAATTTAATACTAACAAACACCCATTAAATGGGACTGTAACAGATTCTGTGTAAACTCCTAATTTATATAAATAGCCTGGGC
>JBBQDW010000024.1:0-20016 GCA_038320085.1 Candidatus Humimicrobiales bacterium
TCCATTTTATCTGTTTCTTCCATTTTCTCCAGTTCTTCCTGCATCTTTGTAATCCTGAACTTTTTTACAAGATAATTTATCATTATCAGTACAGCGATTATTGTAATTCCGTCAAGGACGTATACCACTTTTATTCCCAAAAAGAAACTTGAGTCCACCCTGTAAGCTTCTATTATGCTTCTGTATATTGCATAAATTCCCAGGTATGCACAAAGAATGAGTCCTTCAGGAAATTTATCGGGCCTTTTTTTATACATCCTGTGAAGAAGGATAAGTAGTCCGCACAGCACCAGGTTTGCCGCAAATTCGTAAAAGAAAGTCGGGTGAAAAAAATCAGCATTCGAATAGGCGACCGGCCTGTTTATAGGGTCGATATAAATCCCCCAAGGCTGGCTTGTGGGCAAACCGAATGCTTCCTGGTTAAAATAATTACCCCATCTGCCAACAGCCTGACCAAAGATAAGCGCTACAGACATAATATCGGCCCACAACCAGAAATTAAGTTTTCTTACTTTGCAGAAGACAAGCAAAGCCAGTATTCCTCCAAGCATTACACCCTGTATGGCAAGGCCGCCTCTTCTTAATTCATAAATATAAGAAAGATGTCCGCTGTAATAGGACCAGTTTACAACAACATGCAGGAGCCTTGCACCAATAACACCAAAAATAACTGCAAAAGGGGCAAAATTTATTGCTTCATCTGCTCTTTGTCCCCTGTATTTTGCCAGAAAATACGATATTAAAATCCCCAAAAGCAGGGCAATTGCAATTAATATACCGTACCATCTTACTTCAAAATTTCCAAAACTGAATGCAATCGGATTAACTGCCTGCAAAATTAACCTCCCTTTTAAGCTTTTAACTCAAATATAATATATTTATTAAAATCTCTACAAAATATTTTGAAATGATAACATATTATCTAAAAAATCTGTATTGTTTGAGTTATGAATTTAAACCGGCTGATTTACCCTTTTAGGTGAGAAGCAGCTGAAATTTAACAACTGTAAAATAAATCGTCAAGTTTTCCATTACAGTAGTCTATTACAGTCCCCCATTTCCGCCTGGGTAAAAAAGGCAAAATAACACTGAGCAGGGTAAAAAGTCCTACAAGCTTAACTTGTTTAAAAACGGGAACCAGGCGCTCATATAGCCCATCATTTTTGTCATTATATCAAGGAGAAATACGATACCAAGTATAATAAGAAAAATACCGGAAATTATGGATATTATATTAAGGTGCCTGTTGATTTTTTTTAGGAAATTTGAGAAAAAACTTATAAAAATACTTGTCAGTATAAAAGGCAGGCCCAATCCTGCAGAATAGATCACAAGGAGAAGTATCCCCTGCAGGAATGTGTCCATCCTGCCTGCAAGCATTAATATTGCTGAAAGAATCATTCCCACACAGGGGACCCAGCCAAAAGAAAATATTATCCCGAAAAGAAATGACCACAGGTAACCTGTCTTTAAAGTGGAAGGCATCTGCATCCTCTTTTCCAGGTTTAAAAAGGGTATCTTAAACAGCCCGACATAATGAAGGCCAAAGACAATCAGCACTGCTCCACCCACCCTGCCGATTATGCTGATATAATTATTCAGCAGCTTCCCAAAAAATGCAGCGGTTGAGCCCAAGGCTATAAAGACAATTGAAAATCCGAGCACAAATAAGAGGCTGTTTAAAAATGCATACACCCTGTCAGACGATTTGAGCTTTTCATTCTTATAAATAGTATTCCTGGTCATTATTCCAAGATATACCGGGACAAGCGGTAAAACGCAGGGTGATATGAAAGATAATATTCCTGCAACAAATGCAGAAAGGATTCCTATTTCTAGCATTTTTATCCCTTTATTGCTGACATTTTTGGCCCTTTACTCCCGGCATTTTAGGCTCTTTGCTTCTAACATTTTTGGCCCTTTGCACCCGGTATTTTGTCTCTTTACTGCTGACTATTTTATCTTTATTGCTGGCTTAAGGCGCTTTCAATTGCATTTATAAGCTGGTCCTTTGACATCATGCCAAGCTGGTCAAATATAATCTCCCCGTTACCATCCAATATGAATGTATGAGGTATGGCATCAATGCCCCATGCCTGCATTATCCGGTCCGCGGACCCGTCAAGCAGCGTCGGGTAGTTCATTTTATTTTGCTTTATAAAATCAGCGAGCGCATTAACATCATCATCAGATATTCCAAAAAACTGGACGTTTTTTGATTTATAAGTATTATAAGCATCGACAAAGTCAGGGATTTCTGCCCTGCATGGCGGACACCATGTGGCCCAGAAATTAAGTACCACTATCTTTCCCTTATAATCATGCATTGATACTTTGTTCTTATCCATGTCATAAAGTGTAAAATCATTGCTGTAGGCAGCTACTGCATCCGAAGTTTCCGGGGCCGTTTCCTGGCCGGCAGAGGTGCTTTCAGTGACCTGGGCGGATGTTTCTGCTGCAGCATCTTCATCGAGGTTTGCTGCAGTTTCTTTATCTGCAGAATCACCGGTTTGAACTGTCTCTTCTGCTGCAGAAATTGCACGCGAGACAAACTTTGCGGGAATGCTTATACAGCACCCGCTGAAAGCAACTATAAGAGCCACAGCAATTATAAAAACCGCTAAAAAATTAAGCCTTGAGAAACTTTTTTTTATTTTCATTACCTGTCCTTCTGTATTGTAATTAGTGATTATTTTTTAATAGTGTTTCCGCTACAAAATCAAATTATATAAAAAGCGGGCCAATATACTCCGCCAGTCTGCTAAACTAAATTATTGATTCTTTTTAGATGCCTGTTTTAAAAATCAGCCAGACCCGCCTCTATACTATTTGTTTAAACCTCCCGGAACTAATCTATAAACATCCCTGTCCTGGCAAATTCATAAACCTTTTTTAAATTATCCGGGTCCTTTAAAATATCCCCCTTAAAATCTATGCCTCTATATAAAAAATCAGTATAATATTTTATATATAAAACATCAAACAGCGCCCTGGTTATTTTTTTTGTGCAGTCAAAAATATCGGCAGGTTTGGAACCTGCGCAGGATAAGAGCACCCCTTTCCTGCCGGTTTTACTGATGTTGTTTTTACCAAGTTCATATTTTAAAGCCCAAAATCTCTGAAACCTGTCAATAAAGGCCTTCAAATAACCGGAAACTGAAGTAAAAAAAACCGGGCTCGCCATGACAACCAGGTCGCACTCCATCATTTTTGGATAGACCTGCTGCATCTCATCATTTACGACACACTCGCCGTCAATTGAGCAGTGCCTGCATTCCCTGCAGGGAGATATCTTAAGGCTGGATACAATTATCTTTTCAATGTTAAGTTTCAGGCTGTCTGTTGAAAACACGTCACAATCCTTGAGGCCCTCAAGAAAGCTGTCTAGAAGTTCATCGGTATTGCCGCCGCGCCTTGGGCTTCCGTATAAGGCAATTACTTTATATTCTTTAAAAGCATTGTCATCCATTTATAAACATTTCCAGTTTTACTTTTTCACCGGGCTTTACAATTAAAAAGTCATCGTCCCAGTTGCCGCTTACGAGCTTTGTAAAAAACTCATCAGTTCCTTTTATTTCTTCAAAATTAAGCTCAAGCTTTTCTGCCTGTTCCTGCGCGATTTTTCTCCACTGGCCGGGTTCATAATTTCCTGTATTTATATATACCATGCGTGTATAGTTTTTAAGCATTTCCTTTACGACCCACTTAAGCGTTTCCTCGCTGTATTTTTTTTTCATCTCTTCATAGTTGTTGAGCATGGGATTTTCATTTTCACCTATATATCCCCTTGTCAGGTAGTAGCTGCCCGGGGTTTTCGTAATCTGTTTTTTATATTCTTCGGTAGAGCCTAAAAACAAAGATATGCAGTCATCACACTTTGGAATTACCATGTACGTATTTGGCGATATTAGCCCTTCTACCGATTTACCGCAAAGGCCGTAACCTAAAATAATAGAATCATAATCCTGCGAACTGTCTATTTCTTTTTGCAGGACTTCCCTTAAATGGTCGCTTTTCTCATGAAGTTTTTTTTCAAAAATAACAACATCCCAGTTTGCCGGCATCCTGTCTTTTACTTCATCATGGACAACATCACAAACTATAAACTTTACCTTTTTACTATTTGCAGCGATATTATTCAACAAATTCTCCTTTTTACAGCTTTTTTAGAATGCTTAAATATGAACCATTAAGGTTTTTTACATTTGCAAAACCTGCATTTTTTAATATACGGTAAGCGAGGTAACTCCTGTAGCTTGTCCTGCAGTGTACAATAATGGTTCCGTTCTTATCAAGGGATTTAATATTATCCCTAAGCTCGTCAACAGGTATATTTATGGCATTTGCAATATGCCCGCTGTCATATTCCCTTTTTGTCCTGACATCAAGGATTATTATTTCCTCTCCGTTGTCTACCTTCTTTTGCATTTCCCCTATATCTATTGACTCAAAATCACCCCTGCTTATATTTTCACCTATCATCCCGGCGATGTTTAACGAATCTTTTGCCGAACCATAAGCGGGATGATATCCCAGATTAAGATAGGCAAGTTCAGAGATCTTCATCCGGCACTTTATTGCAACCGCCATGGTGTCAAGCTTCTTGTCGACACTTTCTTTCCCGATTGCCTCAAAACCTATCACTGTCCCTGAGTCTGTATTATAAATTACTATCATGTGAAGAAGGCTGGCGCCGGGATAATAGCCTGCATGATTTAAAGAATGCATCTCTATTTTTGCCACATTCATTTTAAGGTTTCTGGCTTCTTTTAACGAGATGCCTGTTTTTGCCAGTTCCACATCCAGCACCTTTATAATTGAAGTCGGGTTGCTTTCCAAAAAAGTACTGTCGCCGCCTGCTGCATTATAACCGGCACACCTGCCTTGCATGTTTGCAGTAAATGCAAGGTTTTGAGGCTGTTTTTTGCCTGTTATAAAATCAGTGCATTCAGCGCAATCACCGGCTGCATAAACATCAGCAATACTGGTCCGCATATTTTCATTTACTGCAATAGCTCCCGATGCACCTATAACCAAACCGCAATCCGCAGCAAGACCCACTTCGGGTCTGGTGCCCGTAGAGATAAAAATAAGGTCGCAGGGTATTACCTTCCCGCTTGCCGTTTTTACTGCAGTTATAACGCCGGGACCACCTTCCAGCCAGTCAAAACCGGCTACCACTTCATTCTTTAGCAGCGTTATCCTTTTATCGGCAAGGTAGTTTTCAAGATACCTGATTATTTCTAAATCAAATAAAGGCAGTATCTGGCCGGTTTTTTCCACTACGGTTATTTTAAATCCACCTGCCAAAAATGCTTCGATAAGCTCAAGCCCGATGTAGCCTCCGCCAATAATAATAGCGTTTAAGTCTTTTTTGGTTTTTGGAGCATTGCCGGCAACAATATCCCTCTCAGGGATTTTGCTTTGCGATATAAGATCTGCCATATATTCTTTAAGCCGGATCGCATCATCAATAGTCTTTAAGATAAAGGAATTGCCGGCCTTAGGAAGGTCCTTGTTAAATATTACCGGCACTGAACCGGTAGTAATTATGAGCCTATCGTAATTATCTTCAAAAACCAACCCGGTCGTTAAATCTTTTATCTTCAAACTTTTTGCAGCAGTATCAATGCTTAAAACTTCATGTAAAACCTTTACCTTTATATTGAATCTTTTTTCAAATTGCTCAGCATTATTAATAATCAGGTCGTCTACCGAAGTAATGCTCCCGGAAACATAATAAGGAAGTCCGCAGGTTGCAAAGGAAATATATTTGTATTTTTCATATATGACAATTTCCGCTTTTTCTGTCTTCCTTCTTGCCTTGACTGCAGCGGAGGTCCCGGCTGCAACACCGCCTATTACTATTATCTTTTTTGCCTCTTGAGTTTTCCCCTGCATATTATTAAACCTTACTTTCTAATTTTAATAATTAAAATGGGTATCAGCCTGACCCCGGCTATAGCTGCACAAAGCATTTTGCACAAATGATTCTCATTCTGCGCTAACGTATGCAATATTGCCTTGAGCGGGATGTATGCCCATAAATAATTTAATAAATCAAAATCCGGTTTTCTACTTTTTAAAGTTTCTTATTAAGAGCATTTCATTGTTTTATATCCTATTGAGGCTTGACCTCCATGGCCTCTACAACTGTATCGTGCTTGCTTTGAAATGATTCCTGCAGGACCTCACTTATAAGGTCATAAGCTTGGATTATCTTCGGATTGGAAATAGAATAATAAATATTATTTCCATCTCTCCTGGTATTTACAACCCCTTTTGACCTTAAAATAGCCAGATGCTGTGAAAGGTTAGCCTGGGAAATACCTGTTTTGTTAACTAGTTCTGTAACTGTTATCTCACCGGAACGCATCATGTCAAGTATTGCCTGACGGTTAGGATTGGAAATAGTCTTGCATATATCAGCGTGAAGGTTATAAAAATTATTCTTGATCATGTTAACCCCTGCGTTTTATATATCTATATACTAATATTGTAATATATTTATAAGTTATAATTTTAAGGGTTTTTTGTCAAGGATTATTTATATTTATTTATACAGCCTAAAGTATAATTATTTTTTGTCAGCTTCTCAAAAATTCCAAAACCGCGGTTTAAGAAAAACATCTATTTTTCTATTTCACCAATCATGGATTTTAAAATGTCTGCCCTTGCTATTATTCCTATGACTTTATTGCTTTCATCAACAACGGGTATGCGGTTTATCCTGTCTCTTACCATCATCCTGGCAATCTCGCTAACCGGTGTATCCTTTTTAACAGTTTTAACCCTTTTTACCATTATCTCTTCAACGGGTGTTCCCAGGTATTCCTTCATGCTTTTTTCGAATTTCTCAAAATTATCCATGAAAGCATAGCTGATTATGAGTGGATCAAAATAAATAGGGAAAATTGGCTCCAGGTCCTCAGTGATTATGTCTGCGTCTGTTACCATTCCTACCAAAATGCCATCCCCGTCAACAACCGGCGCACCGCTTATACTATTTTTTATGAGGATCCTTGAAAGCTCACCAATACTGGTATCCCTGATTACAGTAATTACTTTTTTGGTCATTATGTCGCTGGCAGCCTGTTTAAACATTTTAGATGCTCCTTTTTAAATTTTATTGATAAAACTATTAAATCTTTTAAGCCATTCAGGATAACCTTCGGGGCTCGATTCAATAAATTCCATTAATTTGGTTATTCTGTCAAGGGTTTGACTGCACACATGATGCTCAATACCACAGGCGTCTCTTTCTGATGAAACATCGTCCATTCCAAGGAACTGGTTTAAAAATTTATATATCTCCTTATGTTTATGATATATCAATTCCGCCCTGTTTATTCCCTTGTCTGTAAGGCTAAGATAGCCATATTTCTCATGTTCAATAAGCTCCATATCCTGAAGCTTTGCAATCGCATCTACAACGGTTGGGGTTTTAACATTGAGAAATTCAGCTATCTCTTTGACTCTTGCTACTTTTTTCTGCCTGCTGATTAAATAAATTGCTTCCATATAATCTTCAAGCGTATGGCTTAGAACTGCCGGTTCCATTTAATACACCTTCCAGTTTAATTTTTTACTCACAGCTAATACTTATTATATTGTATTCTTAATTTTGTTTTTTTATAATCGGATACTATAACAATTACCGCCCGGCCGGAGGATTCTTTTCGCCGGCCTTTTTAATTTGATTGCTTTTATTATCTTTTAAAATTTTTGAAAAAATTTCTTTTTTTACATCGCCGCATTCCCCGCTGCAACTGCATTGCTTTTTTGCCTTTGCAGACATAAAAAAATATCTTGCAAGAAAGGCAGCTGAGCCAAGGCCCACCAAAATTATTATTATTATTTCTAAAATATCCGGCATGTGTTTTCCTTAAGTTTTAAATAAATATTTTTCCTGCCTGGAATACAAGAAACGATACTGACCAGGCTAGCAGGAGCGTAAAACCTATCTGGAAAAACATTTCCCTGCTGCCAACCTCCCTTTTAAAGACTGCAAGGCTTGCAATGCATGGAAAGTAAAGCAGTGAAAAAAGCATAAAGCTGTACCCGGTCAGAGGATTATAGTCATTGCTTATCGCATTTTTCAGCTCGGCTGAATTCTTTTCATTACCTGAAATACTGTAAAGCGTACCCAGGGTTGAAACCACGACTTCCTTGCCTGCAATTCCGGAAATCGATGCAAGTGCAAGCTTCCAGTCAAAACCCAAAGGCTTAAAAACCGGCTCAATAAACTTTCCTATCCTTCCTGCTGCCGAGTATTCTAACTTTGCAGAACCGGCATCATCCTTTATCTCAGATAGCCGGCTTTCATACTGCTGCTTGGAAATCTCACTTCTGTTATAAGACTGTGTAACTGTTGCAATCTTGCTGCTTATATCTGCCTGCTGTGCAAGACCTACTCTTGGGAATGTAAAAAGTATCCACATCAGAATTGATACTGCAACTATAACGGTACCGGCTTTTTTAATATATTGCCATGTCCTGTCCCACATATGAAAAAGTACGCCTTTTGGAGTCGGCAGCCTGTAAACCGGCAGTTCCATTACAAAAGGCTCTGCTTCGCCTTTAAACCTTGTCGCCCTTAAGACTTTTGCAAATAAAACTGCCATGACTATGCCAATAATATAGATTGAAAAAATGACACTGCCTGCATTTTTGGGGAAAAATACCCCGGCAAATAAAATGTATACAGGAAGGCGGCCGCCGCAGCTCATAAAAGTATTTATATGCATGGTGATCATCCTGTCGTTTTTATCTTCCAGCGTCCTGCAGCACATATAGGCAGGAATTGTACATCCAAACCCTATGAGCATGGGGATGAAAGACTTGCCATGCAAGCCTATCCTGTGCATTATCCTGTCCATAATAAATGCTGCCCTTGCCATATAACCCGTATCTTCAAGTATCGAAATTCCTATAAAAAGTATTGCTATTTTGGGGGTAAAAACCAAAACCCCGCCGACCCCGCCTATTATTCCATCTACAACGAGGGAACGCAGAAGGCCCGCCGGTATAATAACGGAAAGCAGTACACCCAGTTTTTCAAAACCCAATCCCATCCACCTTGTAGGATAGTCCCCGACTTTAAATGCAAGCTGAAATATTATCCACATTATCAGCCCGAAAATCGGCAGCCCAAAAAACCTGTTAAGAAGAACCCTGTCAAGCTTGTCGCTGAAAGACAGGACTATTTCGTTTTTTTTAATAGTTGCTTCTTTTAAAGCGCCATTTATAAAACCATATCTTGCTTCAGCAATTACTGTTGCCGGCAGGTCCGCAAAAATGCTGGTTACATGCCTGATCGTCTTTTCAACAAAGCTTGAAAACATGGCCCTGTCTTCTTTATCCGGCAACATAGCTAATTCCCCTGATATTTCTTTATCCTGTTCAAGAAGTTTTATCGATGCCCATCTTTTATCATATTTGCCGGTAAAGCCGGGGGAAGAATCAAGGTTATGTGACAGAAAATCTGACATCCGGGAAATCTCATGCTCTATTTCTTCCCCATAATTTATTTTAATCGTCTTTGCAATTTTTTCATTACTTTCAAATACCTCTACTATTTTACCCAGGATGTCTGAAGTTCCTATATTTTTACTACCGACCGTATTTATTATTGGCGCGCCAAGCAATTCAGACAAAACTTCATTATTTATAACAGTTCCGCTGTTATTTAAAATATCTGACATATTAAAGACAATAATAAGGCGCGTGCCCAGCTCAATGAGTTGGCTTGTAAGATATAAATTCCTTTCGAGATTAGAGGCATCCACAATATTGATAACAACATCCGGCTTTGAATAAATCAGGTGCCTCCTGGTTACCTCTTCTTCTGCTGAGAATGGTGTGAGGTTATATGTACCGGGAAGGTCTATTATGTTAATATCATAACCCTTAAAAATCACATGTCCCGTTTTTTGTTCAACAGTAACTCCGGGGTAATTACCGACATGCTGCCTTGCACCTGTCAGATTATTAAAAATAGTGGTTTTTCCGCAATTTGGGCTGCCTACAAGCGCAGCATTTATGATTTTTTGCTTTTCCCTCGGATTTATGGATTCGCGCTTTGCAGACAGATTACTGCTTTTAATCAGTGGGTCTTTAGTATGTTCCATTATTTGCCTCACTGACTTCAATTTTATGCATTTTCCTTACTGACCTCAATTTTATGCATTTGCCTCACTGACCTCAATTTTATGTGTTATGCCTCTTCCTAATGCAATCCGTACTCCTTTTACTGCAATAGTTAAGGGCCCTCCCCATGTCTGGAATATCACTGTAATAACTTCTTTTGGCAGGATGCCCATCGCATTAAGGCGCCCACTTATACCATGGCCGCCAACTATTCTCTGTACGATATATTTTTTTCCGGGAATTGCAGCATTCAATAAAATGACCGTCCCTACGCCGGGTTTGGCAGAAACTGCTTTTAAATCAGTACCAGTATCTGTGTCTGAAATTGTTAAATTATCTTTTAAATCATCCATCTTTTTTTGTTAAAATTCCTTGTATATAAACTTTTATTTATAAGCCCTTTGTATGAAACCCTTTTGGGAATAAACCCTTTGCGTATAAACCTTTTTTAAAAAACTTTTTTTATGAAAATCTTATGTATATTTATGTATATAACACTTTTATAAAAACCTTTTGTATGTAAAACTTTTGTGTAAAAACACTTTAGAGAATTAACTGAAATAAGGTTTTATAAAACCATCTAAAAGAAGTTATAGTCCTAAATGAATGTTAGGTTAGTCTAACTTTATTATAAATTTCCATAAAAGTCAATATTTTCAGAGGACTTTCAAAGAAATTTAAAAGTAATTTAAAAGGAATTTTTTTAGCGCGGCGACTTTTTAGGGAGTTGATTTTTTGTATTAAAGTTATTTTTTTCCCATTCCCTGTCCGTTTCCCATACCCTGTCCGTTTCCCATTCCCTGCATTTGACACTTTTCATTAAAATCTGACTTAAGCTTGTTTATACGTCCTTTCATTTTCCCGCCATCATTTAAGCCCTGGTATTTGTGTTCAAGACATTTATTGTAGCTATAGTCTATATCTGTTAAAAGGTTTCCGACAAAACTCAGGGTAATATCATCACTTTTTTGGAAAAGCAAATCTGCTTCACTTAAACGCCGGGTTAAAAATTTAAAGTATAGATTTCCTTCCCTGTCGTATGGTGTAAAAGCAATTTGTATGCTTTCGGATGCCCTTTTAACAGCATACAGGGTTTCACCGGGGACAGTGCCGGTTGATGCATAAACTGTGCCTGCAAATGAAAAACTAAAAAAAACAAAGACGCTTAAAAAAACAGTCAGCGGCTTAAGAAATGCCGGCCGGAAACGAATAAGGAACAAATCCTTTTTGGAGATATGGTTTTGGTCATTTATATTTTCCATTCTTGCTCTTGAATAAATATCTTTTAAATTTTGTTTTAGGCAGTCTTCATTAACGTTTACCTTTTTTAAATCTTTAAACCTGTCAATTGTTTCAACATAACTTTTAAGTTCATACCGGTACTCCGGAAAGCTTTCAAGACATGCGTCTATTTCAATACCTTGATCAAGAAGGTACAAAAACTTTTTTAATATTTTTTGATTTACAGGTCCTTTATTTTTCATTTTTCATTACAATTTATTTGATTATTTCCCTTAATTTTGAGACTGCCCTAAACTTGATTATCCTTGCAGCCCGTTCATCTTTATTGATTACTTTCCCAATGGATTTGTAGTCCATATCCTCTACAAACCTTAGAAGCAAAACCTGTTTTTGCAATTCAGGAAGACTGTTTAGTTTATTTAAAAAATCCTTATTCTTAAAATTTTCCTCATCGAATCCACCAAATAAAAAGTCCTCCTCATTTTCAAATACCAGGCTTTTATCTGTCATTGAGCCAATACTATCAATGCTCTCTTCAGATATCGATTTTTCCTCTATATATTGCTCAAGTGATACCCTTTTTAAAGACCTGGCTTCTTTCCTGTAAAAATCAGTAATTAAGTTTCTTGCAATTTTGTAAATCCATGCTCTGAAAGCAGGCGCATTCAAATTTACTTTCCTTAAATACCTGTACACTTTGACAAAGACCTCACTTGCAATCTCCTGTGCTGCCTGGATATCTGAAACATTTAAAACAGTAAATCTTAAGATTTTCGGGAAAAAAAACCTGTATATATTTTCAAAATAAATATTTTCATCGGTCTTTTTAAAATTTTTTATATAAGAATCAAGTTGTCTGTCTTCCATCTGTGAAAAAAATTGCAATAATGGCTAAAATCCATAATATTAAATTGTATGCGGTAAGAGTATTTCTCGTACCCTTACCGCATCTGTCATTTAAGCATTTTCACAGTTTTCCTGAATTTTTGCAATTTTTACAGATTTGAATGTATTTCTAAAATAACACAATAGTGTTTTCCAATTAAGCGCCAGGTGTACCAGCGCTAAAACCACTATTATAATACCGGACCAGTCATGAATAACCCTGTACCATGCACCGGTGCTTAGATTTGCAAGGCTTGCAACATTAAAACCTTCAACCCCCCTGTATTGTCTTCCCCCGCCTGCCACAAACCCGAAAAACATCGCCAGGCCGGTAAAAACATTAAATATAAACACCGTAATCATTGCTATATCGATTCCTAATTTTATTTTAAATTTATAGCTTCTCATTTTTTATCCTGTCTTTGAAATTTAATTTAATTCTTTTTATTGATAATATCTGTGTAATTTTTAGCTGTTATTTCCCAAATTTAAAAAAATTCAAAAACCACCTTGTAAAAATATTCCTGAAACTGTTATTTTCTTCATATATCATACGATTTTTATTGTTGCCGGATGCAGCTGAACCCGACACTGCATTCTTATTTTCCGCTGCGGCCCCGTTGGCAATACTGTTTTCTTGCTGGCCCTTCTGAAGATTAGTACAATTGACTCCAGAACCATCGCAATTTCCAAAATTACCATTCTGGGAACCATGGTTACCCTGATTTATACAATCGCCCGTGCCGTCGCAGACACCATTGCCGTTTTGGTTTGCGCAGTCCCCTATGCCGTCACAATTACCGGTGCCGTTTTGGTTTATGCAATCACCTGTGCAATCACCGGTGCCATCGCTTTTTTGGTTTACGCAATCCCCTGTGCCGTCACAATCAGCAGTGCCGTTTTGGGCCTGCCCACTCCCGTTTCCGCTTCCGTCTCCTTTTCCGTTAGCGGCAATAGTGTTTGAATAGCCGGCGGCTTGCGAAGCACCATTACTATTACTCTGCGCACCATAAATCACACCTGTTGAAATAGTCAAGAACATTATCGCGACTACTGTACCGAACAATATTTTTTTCCACATAATATTTCCTTTCTCTTTTTTAGTGGTTATATTCAGTATTCTTTAAATAAAAACGATTTAAATTTTAAAAACGTTACAACTTTTATGGTTTTTTTATTTTTTTAGAAGGGTATTGTTTGATTTACCGGCAAAATTTCAAGGGTAAAATTAGGGCAAGATGATTAATTGTTGAGTAATTAATGCAATATTTATATTTTTTTAATAATAAGTTATATAATGTTTGTATCAAAATATAGTAAGTGGAAGTCTTTCTTATAAGGGTTTTTTGGCCGAAGAAGGAGGCTATATCGATATTGACATCCAGCAAATAGCCTCATGCTTTTTTTGAGTATTTCATACTTTATTTGAAAGTTTAATATTTTGAAAGTTTCGAATCCTTTTTTAGAATTTCATGCACCATTTAAGAATTTCATATCCTTTTTAAAAGTACTTCTTTTTCATAATCCATTACTGCAGCTGTCATTTGCGAATCCCTGGCCATTCCTTCAGTCTCGCAATAGTAGTTCCAAATATCTCCATACGGCATGAATTTAAGTTCTTCAAGCATTGCTAGCCTTGCAAAATAATTCTTTTCCTCTTCGAATTTCCTGATTACATCTGTAGGTTCAAGAAGCGCCAGCATCAATGCCTTAATAACAGATCTTGCGCCTATTACCCAGGCCCCTATCCTGTTAATACTTGCATCGAAATAATCCGTACCAATAAAAACCTTATTTAGAGCTTTGGCACGGACTATTTCCTGCATTATTGCAATAAGCTCTTCAGTAATAACAGGTATATGGTCGCTGTCCCATCTCACACTTCTTGTCACATGAAGCTGGACCCCTTTAACAAACGGGAGCACTGCAGATATCTTATCTGAAACAAGCTCGGTGGGATGAAAATGTCCTGAATCAAGAGTTATCTGCACACCATTTTTTATCGCATACCCGAGATAAAATTCAAGAGACCCCGGAGTATATGATTCAACACCGATACCGAACAGTTTTGGCTCCAGGGAATCCTGGATGTTTTTGTCGGAATATTTTTTTGCAAATATTTCATCGAGGGATTTTATAAGTTTCTCACGATGCTTCAGCCTGTTGACTGTAATATCCTTTGAGCCGTCAGGTATCCAGATATTGTTGGAACATACCTGTTTTAAACTGCCGCCCATAAAATCACAGATTTCTCTTGACCTGTTAACATGTTCCACCCAGAATTTTCTTATTTTCTCATTGATTGATGCAAGTGTATACCCGTCTTCAGCAAAGGGGTGTGAAAAAAGTGTCGGGTTAAAGTCAAGGCCCACCTTGTTTGATTTCGCCCAGTCAACCCAGCTTTCAAAATGCTTAGTTTCTATCTTATCCCTGCCTTGAAACTTTCCATTAAAGTCGCCGTACATCGCATGAAGAGCAAGTTTTTTCTTTCCGGGAATCATTGAAAAAGCTTTTTCGGTATCTTTTCTTAGTTCATCAATATTCCGCGGCTTTCCGGGATAACCCCCTGTTACCATAATGCCGCCGCCGCCAAGGGCCGCGTCAGTACTTTCAAAACCGCTGACATCATCTCCCTGCCAGCAATTTACTGAAATGGGCACACCTTTTAAGACCGACAGGGCCTTTTCAGTATCAACACCTGCTGCCGCATACCTCTCCTGAGCAACTTTATATTGTTTTTCAATTATACTTCCCATTGTGCCCCTCTTTTTTAAAAATAATACTGTGGTTAATTTTATCACTGTTTGGCCAATATTTCCCTTAAAAATTATTTATAGCGTAAAAGGTATGACATTCAGCATGACATTAAAACACTAAAACCTAATTTTAATGGTGACGCGGTTTAATATTTCCCTGAACTAATAACGCCTGTTGGTATTTATTTAAATCGTTGATGCCGTTTGATGCTTATTGAATAAGTTTGTCTGTTTGATGTTTTACTGAATCGGTATCACCGGTTGTCCCTTATTTGAATAAGGTCCTCTCCGGTAAAAGCTGTTTTTCAATAACCAAAGCAAGGGTTTTGCTGTTTAAGCCTTCAGGGTCAAGGGAGTGCAGGTAATCAAGATACGCATAAAAAAATGGCGTCTGCTCCTTTGCGCTTTGAGTAACAGACCCGTAGACAGCACTGCTGTTAAGTTTTTCAACAATCATTATTGCCTGATTTAGGGATTGCTGGGTTGTAATTTGAAAGTGCGATAAATAATGCCTTTCGATTCCGTTTACAGCAGCGGCCAGAATAAACTCATTTATCCCCTTTTGAGGACCGGTATCTGCAAGCCTTTCTTTGCATCCCGCACAATTTGAAAATCCGGAACATGTGCCGTATATTATCTCATCAGGCAGGATATCTTTGTTTTTATCGTAATTGAGACTCGAAGCGTTGAGACTTCCATCACTGACACTCTCATCTTTGGAACTCCTATCACTGAGGCTCGAATCGTTGAGACTTCCATCACCGAGACTCTCATCGTTGAGACCCTCATTATTGAAACATCCGGATTTAATGCCTGGATTTATTTTTTTGAGCTCAATAATTAAATCATTTAACGTTCCGTTATATTTTTCGTCTGTCTTCCCGGTTTCAAGCCTTATCTGCTTTGCTTCCTGTATGGAATAATTGGTAAAGCCGTCCCAGTTTTCATCATATATACCACGATGAAAGCCGGCTATCTCATGTCCATTATCTTTCCAGCCATTGAGCACTGCCATCCTGTCAGGGCTGGATACTATGTAGGCTGCCCACTGAGCAGAAAACATCAAGGTTAGTTTTATGTCATACTCATCCGCTTTGCTTATCATCTCTGCAAGGTAAGGATAACTTTCTTCTATAGCTTTTTCGCCACCCGTTTTATTGTTTGTCTCATTCTGAATCGCAATAAAATAATAAGGCATATTTTCAACCCTGTTTTCAATAAAATTTCCAGGAGTTGCGGCTGTGCCGGCGGCGGGGCCATTTTTGCTTCCACTACCGTCATTACTGCCATCACTTGTATCGCCTGCATCGCTCGCGTCATTTGCATTATTTGCATCATCCCCGGAAATATTATGTTCTATTATGGTCATTGTCGCCTCACCGGGAGTCATATTTTCCTGTACCTGTTGTCTTTCTGTTTTGTTTATACATCCGCCGAGAAGGAAAGCAAGCATGCATATACATATAAATATCGATGATAATTTAATTGTTAATTTGATATATTTCCCCAGACATTTTTCATTGAAATTTGATCTATCAGTTTTTTTCAACTGTTCCTGCCTTTTGTCCGCTGTTTTTTAATGCGCTGATTTGTATTACCTTTTTTAGTCTGCTTTTCTTATTAACCTGTTTTTCTTTTAAACCATTTTTTCTTTTAAACAGGTTTTTTAATAGGCCGATTTATTTTACCTTTTTTAATCAGCTTTTTAATCAGCTTGCCTATTATGACCCTTAAACCAGGCTTTTGCTGTACCTGGTTTATCATATATAAAATATATTCGTTTAAAATGGCGCCAAAATCGGGATAATTGTTGAACTTAGCAGTACTGGGCTTATAATCATTTAAGCTTATAAATGCATGGAGCAGCAATTCTTTTAAATAATAAGGCAGTAAATTTACATAATCAGAGTAACACTGTGCTCGCCGGATTGTTTACTTTTTAGAAGCGCTTGCTCAGCTTTTGCAAATATTTCTTCAATGGTCCTGTCAGACCTTATCCCGGATACTCCGACACTTACCTGGAACTTGCCAAAAATAGTTTCCCCCTGCAGAAGTGAAGCGTTGAGATTATCCTGGATTTTCTGGGCAATTGCAATTGCATTGGCTGAATCGACTTCCAACGGCGCAACAATAAATGCATCTCCACCATACCTGCCTTTTATATCTACCTCCCTGAGTGAATTTTTGATTATGTCCGCAAGAAAACTTAGGGCCGTATCACCGGCAGGATGGCCGAATTGATCATTTATCCTGCTGAAATCGTCAATATCTATAATGATTACAGAAAACTGTTTCTCAAACCTTTTTGCAATTTCGAATTGTTTTTTAAATTCTTCAATCATAGATTTCCCACTTAAAAAACCTGTCAGGTTGTCATGTGTAGAAGCAAACTGCAGCTGCTCATTTGTGCCTTTCAGGTTATTAAATAAAATTGTAAAAGGATCCCTGATATTTGTTTCAATGAAAAACCGGAATACGAAATAGAAGGAAGCCAGTTTAAACAAATGCCCCAATAAATTCAGCAATCCTAATGAATCTGCCGGCAAAATAGAAGTCAGTTCGCTTAAAATAAAAAATGAAATTGATAATAGAGTAAATAAATAGTTATGACGGCCGATTATTTTTCGTTTTACTGTATAAATAATTACTGAGCCCAAAGCGAGCGCGATAATAGAATATTCAATTATATTTTTAGCCAAAATGGAGCCCTGGCCGTCAGCAAAACTTACCGGAAATATTTTAAATACGAAAATACTTAATACAATTATTATAAAAATCAACGGAAAAAAAATTGATATAAAGATAGTGAACCTTTTTGTAAGCATCTTTTTAATTATAAAAGCTGCTGCAAACATACCGGCAATCTGGATAAACCTTGCCACAACCCATAATTGCGCAGAAAGATTGGCAGCCTGACTCCCAAATAGATTTAAACCCTGGTAAGACATGATATTTAAAAAATCCAAAGCCGAGCTTGTGAGAAATACGGTTGCAAGCAGAACCATAAATGAATTTTTTGCAAGATAAGTTGTGCTTATTGCCAAAACAAAAAGGCATGCGCCAAAAATAACGGAAGTAAGCTCTATCAAGGTGAGGGACAGGATATTGCTATAAAGGGACAAAAAATAGAGCCCTACAGCTGCGGCTACAGGAACAATACTTAATAATACTGCTTTTGTTATCTTTGAATTCTTCGGCATTTTTCGATTGATTTATGCTTTTGCTTTCTGGAGATAATAAAATCTTTATGGAAAAAATGCAAATTTCAAAGAATCCCGGCAAGACAAGCAGTCTAAAGCGTAAGATGTATTTTTTTAGAATGCAGCCTCCATGCTATCATACAGAGTAGCGAATGCTTAAATATCTTTTTCATTTATCGAAGTGGTTTCTATTTTACCGCTAAAACTGTCTTTTTTGATTACTCTTATTTTTTTTATCTCTTCTATTATTGCATCCGCCATCTGGCTCGTACCTACTGCAGTGGGGTCATCCGGCGAAGGCTTCATGTCGTATGTCACATATTTTCCATCTGCAATGACTTTAGTAATTGCTTTTTCCATAATATCCGCACAGCTGTTTTCCCCAATGTGCCTAAGCATCATAACAGCAGAAAGCATCTGCGCAACCGGGTTTACCTTGTTTAGCCCCTTATATTTTGGCGCGCTTCCATGAGTCGGTTCAAACAATGACAGCTCGCTCCCTATATTTCCCCCCGGCGCGACTCCCAATCCCCCAATAAGCCCTGCAGCCAGATCAGAAAGTATATCTCCGTAAAGATTTGGAAGAACCAAAACATCGTACAGTTCCGGTTTCTGGACAAGCTGCATGCACATGTTATCAACAATCCTGTCTTCCGAAGCGATATCAGGATATTCTGCAGCAACCTTTTTGAAAATACTCAGGAAAAGCCCGTCAGTGTACTTCATAATATTTGCCTTATGGACGCCGGTGACTTTTTTGCGGTTATTTTTTCTTGCATATTCAAATGCATACCTGATTATCCTCTCAGAGCCTGTAATCGAAATTGGTTTGATGGAAATGCCGCTGTCTTTTCTTATGGGGGTATCATTAATCCCGGCGATAAAGTTTATAAGATCAGCAGTTTCTTTTTTGCCTTCTTCAAATTCTATACCTGCATAAAGGTCCTCTGTGTTTTCCCTAATTATTACAATATCTATATTTTCATATTTGCTCCGCACACCCTTGTAGCTTTTGCATGGCCGCACGCAGGCATATAAATCGAAGATCTTGCGCATGGCGACATTGACACTTCGAAATCCTGTACCTATAGGTGTGGTTAAGGGGCCCTTTAAGCCGACTTTGTTTTTCCTTAAAGATTCAAGTACATTTTCAGGAAGAACTGTGCCTTCACTCTCGTAGACTTCAGCGCCGGCATGCACAATATCCCATTCAATATCAACTCCGGTTGCTTCAACGACTCTTTTTGTGGCATTGGTGATTTCATGGCCCGTTCCGTCGCCCGGTATTAGTGTTATTATATGTTTCATAGATTAAACCCCTTATTTTTAGTTATATGTTCCACCAGGCCGCCGTCAGAAAGTATCTTTATCATGACTTCGGGCAGCGGATTAAATGCAAGCTCAATATTTTTTGATATATTTTTAACGACTCCTTTGCGCAGATCGATTTGGAGCTTGTCCCCGTCATCGATTTTATCCGTATCACATATTAGTATCGGAAGTCCGATATTTATGCTGTTTCTAAAAAAAATCCGTGCAAAAGATTTTGCAAGCACTGCGCCGACACCTGCAAGCTTGATTATGGTAGGGGCATGCTCCCTGCTTGAGCCAAGCCCGAAATTTCTGCCGCCCACTACAAAATCACCTTTGCCTACTTTTTTTGCAAATTCAGGATCCGCGTCTTCCAGCACATGTTTTGCAAGCTCCCCAAGATTTGAACGAAGATGAAAATACCTTCCGGGCGTAATCAGGTCCGTAGAGATATCGTCACCAAATTTAAAGGC
>JBBQDW010000025.1:0-19946 GCA_038320085.1 Candidatus Humimicrobiales bacterium
AGCATTTTTATAAGCTCATCTTTTATCAGTATGTCTTCCGTTCCCTGGCAGGCGACTTCCAATTGTTTTTTTAAATCTTTTTCCATTTTTTATGACCCTTTTTTTAAAAATATGAATAAACCAGACTATTTATAAGATAAAAATAAAAAAACACCTTAAAAATTTGCATTAAATATTAGCATAGCTAATATGATGATGTCTAATATTCATAAATGTCTGATATTTTATAATTAAACCGGTAAGTTTATATATACGTTAAAGCTTTTTAAGAAATCAATAAAACAATTATAAAAAACAGGCAGCCGGTTGTGGGCAATAGGCTGTTTTGATTTATTTTTTCTTTAATGGTAAAAAACAATTAGAATATATAAACGTCTTAAAATGGGGCAGGTTGCCGTAACGGGGCAGATTTCGGGGATATATCAGTTTGCCGTACTGCAGAAATGGGGCAGGTTGCCGGATTTCGGAGATATATCAGTTTGCCGGGATAGGGCAATGCTGTAATTTAAAAATTTTTTAGTCTTTTTAAATGAGGTTATTTTAAATGAACGATGTTAAAACAAAGAAAAAAGGCAGAGGCTGTCTTTTTGCGGCATTGATAACATTCTTGATATGTCTTGCAGTTATATTATTTGTCGGTATCATTGGCGGATTTTTACTTATGCGCTCCATCCCGACACTTGAGGAACTTACCCCTTCCCAGATAGCAGAGACATCCAAAGTCTATGCGTTAGACGGAAGCCTCTTAACCGAGTTTCACGCCGAAGAAAACCGGGAGATAGTTCCGTTTAATAAAATATCAAAAAATATAAAAGATGCAATAATTGCAGTGGAAGACAAAAGATATTATGACCACCAGGGAGTTGATTATAGAAGAATAATAGGAGCCTTTGTTGCTGATATAAAGTCAAGGGAAATTGTACAGGGCGGAAGCACAATAACACAGCAATACGTAAAAAATGTATACTTCAACCCGGAGCAGACCTTAAGGAGGAAGATAAATGAGGCAGCTATAGCTATCCAGATAGAGAGAAACTATACCAAAGACAAGATACTGGAGATGTATCTTAACACAATATACTTTGGCGCCGGCTCATACGGAATAGAAAAGGCCGCACAGACATATTTTGGCATTTCGGCAAATGAACTGGATGTTCCGCAGGCTGCACTTCTTGCAGGGCTTGTAAGGTCGCCAGAAAATTATAATCCTTTAAATAACATTGAAAATGCAAAGAGCAGGAGAAACCTTGTATTAAAACTTATGAACGAACAGGGCTTTATTGATAATGATATTTATCTTGAATCACTTTCGGCGCCTGTTCAGTTAAATAAAAAAGGCGCAGAATCCAGCAGTTTGGAAGAAAGCCGTTTTGCCCCATATTTTATAGACTTTGTAAAACAGCAGCTTTATGATAAAAAGTTTTCGGACACTGACGTATTTAAAGGGGGCTTAAGGATATATACGACCCTTGATGTAAACCTTCAGCAGAAAGCGGAGGAATCAATCACCAAAGTCTTTCCGGATGACCCTGGACCATCATATTCGCTCGTCTCAGTTGACCCAAAAAATGGTTTTATATATGCGCTTATCGGCGGCAAAGACTATGGCACAAACAAATTCAACATAGCAACGCAGGGCAAACGACAGCCTGGTTCAGTATTTAAGGTACCGGTTTTAATGGAGTCTATACAGCAGCACATGTCCCCTAATGATAAATACAATCCTAACGGACCGATTGTCATAGATATGCCGTCGGGCCCTGACTGGAAGGTTGAAAATTATGGAGGAAAGAACTATGAAACTCCGGAAATGACTGTAGTGGATGCAACAATCAGTTCGGTCAATGTGGTATACGCGCAGCTTATGATGAAAGTCGGCCCCGAAAATGTTGAAAAACTTCTTTCCGAAATGGATATACTGGATATAGGAAATAATCCTGCCATTGCCCTTGGAGGACTTGAAAAAGGTATTACACCGCTTGATGTTGCGAAAATATTTACAACGCTGGCTTCGGGCGGCATGTACAAAGAGCCTGTCTGCATTTTAAAAATAACAGATTCTGAAGGCAAGGTCCTGTATGAGTATGACCCTGATAAAAACGAGAAAAACCACAGGATTTTGGAAACTCCTGTTGCATATTTTGTGACAAAAATACTTGAAAGAGTAATAACGGAAGGCACCGGGAAAGGCGCAAACATCGGAAGGCCCGCCGCCGGCAAAACCGGGACCACAAGCGACTATAAGGACGCATGGTTCGGCGGCTATACCCCCGAGCTTGCAACAGTCGTATGGATGGGATATCTGGAGTCAAGCAAGCCGATGGATAAAATTGGAGGAAGAACAGTTTCAGGAGGGTCTTACCCTGCAGATATATGGAGGGAGTTTATGAGCCTTGCTTTAAAGGACATTCCTATAACAGATTTTAGTTCCGGTTCGACTGAACTTATAGATGTACAAGTCTGCACAGAGTCAGGACTTTTGCCTGTATTCTGGTGCCCGAAAGAATCATTGGGGTTTATGATATTTGAAAAAGGCAAAGAGCCTACCGAGGTTTGCAATATTCACAATAAAGTTCCTGTACCCGACGTGACAGGACAGAATATTAATGATGTCAGACAGATGTTTACAGATCTTAATTTTGTAATAAATGAGATTTATGAATTTAATGATACCTTCAACGAAAATATAATTTTTAAGACGGATCCTGCGCCTGAGACAATCCTGGAATCTTTAACCGGCGAGCCCTTAAGCATAAATCTATATGTGAGCCAGGGACTTACAACTTACGATATGCCGGATTTAAAGGGATTATCAAAAGATGCCGCATCCCAGACGTTGGCGTCCTCAGGATTGGCAGCTCCTAATTTTGTATACGATTTCAACATTGAACAGCCCTCCGGTAATGTATTTGCACAGGAACCGGCGGCTTATTCAAAAGTCACAAAAAGTACGCCTGTCACCCTGTATGTAAGTAAGGGCGAAAACCCTGAAAGTACGGTTCCGGAAGTCAAAGGAATGAGCGAGGCAGATGCTTTGAGCATGTTAAAAAGTGCTGGCTATAAAAATGTTACAATCGTAAAAGAGGAAAGCAACAAAGAAATAGACAAGATATTTGCACAGGTTCCCGAATCAGGAACTGTGTATTCCAAGTCCACGGAAGTCATAATTAAAATAAGCATCGGCATAAAAGTGCCGGATGTTGTAAAAATGCAAAAAGCGGATGCTGTCAGCCTGCTTGAAGGTCTTGGCTTTGTTGTTGCTATATTACCCGATTCGACAGCTGCAGGAAAGGTGAAAACGCAAATTCCTGTTGCAGGCTCTTATTTAAACTTCGGGTCAACAGTAACAATCCAGATAGATGCTGCTCCGGCAACTACGGACACCACAACAGGAACTACGCCTGCGACCACTTCTGCAACAACTGCGGGCTCGACTTAGGCGGAGAAGACAAGAGCCGCAGTGAACTATTTAAGGAGATGTTCAAGTCCTATAAAGATTCGCTTGCAGAAAGAGAATGGAGGGAACTCTTTAATTTTGGGAAAGAAACAGCAAAAAGATTTGAGATAAAAGATGAAGAAAAACTCTTTAAAATCTTAAATGAAGAAAGTCAGATTATGCTGTTTTTAAAATAATATCCCATGAGATATGAGAGCATGTCAATCTTGTTATAATCTATATCTCCATCAGCATATATTATTTCCTCATCTGCATTCACGTTTAAAACTTCTCCAATAAACATGTCATGGGTTCCAAGATTGATGATTTTGCCTACTTTGCATTCTATGCTTATAGGGCATTCTTTAATCATCGGTGTTTTTAAGAAGGCCCCTTTTTCCCTGGTAAGATTTGCTTCCTTATATTTATCAACATCCCTTCCCGATTTTGTGCCGCAATAATTACATGCGTCAATCAATTTACTATCCGGGATATTGATAACGAATTCTTTGGAAATGCTTATAAGGCCGTGGCTGTACCTTGAGGGCCTTATGGAAATAGAAATCATGGGAGGATTGCTGCAAACTGTCCCCACCCATGCAAGAGTTATAATGTTATCTTTTACTCCATCGCTGCAGGAAACCATGACAGCAGGATTCGGATACATTCTTTCAAATTTACCAATTGATTTTTTCATTTCTTTATCCCTTTTAAAATTTATTATATTTCCTAAATAAAATTATACTTAGAGGTTATCTCAAAACGAGTTTTAGTTGTAAAACAAGACTAAAAAGTATTTCTTTTTTACCCTAATCCATAATATTTAATGTACTCTATAATAGCAAGCTTTCCTTGGAATAGTTCTTCTCACCCATGCGATAATGTCTAGAATATAGTCTTATTTTCAAATAATTTACCCGGCACGAGTGTGCAACCCTAGGCCGAGCATTTTTTGTTGTTGAAAAAGTATCTCATAAAACAGCATGAAACAAATAGAACACTTTCAGGAAAGAAATGTGTTAAAATAGAGATGAAGGGATATATTATCCGAGAAGAACTTTACCATAGGTTGATGAGGAGGATTAGCAGAATGGATAATAAGGAGAAGTATGGGCACTGGGAAGAATATGCGCAGTATGATCTTGATACGGCTGAGGTTATGTTCGATACTGGAAGATACTTGTACTCTGTATTCATGTGCCAACAGGCTATTGAGAAGATAGTCAAGGGTACATATGTTCTTTACACTGGGGAAGAACCTGTCAGAACCCATAACATAGCCCTTGTATTTAATAACCTATGTGATCGGGAAGAGTTTCTCGAACATATATCGGATGAGGACTTTGACCTCCGTAAAAGTGAGTATATTCCAGTGTTTGTAAGGCTACTGGCCTTCTATATATCGGCAAGATATCCGATTTATAAAGAGAAGCTGACATCCACGCTGACAAAAGTAGAAGCACAGGAGCTCATGGATAAGTCAAAGGAGGTGTTCGAGTGGGTAAAGTCCCTCGGGAGGTTCTTAGTGTAACAACGGATTACATCAACAAACTAAAGCAGCAGATCCATATTGAGAAGGTTGTCCTGTTTGGTTCGTATGCGAAAGGCAACTTCACCAAGGACAGTGATGTAGACCTCGCGGTATTTTCTCCTGCCTTTGAGAGTATGTCTCGATTGGAGGGACTTACCTTCCTTCTGATGCAGGCATTAGAATATAAGATAGATATACAGCCCCAGCCTTATACCATGAAAGATTACATAGAACATATAGGGCCGGTAGATGATATTCTTAAGACGGGAATTGAGATTATCTAAATTTAGATTGGAGAAACTATTTTGCTGCCTAAAGCTATATGCTGGATTTTTAGGAAAAAATTATATAGATGAACTGGAAGTTTTAATCAACCTATCACAACATTTCCGAGACACTGATGCTAAAATTCCCATTATCATGGTCTCGCTACCGCTCATAAATACGTATCGACGAACCCTTTAAAAGAGAATTCAATGAATCGGAGCTATTAGTAGAATCTGGTAGTTAAAGTATTTCAAAAATGATTTTCTTGAGATTTTACTGATCATGATTAAATTTATTTGTTCATTCGCTCTTCAGCAACCATAAAATATTTTTTATCTTTTTCAATCCCTATCCAACTTCTGCCAAGTTTTTTTGCAACAAAAGTTGTGGTGCCGCTGCCTAGAAATGGATATAGGACAACAAATTGTTTTAATAAATATTTTAGTCGGATACCGGCAATTATTAAATCACCCGATTACATAGGAACAAATCCTAAATATTCAAATAGCGTTGAGTATATAAAAAGATTTACCGATAATATTCTTGTTGTAGGAAGATTAGATGATTTTTGCGGTCTTTCCGTAACAACTATGTATGATGTTACTGATTCAAAAATAATCAGTATGTTAAAATATGGCAGAATTAAGAAACTAGAATAAATTTTGAAAAAATTCTTGATTTGTTGTACATTAAGATTGAGTAAGAAAATAGTTAATGATTATTGAGAAATAGGCAAGGCAACTATTACGCCAGCGATGGTAGTAAAGGTATGTGGGATACGCCGCCCCACCAATAGTCTATCAGATAGATAAAGCCTCTGATTTTATTTCAGGGGCTTTTGTTTTTGTAATTATTTTTCAAAAAATTAATAAAAATTATTCAATTACATCACTTCTCTTTCAAGATGCCCACGGGTGTAATCCGAAAACAGTCTGTTATATGGCTACTCCACTATAACCGGGTTTTTCTGCAGAAGAAAAATATGAAAAATACCCATTAATGTGAAGAAGCTCTTTCACTATAGTCATTACTATCTTTTTGTTTCTACTTATTTTTTTAAGCAACATTATTTTATTTTTGCTTAAAGAAGCACTTAGGGGATTTTTTCTTATTCTTGCAAGGGTGCCATCATAATCAAGAAATAAAAAAAATTTTCCTGAATATTCTATTCTTTTTTTTAATTCATTTAATAAGAGGTTATCTTCAAATAAAAAACTAATTCTTTTCTCCAATATTTCAGGTTTGGTTCAAATAAAAATAATTTAAAAAATTCTTGCACCACTTAAATACATCATTTTGTTTTACTTGCTCCTGGAGCATAAGTATATTATGTATCTTTTCTTTTTCGTCAAATTCAAGCGCAAGTTTAATTTTATTTGCAATTTCTTCAATATTATATGGATTAATAAGAACAGAGCGTTCTTTCATTTCTTCGGCTGCACCGGCAAATTTGCTTAGAATTAAAACACCCCTTCCATCGAGCTTGCATGTTACAAATTCTTTTGCTATCAGGTTCATACCGTCCCTTAAAGAAGTTACGAGACATATATCTGCTACTTTGTAATATGCAATAAGATTTTCCTGAGAGAGCGATTTATAGATATAAGTAATAGGAGACCACATTTCATGGGAATATTTTCCATTTATTTTACCCGTAAGTTCATCAATTTCTTTTTTCAATGTTATATATTCCTCAATTTTTGACCGGCTTGGAACTGCAATCTGAAGAAAAATAATTTTTCTTTTATATTCTGGATAAGTTTCAAAAAAATAGTCTATTGCCCTGATTCTTTCTTTTATCCCTTTGGTGTAGTCCAGCCTTTCAACACTTAAAACAATTCTTATATTTTTTAATGATTTTTTTATTTTATTTTCCAGCTCAATAGTTTCTTTTTTACTGGCATAGCTTGAAAAATGATTGTAGTCAATACTTATCGGAAGGTTTATTACATGGACAAACCTATTGTTTAGTCTTACCATAAATTTATAAAAATCGACTTCCAAACCTAAAATTTCCTTACAGCAAGCAAGAAAATTAATAGCATCTCTTCTTGTCTGAAACCCTATAGTATTTGAACCGAGGATTCCCGTAAGTATTTGTGATGCCCAAGGCAAGACTCTTAAGGTTTCAAAATTCGGGAAAGGTATGTGCAGGAAATATAAAATTTTCAAATTGTCATTTTTATTTCTAAGCATTCCGGGGACTAAAGCAAGATGATAGTCATGTATCCAGATTATGTCTTCTTCAGTAATTTCAGAAAGAACCTCATTGGCAAATTTCTTGTTTATCTTTAAATAAGATCTCCAATAAGCAGAGTCAAAATAGCTTTGGAAAATAAACCCATGAAATAAGGGCCAAAGTGTTCTGTTTGAAAAACCTCTGTAGTAATCTATTATTTCACTACTTGAAAGGTTTATTATTTTTAAATCATAAGAATTACTGGTATCGCTTGGTATATTTATTTTTTTTTCAATAAACTTACTTTTTCCAGATAGCCCGCTCCAACCTATCCACAAGCCACCAGTTTTTTTTAAAATAGGATCCAAAGCCGTTACCAGCCCACCTACACTTTTTTTATAGGTAATTTCATTGTTTACTCTTGTAATATTATAGGGGATTCTGTTGGAAACAATTATAAGCCTGTTTTTTTCATTAAATCCCTGATAATCCATATCTTTGCCTTTTTTATTAAATAAAATTTAACTTCACTGTTTATTATAAAACATATTTACAAATTATTTAAATTCAATAATTTTGCAGAAAATAGAACTTAATCTTTTTTAGCTTCTTTAGACCTCCCAATCATCTCTACCTGATTGTAAATATAATCAAAACATTCATATTGTAATAATTACACATCACATAAAAATCGTAAAACCATTTATATTATTTATTAAATCTATTATGCTATAAAATAAGAAGTTATTAATTTCCTAAATTAGCAGAAAAAGAATGAGAAAGAAAAAAAATGATTTAAACCACAGTACTTCTCATACCTTAAAATCCTGGTACGGATTGAGTTTAAGATTAATTTTTGAGGGAATTTTTATTGGTATCTTTGTGGGTTTACTGATAGTCTTTTTCAGATTTTCAATTGATAAGATCAGTCAATATAGTTCAATTGCATACTCATTTATCCCTGGCAGACTCTGGCTCATACCAATAATTTTTATTGTACTTATAGGCATAGCTATCCTTATTGGGTTCATAATCAAAATAGAACCAATGGTGAGAGGCAGCGGTATTCCACAAGTCGAGGGTGTGCTGCAGAGGAAATTAAGCATGAGCTGGTGGAGAGTAATCCTAGGTAAAATTGTAGGTGGCATTCTTGCAATAGGTTTAGGACTCTCTCTGGGGCGTGAAGGGCCTTCCGTGCAGATTGGCGCAGCAGTTGGTCAGGGATATAATCGGATTTTTAAGAGATTAAAGACTGAAGAAAGTTTTCACATTACAAGTGGTGCAAGTGCTGGTCTTGCTGCTGCATTTAATGCTCCGCTTTCAGGTGTAATCTTTGCTCTGGAAGAAGTGCATAAAAGTTTTTCTCCCCTTATTTTGCTTTCAGCTGTTTCAGCGTCGATAACGGCAGATTTTATTTCAGTTAAATTTTTTGGCCTAAATCCAATATTTACATTCAAAGAAATATCAGCGCTACCATTAAACTATTATTATTACCTTTTAATTATAGGGATATTTATAGGCTTATTTGGGGTATTTTTTAATTTTATGCTTCTTAAAACTAAAGACTTCTATGTAAAGTTAAAAATTATACCAGTTCAATTAAGACCAGTGATACCTTTTATAATTGCCGGAATACTAAGCATTTTTTATCCACAGGTCCTGGGAAGTGGAAATAAATTAATAACTTCACTGACAGAAAATAATTTTGCTATTAGAGCTGTAGTAATATTACTCATAGTAAAATTTATTTTTACTATAATCAGTTATGGGTCCGGCGTGCCGGGAGGAATATTCTTACCTCTTTTAGTCATTGGTGCGATTTTCGGCAGTTTATTTGGAACACTTGTAACAAATATGTTCAACATTGATTCAGTATATATAAATAATTTTATAATTCTTTCAATGGCAGGTTATTTTGCAGCTATTATCAGAGCGCCCATTACAGGCATTGTTCTTATTACAGAAATGACTGGTTCGTTTAAACACCTGCTGCCACTTTCAATAGTTGTTTTTACAGCCTATATAATTGCAAACCTGACAGGTTCAGAACCTATTTATGAATCATTGTTAAAGAGAAGTCTTGCAAACGAAGAATATTATGACTTTAAGGTTTCATCAAAAACAAAGATTATGCTTGAAGTCCCGGTAGTTATAGGTTCAAAGCTGGACAACCAGTTGATTAAAGACATTTTCTGGCCAGAGGGTTGCCTGATGATAAGTATCAGAAGAGGTTCAGAAGAAAAAATACCGCGTGGCAATACTCGTATCTACCCTGGAGATTGTCTTATTGTATTGGTCACTGAGGATATAGTGCATATTGTAAAAGAAAACTTAAGTGAGCTTTCCGGCCATGACCATATAACAACTTATTACCATAATGACCTTTTCCTAAGAAAGGTTCCAATTTATATTAAAAAGTTATTTCTTAAAGCTCTCAAAAGAAACCCGAATACTAAAAATAAATTAAAAAAATAAATCAATAAGACTAAACGGAATTGCTGCAATGATTAACAATTTATTTATAATAATCTGTTAATGAGAAAAAGTAAAATTACTAAGTTGCCAGGAAAGATAATTCTAATTTCGCGTCCATAATTGATAAAGAAACAATGTTTCATGTATATTGCCGGATAAACATTGCAGTATGAGCAGAATTTATTGTTAAACTATCGTCTCGTAAAAGTATAATAAAAAAAATCATTAAAGCTATAGATTTTTAAAGAGAATCTGTAGCTGTATTATTATAACTGCAACTCTTTTTAACTTTGGGAGCATTATTATTTTAATTAGCCTTGCTGCCCGGTGGCTGGTAGTCACCCTGGTTGCTGTTCTGGAAATCCTTCCCGAATCCATCACGAGGTCTCATGCCAGGTCCAGGCATCAGTCTTCCTGCAGAAAGAGTGAAAATGGCTCCAAAAATTATCGCAAATATTGTAATCGTAATCCCTGTAACCTTAGCCATCTATATTTCTTAATTCCAAATATTACCCACATCGCTACTTCAACTATAAGAAGTGCAATTGCAATATAGGGGATAAACCTTATAAGGCCGAAAATTATAAGAACTTACTTTTGGATCCCCCATATAGAAATGAGATAATTACCAAGATTTTTTCCCAATTAATCATTTATTTTCCTTGAAAACCAGTCAAGTATCTTTCTTCTAACCTTACAGTATTTCAATAAAAGCAATTATTCTCATGCTGCCCCCGCATTTAGGGCAAGTTAACGGATCTACCTCATAGATTATTGATGATAATTAATATAAAATATTACAGCACTTACTAAGCTGATATTTATGAACAGGAGAAAAATTGAGTAAAAAAAATATTTTTTTGTTAATTCTTTCTTTGGTGCTGACTGCCTCCTTTTTATTTTCATGTGCTCCAAATGAAGCAGCTCCAAACATCGAAGACACGCAAGAGCAGGCACCCCTTTTAGAAACTTCCTCTGCATCTTCAAGCACAACTGTTAAAGAGGAAACTAAAAAGGCTGCAGAAGAACAGGAAGTTGAGAGGAGCGGCCAGATTATGTCTCTGGGCGTATCTACTACAGGATACGGGATTGAATACATGATACTTGCCGACAGCCTTACCGGAGAATTTATAAGGGAAGTGACTGATGAAAATTATAACAGCTATTCTCCTGAGATGGCACCTGACGGGAAAAAGATACTCTTTTATTCTGATGATGACGGTGATTATGATGTCTATATAATAAACACAGACGGAACTGGTTTAAAAAATATAACTGATAATGATTACGGAGATTTTATTCCCAGATGGTCAAACGACGGAACAAAAATATGTTTTTCTTCAGATGAAATGGGAAATACTGACGTTACTGTAATGAATTCAGACGGAAGCGGCAAAGATAATCCAGTAAAAAACAACAAGGAAAATTACGGAGCAGTATTTTCCCCGGATAACAGCAGAATATTTTATGTTTCGAATGAAGAAGGTGATTGTGACATATATTCAATAGGAATTAACGGATCTGACAAGCAGAAACATACAAATGATGAATATTTTGAAAATGACCTCTCATTTTCCCCGGACGGAAGCAAAATTGTTTACAGAGCAGGATTTATCGACAGCATGCTATTTAAGGTCTTTGTTCTTGATTTATTAACCGGCGGAACAAAACAGCTTACAGAAACCATGTCTTACGGAAGGCTGCCTTTATGGGCAGAAGAGGGTAAGAGTATTGTGTTTAATTCTGATATGTATCCTGAAATATACATAATGAATGCTAATGGGGAAGAATTGAGAAACATTACGAATAATGATATGGATGACAGGCTTCTGGATGTCTCACCGGACGGAGCCAGGATATTCTACCAGTCCTTTAACGGAGAAATCAGCACCGAGGTTCTGATGTTTGATATAAGCAGCACCAGGAAAATAAAGATTTTAGAAACACAGTCAGATGCTTCCTGATAGCAGGCTGTTATAAAATCTTTATAAATCATGTAAAAGGTAAGCCCTATTTTGCTTGAGATAAATAATCAAAAAGGACTTGGTAGTAAAGGTATGTGGGATACGCCGCCCCACCAATAATCTATCCGATAAATAAAGCCTATGATTTTATTTCAGGGGCCTTTATTTTTGTAATTATTTTCCAAAGAATTAATAAAAATTATTCAATCACATCACTTCCCTTTCAAGATGGCCCCTGGTGTAATCCGAAAACAGCCTGTTATTTTTGGCCGACGCTAAGAAAGCTTCAAATTCTTTTGTCTTATTTTTCCGGTAAAATTCCAGCGCTTTTTGGTAGGTTCCTGCTATTTCAATTATTTCATCAATACCAAAAGTCCTTGTATCAATATAAAGATTGCTTATACCGCCGGATATAATTGCTGCGATGTCAAATAAAGTGCAGATTTTTTTTGAACTTAAAAATATTATATTCTTATTGTAGTCCTCAACAATTTTAAAATTATAATTTTTCTGATCTACCAGGGAGTATTCCGGCAGCCTCCCATGTTTGTTTTCATCAAGATACTCAAGTTTAAACCTTGATTGCATCACCGGATAATACCCATAACTGTAAATGTTAAAAGCAGGTTTTTGCGAGTCTTTATTAACTGGTGATAAAAAAATAAGATTTCTTATCTCACTTAAACTCAATTCCGGAGACAGACCGATAGCTTTTATGTTAATGCCCCGGTACTTTTGGCTAAGTCCGGAAAAAAAAGAAACAGCTTTGTGGTTAAAGACATTAAAGCCGTAATTTATATCTATATTTATACTTCTATATATGCCTTTGTTTTTTCCTACGCCTGTGTTTTTTCCTATATCAGGGACTTTTTCTACTCTGTTGTCTTTTTCAATATCTGGGTTTCTGCCTATTTCTGTGGCTCCCTCTATTTCTGTGGCTCCATATATATCTGTGGTTGTGTCTATATATCTGGCTCTGTTTATATCCCTGGCTCTGTTTATATCCCTGGCTCTGTCAATATCCCTGCATATATTATTTCCGCCACTCGCAAGACCGGTTAATGTTTTTAATACTCCAAAGTTTGATACAGAGAAATAATTTATACCGCCGGCTGTAAGTTTTGATAACCCGGATGCCAGTTCCGGTAAATCCTTATCATAAATTATCTGCGGAGTTTTGATTATAAGGTCAATTTTTTTTTCACTGCATTTTCTGCAGATAGATTTAACCAAATCAGGGTTTGAATCAAGTTTATTTACTGCCTGCCTGAAATTGTTAAGGACTATGCTTTTTACACCTGTGTTTAATATTTTTTCAACAAAATTTATATCATAAAGCTCCACTTTTAACCCGGCTTTGGGGGCAGCTAATGATGCATTATACCCCGGGTCTCCTTTATAGGGAAAAATGGCTTGATTTGATATTTTTAATCCATTGGCCCTGTCCGGCATACCTTCCCTGTATTTTTTGCCGAAATAACCAACCGGTACTGTGCCTGCCAACTGCTTTACGTCAGGGACTTTTACCGGATTATTTTTGAGCCCGGCTAAATAATAATTTTTGGCTTCCCTGTCAAGATTAAAATCAAAAGATTTAAAAACCCTGTCACCGATACCAGATTTTAGTTTGGCGGATGTATCGATAGAATATACATATTTGCCTTTTACCATTTCAAGAAGCTTTGCACTGCTGACATTTATCTGTTCGTTCCCGGCGTTTGTCCAAATCTCCAGGATATCGCCAACAGAAACGGGCCAATTGCTTTTTATAAACAACACTTTTATGGGATTGCCTGGATTGCCGAAACTGACTGGATTTCCGGATATACTTTTATTCTGGTTACCGTATTTCTTATAACTACTGGATCTGCCGGATTTTATGTTTTTTGTTTCATTGAATGCAGATTTGAGAGATTTAAGGTTGTCCGGGTTTTTATATTCAATATTTGTTATCCTTCCAAGGAAATTTCCAATGCTGCCGGACTTTTTCAACGAGACAATGTCCTTTGGAAATTCTTCTTTGTAATACCCGTGGGCCAGTTCTCTCGAATAAATCTGTGTTGCTTTGTAAATATCTTCTGCTGACACAGAATAAGAATCGCAGCCTGAGTAATAAAGGTTCAGGTATTTCCTGTACAGCGCTGTGATTATCCCGACATATTCTGCAGTTTTCATCCTTCCTTCAATTTTTAGTGCAGTAACACCGGCTTTTGCAAGTTCCGGCAGGATATCAAGAGTAAAAAGATCACTTTTGCTCAAAATGTGGCAGTTTTTCAACAGCATGTTTGCAGGGTTGACAGGACCTTTACCGTCCTGATTTTTACTGCCGGTCGGCAATGCCAATAGGCTGTATTTCATCCTGCAGGGCTGAGTGCAGCTTCCCCTGTTGCCGCTGCGCGAACCTGTAAATGAGCTGAAATAACAACTTCCTGAATAGCTGTAACATAGTGAACCATGCGCAAAAACCTCTATTTCCGGCTTTCGGCCGGCTGCAGGTGCCATAGCTGCTATTTCATCAAGAGTCATTTCCCTTGCAAGAACGGTCCTTGCAAAATTTAAGTCTTTTAATAATTCGAGGGATTTTAAATTGTGTATATTTAACTGGGTGCTTGCATGTATCCTTATTTTGGGAAAAAGATCTGAAAGTATCTGGTATAGGCCCAAATCCTGAATTATTATTCCATCTGTGCAAAATGAAAAATATTCGTTTAATAAACCGGCCGCTTCTTCAAGTTCCGAATCTTTTATAAGGGTATTAAACGCAAGATATACTTTTACGCCACTTGAGTGGGCCGCAGCCACAGCCTTTTTTAGTTGTAAAAATTCAAAGTTTTCTGCAAAGGCTCTTGCGCTGAATCTTTTAAACCCAAGATAGACAGCATCGGCGCCCGCATTTATTGCGGCAACAAGCTGGTTCCAGCCGCCTGCAGGCGCCACAAGCTCCATCTTCTTTTTTTTAGTTAAAGAGTTTTTATTTATAGTCACATTTTTCTTTCATTTTCCATATTCCGGCCGGCAGCAGCTACATTTGAGATTTGAGATATAAGCACTTTGCTTATGATAAGTTCTTTGCAGCAAAAAGCAAAATAAAAAATTCAGCCAAATCCTTCCTGAATAATTATTAATATTATAGATTTTACTATTTTAGGCTGAAAAAATAAGATTTTTCACTAAAATATCTAATGCTTTCCTTATATTATTTTAACTATAACAGCAATTAAAGAGAATGAACTTTTTCTTTCAAGTTCCAAACAAAAAATCCAGGGTTTGAACATCCTTCTCAGATAATGTTTTTAAGATAATAAAAATATCAGAATTTGAAGAAGACGCAAAGAAAAAACTGTTAAAAAAGCTAAGGATCTCTACTTTTTTATGTGCCCCTATATTAAATATTGGAGCGGCAGTATTTTTTATTGAAAACAGAGATTCCTTTAACCAGGAGAAAATAAGGATGTCCAAGCTTCTGCTGGGGCATATTGCAGGAGCTCTTAAGAGGATTTCGCTGCAGAAATCTTTAAGGGAACAGGCCGAAAAGGATTCTTTGACTGGTGTTTACAACAGGCGATATTTCAATAATTTCATTGATAGAGAGATTGAAAGGTCAAAAAGGTATAAATATTTTATTACTTTTATTATGATAGATATAGATAGGTTTAAAGAGATAAATGACAGGTTTGGCCATCAGATGGGAGATGAAGTGTTGAAAGGCATAGGCCATATACTTGAAGCACAGATAAGGAAAATTGACACCCTTGTAAGATACGGGGGAGATGAATTTTTAATAGTCCTTCCTGAGGCAGACGATAAAAACATTAACGGATTTATTTCAAGATTGAAAAAGACTGTAAATAATTCCAGATATCTTTCCTTTGAACCAAGAAAAAGGCTAATGCTGCCATCTACTTTGGAAACAATAATCTCATGCTTTCCGGATATAAGACAAGCCACAATATTTATTAATTATTTTATTTATTGTTTTATGTATTATATTATAATTAATAAATTAAAATAAGTATTGACATTTATATATATATTACATATTATAAGTTTAGTAATAAATTTAAAATTGTTTGACAAGCATCAAAAGGGAGGAAAAATGAAGTTCTCAAAAAAAATAAAAACACTATCAGTCGTTATGATAGTTGCAGCAGTTTTTGCGTTATCTTTTCTGCCGACTGCAATGATTTATGGCAAAAGCAATCAGGATTCAAAATTTATGGGCAATAATTTATCAGAAAATTTTGCTGCTAAAGATAAATCCCCTGTTGTTACTACCAATAAATTAGATTACAGTCCTGATGAAAAAGTTGTAATTCTTGGTAAGAATTTTGAACCAAAGACCGCCTATACAATAGTTATAATAAGGCCGCCAGAAGGTTTAATTGTAACCGGAGATGGTACATTTACCCCTGGTTCAGACACTGTAATTACCAATAATGGCGGCAATTTCAATTACCATTACACTCTTTGTGGTGTCGATGGAACATTTATTGTAAATGTAGTTGGCCCTGATGGAGAAATAATTGCGTCAACAAGCTTTACAGATGCAACAGTCAGGTGGTAAGACAATTCTGTAAAATTTGTATGTCAAGCGGAATTTATTAATAACCGGGCAGCATACAAAAATAAAAAAGTATATTTAAAGCAGATACAGCTATAGATTTTTAAAGAGAATCTGTAGCTGTATTTTTTATAACTGTAACTTTTTTTAACTTTGAGAGTATAATTATTTAATTGGCCTTGCTGCCCTGTGGCTGGTAGTCACCCTGGTTGCTATTCTAGAAATCCTGCCCGGAATCCATCAGGAGATCTCATCCCAGGCCCAGCATCCAGTATTCCTGTAGAAAGAGTAAAAATGCTAACGGCTCCAAAAATTATCGCAATGACTGTCAGACATATTCAGATTGGCCACTTCCCTGCTTCTTTCTTTTGCCCCGGCTTACGTTGCTGTAATATCCCATATACCTTAGCCGAGTTTGAATCAAAGTTGGTTTCCCGAATAGTGCAGCAGCAATAACTTTTAAAGAAAGCGTTGAAATAGAATATTGGCTTTATAATTTGATTGCCCAAAGTTTGAAATTACTATCTTTTGCTTCTTCTGTAATAATAATTCTTATAGGAAATTCGCCTTTTGACTTTTTTCTTTTTTTGAAACTCCTCTATAAGCCCTGAGCTTAAAATACCGGCAGGAAGCGCAATAATACCGATTCCAAGAAGACCGATAATGCCAGTCAGAAACTTGCCTGCTGTTGTTATAGGGCGTAATCCGAAATCAATTGCTGTAAATGCACTGATGGCCCAAAGAAATGCTACAGGAATGTTTGAAAACTCATCAGGTTGGATATTTTTTTCCAATTCATAAATTATAACTGATACTGTAAGTATCAGCATTATGATTATCAGAATAGTCACAAAGAGTTCACGACGTTTTTTCTTTATTACATTTATTATTATCTGAAGCGCTTTTAGATATCTAGAGAATTTAAATATCCTAAACACCCTTATAAGTCTGGTAATCCTTAAAAATCTTAAGTCAATAGAGAGGAAAGGCAAATAAAATGGTATTATTGAAAAAAGATCAAATAAAGCAAGAGGCGTAAGGGCATATTTTATCCTGCCCTTGATTATTCCCTGGAACTTATTATTGACATTAGCTGTCCAAACCCTTAGTAGGTATTCTAGAGTAAATATTACAATAGACACTAGTTCAAATATACTAAAAAACTCAGAATAACGTTGACCAAGTGTTTTTACTGATGCAAGTATGATTATAAGAATATTTGACAATATAAGGATTATTAGAAATATATCAAAGGCTAAACTTGCTTTATCTTTCGAATCGCCCTTTTCAATTATCTCGTATACTCTTCTTTTGATCTTTTCATACATATTTGATAGTGGTTGGAGCAGCTTTATATTGTTATAAAGTCATTATAACAGAAAAAAATCGTATTTTATAGGAAGATTAGTCTATGAAATTTCCATCCCAGAACCTTAAATAAGATAATAATCATATACAAAAATCCAAATAAATGTGCAATAATGAAAGCATATTGTAGTAAATGTAAGAAAAAACTGAAATTAAATATCCTTTGCTAAAAATTATAACAACTCTTTCCAATATATTGTTCGTGAGTATAGCATAAGAAAATCAGATGATTTTGTGCTTAACAAGGTAATTAAAAAGGTTACAAAAATATAAGTAATACATAAATAAAAGAATGGAGAAATATCTGATGTATAAAATTGTTAAAGAATTTCCAAATGATATAATTTTTGAAGAAAGTATCCCATGCATATCGCTTTATCAGCCTACTCATAGGTATTCACCGGGAAATAAGCAGGACCCTATAGTGTTTAAAAATTTAATTCGAGAAATTGAAAATTCAGTAAAACAGAAATACCAAAAAAATGATTTAATCTCTATAATGAAACCATTTTATCAAATAGAAGAAGAGAAAAGCTTTTGGAATAATACTTTAGATGGACTTGCTATATTTGCCAACCCAAATAAATGTATTGTACACAAGCTTTATAGACCGGTAAAAGAGCTTGCTGTTGTAGCAGACAGTTTTCATATCAAGCCACTTATTAGGATTTTTCAATCAGTGGATAAATACCATTTACTAGGTTTAAGCAGCAATGACTTTGCCCTTTATGAAGGTAACAGAGATGGGTTTGAGGAAATTGAAATCGCTCCTGAGACTCCTAAAACCATAAAGGAAGTTTTGGGTAAGCAACACACTGATTCCTTCCTGACTCATGGATCTTATGGGGATGCAGGTGGGCCTGCTATGTATCATGGACATGGTGGGAAAAAGGATGAGTTTGAGAAAGACATAGAAAAGTTTTTTAGATATGTAGATAGGTTTGTATTAGAGAATTATTCAAAACCATCAAAATTACCTCTTATTTTAGTTTCATTGAAGGAGCACCATAGTATATTTAAAAAAATAAGCCACAATTCATATTTGATGGAAGAGGGGATAAAAGGTTCTTATGATTCTTTCGATATGGAACAGTTAACAGAGAAGGCCTGGGAGATTATAGAACCTATTTATTTGGAAAAGACGCAAAATTTAGTGAATTCTTTTGAAAATGCAAAAGCTAATTCATCAGGTTCGGATGATTTAGCACAAATTACCAGTGCCACCTTTGAAAACAGAGTGGAAACCCTTCTAATAGAGGCTGGCAAGATAATACCAGGAAAAATAGATAGCAATACCGGGAAAATAGAATCAGGGAATATAAAAGATCCGGATTTTGATGATGTCCTGGACGACTTAGCTGAATTAGTTCTTAAGAAAAGAGGAGAAGTGGCAGTGATTCCAAAAGATAAAATGCCTAGTAATACAGGGGTTGCCGCGATATATAGATACTGATTGTCTCGGTTTCAATTGTATGGGTTGAACCCTGCAAAACCTGCCTGGAAAGAGAGGGTTCAAATCAATAATAAATTATAAAGATTTTAATTATCTCAAGTAAGATTTTACCCCAATCTTTAGTTTTAAAGCCGGATTACTAACATTATAGGTGGACTAGTTTTTGGAGGAAAGGTCACATAATCATAGTTCTAACTTCCCCGCTATGCTCAGCCATTTTTTCCGGTATGTGTGCCATATAAAATCCTAATGGCTGATATAAAAATTATAAGAACTTGCTTTTGGATCCCTTTCCCGCCTGATGTTTTGAAGCGGGCGGTAAGGCGGTTAACACAGATTGACGCAGCACTGATTATTGACGATCTTCGTATGCCGCCATCTAACAGTCTGGAGTCTTTGATTGGTTCCCGTTCTGGGCAATGGAGCATCCGCATCAACGAGCAATGGCGCGTTTGTTTCCGGTTTGAAAATGGTGAGGCTTGCGATGTTGAAATTGTTGATTATCATTGAGGAGGTAAAGCTATGGATTCAAAAAACAATCTTCCTCCGGTTCATCCGGGTGAATTTCTTAAAGAGAATCTCGACGAATTGCATATCTCTCAGGCTGAGATTGCCCGAGCCATTGGACTTTCAGCTATGCGAATATCCCATGTCATTAAAGGGAAAAGACCTGTTACCGCTGAGATGGCTTTGCTTTTAGGCAAGGTCTTTG
>JBBQDW010000026.1:0-19868 GCA_038320085.1 Candidatus Humimicrobiales bacterium
AGGATTCTTTTATTTTCCTTGTCTATTGCGACAATTGACGGTTCGTTTAAAACAATTCCTTTGTTTTTTACATACACCAGCGTATTTGCAGTGCCCAAATCTATTCCCATGTCCCTGCCTATCACATTCATAAAAAACTCAAACATTTAGCTGCTCCTTAATATCTACAATAAAATTTTATAATCAAATCTCTCAAGCAATTTTAAGAATCTGTAAACCGGCAAGCCTGCCGCATTGTAAAAACAACCATTAATTTTTTCAACCAGCATGGACCCAAGGCCCGATATATCGTAGGCGCCTGCCTTGTCAGCGCCATCATCCGCTGCCAAATAATTATCTATCTGACTTAAACTTAGGCTCCTGAATTTTACAACAGTCGTCTCGCTTTCTGATATAATACTGCCTGTCTTTGAGTCTATTATTGAAACGCCTGTAATAACCCTGTGAATATTTCCTGACAGTATGCAGAGAAAATCACGAGCCTGGCCAATACTTAAGGGTTTCCCTAAAATCCTGCCGTCAAAATATACAATCGTATCAAAACCTGCGACAATGCAATTTTTATAATTTAAACTGTTTATTATAGCATGATTATAAACAAATTGTGCTTTAATACTGCTGTTGTAAACTACGGTCTTGCGGGGATTTTTAAAGAACTTTTCAACCGTACCTGAAGGCTCTATTACATCAAAATCAATTCTTAAATTTTCAAGTATTTTTTTTCTTCGGGGTGAACCTGATGCAAGGATTATTTTCCCGGCAATATCATCTTCTGGGCCCATATTCCTGCAGCTTTCCAGTCTTCTATTTTTTTCTTCTTCTCCCAAGATCAGCAATTAAAAAAGCTAATAATAATCCGATTACTGCACAAATAGTTATGTTAACATGAATACTGAAACTAACGTCTATAAGATAAAGGTTAAGGCTTAACTGGTCCGTTCCTATTTTTAAGCCTTTATCAAGGATAGGTATCGTGTCATTTAAAACATGCCCTACAATTGCGCCGATAATACCTCCCGCAAGGACAATAAAAAAAGTTACTGCACCGCTTCTTTTCATTAACCACCTTTACTAAATATTATATCATTAATTATTGCTCGCTTTTGCAGTATGGGCATACTTTCCATTCAAGGCTCAACGGTTTTTCACACTGTATGCAGGTTTTTTGCAATTTTTTCCTGCAATTGGGGCAAATCACAAAATCATCCTTGATGTCTTTTCCGCAAGTTGGACACCTGCGGATATTTGTTGCAAGAAGCATTTCCATCCTTTTTATTTCCAGGGCCCTTTCAACAACATCTTCAATAAATTCAGGCGGCCTTAAAATAAGGTATATAAGCAAACCTAAAAAAGGCAGCACCAAAACAAAAAATGTCCAGAATATGGGGTTTGCATTTCTTAGCCTGGCATCCCTGTATGTCCAGTAAACAAAAGAGAGCCATATTACGGCAAGAACAAACACGATCCCATATATAAGGTTTTTCCATATGGGCAGTTTAAAAAAATTCATTATATTATCAAAATATTTTAGAAAATCCATTCGTCCTCCTATAGAACTTGCTCAAGATTAGTTATCGAACCGGTAATGCATATAATATCATTACTGCCTGAAATTTTTAAGGCAAAATTCAGCGAATTAACAATATTATCTATTTCAAATATCTCGGCCGGCACATGTTTTCCGTGCGCCTTTTTTGTATCCAGTACTTTATACAATTCTTTTTTAAGAATTTCAATAGGCAGACTCCTTGGAGTATTACTTGAAGTAAGTATCAGTGTGTCGCTTACCTCGATTATATCCTGCAGCATTTTCTTATAATTTTTGTCTTTAAGAACAGAAAAAATGATAGTTTTTTTATTATCGTTGAAATTTTCTTTTAAGTTTTTTACAAAATTTTTAATTCCTTCCGGATTATGTGAAGCATCAGCAATAACTGCAGGGTTTTTTCTTAATACTTCAAACCTCCCGGCAACTTTAACTTTCATAAGGCTGTCTTTTAACTTTTTTTCATCGATTTTTCCGGATGAACCGGCCATGTACAGCTCTGATAGAACGACAGCCAGGCAAAGGTTAAAAGGCTGGTAATTACCAATAAGATTAATCAGTAAATCTTTGTATGTGCCGTTTAAACCCCTGATATCCAAATGCCATCCTGTCAGGAATTCTTTTTCTTTTCTTATAATACAGAAGTCTCTCTGGTAAATAAAAAGTTTGGAACCGGTTAAGTTTACCCGGTTTTGAAGCACTTCGAGAACTTCGGGGTCCCTGCTGGTTGTTGCAGCCATTGAATTATTCTTGATTACCTGTGCTTTTTCAACCGTGATTTCTTTTACGGTGCCGCCCAGTATGGCAGTATGCTCCAGGCTTACGCCTGTAAGGCCGCAAACAACAGAGTCGGCGGCATTTGTCGCATCCCAGCGTCCGCCCATCCCTGCTTCAAGTACCATCACGTCAAGGCGTTCCCGGGCAGCAAGCTGAAAAGCCATTGCAGCGATTATCTCAAACTGGGTAAGCGGTCCGCCAAGGTCCATCTCATTTACTTTGCAAATATATGGGTATATGTCATCAAAAAGCGAGGCGAACCTTTCCTTGCTTATATTTGCTCCGCAGTACCAAAGCCTTTCCGTGTAATCATTTATGTGCGGAGAGATATGATATCCTGCTTTTAAACCCTGGCCGTGAAGTATATTGGCAGTCAGTATTGTCGTGGATGTTTTTCCGTTTGAACCGACAATATGTATAAACTTTGTTTTTTTGTGGGGATCGCCTAAAAGTTCAAGAATTTTATTGATCCTTGAAAGGTCGGGTTTTATGCCAAAAATAAGGCTGTTGTCGAGGTATTCAGTGGCCTTTGTATAGCGTAAATTTCCCATTTTTTATCTGCTTAAAAATTATTGCTATTAGTGTCATTAATTAGTTCAATCACCGACCCCGATTGGCTAAAGGAACATCACTTAATGCTTTGAAGCAGGCTTAACTGTTCCTGGAGGGATTCTATTATCTTTAAAGCCTGAGAAAGCTTTGATTTCTCCTTATTTATTATATCCTTTGGAGCCTTATCCAAAAATTGGGGGTTTTCTAACTTTGCACTGCTTTTATCCTTTTCCTGAATAATTTTTCTTATCTCATTATTTATCCTGTTTAATTCCAGTTCGATATCTATAGCATCAAGGATATATACAAATATTTCATTTTCGTCTTTTATGCTTTTTATAAATCCCTTATTATCAGCGGGCCTTCCTATTACTATTTCCTGGAGTTTTGCCAGGTCTTTTATGTACCCCGCATTATCTTTAACATTTTTTTCAAAAAGGATATCTGCCGGGTTTAAATATACCTTTACGCGGACCGCCGGATTTATTTTGAGTTCCGACCTGATTTTTCTTATTTCACTTATAAGATTAAAAATCTTTAAAAGCTCATTTTCAACAACGTTATCTGTTTTATCCAAAATCCTGCTTTTTATTTCAGGAAACTTTGCAATAATGATGCTTTCTCCTTCATGGGGGATGCTCTGCCATATCTTCTCTGTAATAAACGGCATGAAAGGGTGAAGGATTTTAAGATACCTCTCAAGGACATACCATAAAACAAATTGTGCGGCCTGCCTGTCTTTGGCTTTGTCAGTATTGCCGAATTCAGTTGCAGCGCTGCCGCCGTCCTTATCGTCATTATACTTTTTCTCATATATCCTGGATTTTGCCGATTCTATGTACCAGTCGCAATAGTCATTCCAGAAAAAGTCGGTAAGGCACTTGCAGGCAAAAGAAATGCTGTATTTTTCCAGGTATTTTTCCAGTGATTTGACTGTCTTTGCAAACTTTGAAAGTATCCATTTATCCCAGGGATTTAAGGTAAGTGTCTTGGGGTCAGTTTCGATGACATTTACACCCTGGATGTTTGCAGTCACAAATTTTGATGCGTTCCACAGCTTGTTTGCGAAATTTCGGCTTCCTTCTATTTTATCTTCACCAAGCAGCATATTTTTACCCGGGCTGGTAAGGGATGCAAGGGTAAAACGCAAGACATCTGCGCCGTTTTTATCAATAATGCTCATGGGGTCAATGACATTTCCTTTTGACTTGCTCATTTTCCGGCCATGAATGTCAGTGACTAAAGGACTGATAAATACTTCCTTAAAAGGGACCTCTTTCATAAAATAAAGGCTCATCATTATCATGCGCGCCACCCAGAAGAAAATAATATCGTGGCCGGTAATAAGTACGCTTGTCGGGAAAAAATAATCAAGTTCAGCCGTTTTTTGGGGCCACCTCATAACTGCAAAGGGCCATAGATTAGAAGAAAACCATGTATCAAGTACATCTTCATCCTGCCTGAAACCGGTGCTTCCGCATTTGCACACTTTTGGCAGTGATTCAGTGACAATCATTTCGCTGCATTTTGTGCAGTACCAGACCGGGATCCTGTGACCCCACCAGAGCTGCCTTGAAATGCACCAGTCTCTGATGTTTTCCATCCAGTTATAATACAGTTTTTCCCATTTTTTGGGTACAAACTTTACTCTGCCCTCTTGTACAGCTTTTATTGCGGGTTCGGCAAGAGCCTTCATGGATACAAACCATTGCAGCGATATCCTTGGCTCAATTACGGTATCGCACCTGGAGCACATCCCTACTGAAGATATGTGGTCCTTTTTGGACCCAAGGTATCCAAGGCTTTCCAGGTCCTCAAGCACCTTTTTTCTTGCTTCGTATCTTTCCAGGCCCTTATACCTGCCTGCATTTTCATTCATCACAGCATCATCTGTCATGACGTTTATCTTGTTTAAGTTATGCCTTTGGCCCATCTCAAAATCATTCGGGTCGTGAGCGGGGGTCACTTTGACAGCGCCGGTCCCAAAATCCTTATCCACATAATCGTCTTCTATTATGGGTATGAGTCTGTCTACAAGCGGCAGAAAAACTTTTCTTCCCAGATATTTTTTATACCTTTTATCTGAAGGATTTACAGCAACTGCCGTATCACCAAGCATTGTCTCCGGCCTTGTTGTGGAAACAGTAATAAATTCTGTTTTGCTCGGAAGGCCAGTTTCTTCAACTATTAAGGGATATTTTATATCCCAGAGGTTTCCCTTTTTTTCCTTATGCTCCACCTCTATATCTGATACAGCGGTGAGGCATCTAGGGCACCAGTTGACCATATAATTGCCCCTGTAAATGAGGCCGTCGTTATAGAGGGTAACAAATTCGTGGTTTACTGATTTTACATAATCATCGTCAAAGGTAAATCGCAGCCTTTCCCAGTCACATGAGCAGCCCAGCGCCTTTAACTGGGATATTATCCCTGAGCCATACCGGCTGCGCCATTCCCATACTTTTTCAATAAATTTTTCCCTGCCAAGCGTAAACCGTGTTATGCCGTTTTTATTGAGTTCTTTCTCAACAACATTCTGGGTGGCTATTCCTGCATGGTCAGTGCCGGGAAACCAGCATGCGGCAAACCCTTTCATCCTTGCATATCTTATCAATATATCCTGCAGGGAATTATTAAGCGCGTGCCCGACGTGCAGATAACCGGTTACATTTGGAGGAGGGATCACTATGCTGTAAGGCTTTTTTTTGGCTGAGACTTCGCTGTGGAAATAACCTTTTTCCAGCCAGGAATTATATATATCGCTCTCAAAATCCGCGGGATTATACTTATCCGGAAGTTTATCCATCTAAGCAAGCTTCTCCTGGTCATTTAAAAAATCTGTATTATCAAGATCTGTTAAAAGAAGCGGTTTTATTTTATTTTCAACCACTTCTTTTGTTATTACACATCTTTTTATATCCTGCCTTGACGGTATTTCAAACATGACCTCAAGCATTGATTCTTCCATAATAGAGCGCAGGCCCCTTGCTCCGGTCTTTCGCTTGACTGACATTACTGCTATTGCTTTTAATGCATCTTTTTTGAAAAGAAGGTCAACATTATCCATGCTGAATATTTTTTTATACTGCTTTACCAGGGCATTTTTGGGTTCAGTCAGAATCCTTATAAGGTCCGCCTCGCTTAAGTTTGTAAGAGTAGTTAAAACCGGCAATCTGCCAACAAATTCAGGTATCATGCCGTACTTAAGTAAATCCTCCGGAAGTACCCGGGAAAGAAGATCGTCATGCTTTTCTGTCTTTTTCTGTACTTTTTCTGTGATAAAACCAACGGTGTTCTTGTTGAGCCTTTTCTCAATTATCTTTTCGATACCGTCAAACGTTCCGCCGCAGATAAAAAGTATATTGGATGTGTTGATCTGGATAAAATCCTGGTGAGGATGTTTTCTTCCCCCGTGCGGAGGCACATTTGCTTCGGTGCCCTCAATTATCTTAAGTAATGCCTGCTGCACCCCTTCACCGGAGACATCCCTGGTAATCGACGGATTTTCAGATTTTCTTCCTATTTTATCGACTTCATCAAGATATATAATGCCGGTTTCGGCTCTTTTTATATCAAAATCAGCATTCTGAATCAGCTTTAAAAGAATATTTTCTACATCTTCACCTACATACCCTGCTTCAGTCAATGCCGTAGCATCTGCAATTGCAAAAGGAACATTTAAAATTTTTGCAAGAGTCTGTGCCAGCAAAGTCTTGCCGCAGCCTGTAGGGCCTATGAGCAGGACGTTGCTTTTCTGGAGTTCTATCTCATCTTTTGTTACTGAATACCCGTATTTTACGCGTTTGTAATGGTTATATACAGCCACGGAGAGAACTTTCTTTGCCACTTCCTGGCCGACTACGTATTCATTTAAAATCGAGTAAATCTCATCGGGCCTTGGAAGGTCCTTAAAATTTACTTCCTTGTCTTCTTTTAATTCCTCATCAATTATCTCGTTGCATAAATCAATGCATTCGTCGCAAATATATACACCGGGCCCTGCAATGAGTTTCCTGACCTGGGGCTGTGATTTGTTGCAGAAAGAACATTTCAGCAAATCACTTTTTTTATTTTCATTCTGAGACAATTTGATTTCTTCCCTCTCTATTTCTTTTCAATGACTTCATCTATTATGCCATATTTTTTTGCTTCAACAGCGTCTAAAATATAATCCCTTTCGGTATCTTTTTCTATCTTTTTTAAATCCTGACCTGTATGTTTTGAGATTATTTCATTTAAGAGTTTCCTGAGCCTCACTATTTCCCTTGTCTGGATCTCAACATCCATAGATGTTCCCTGAACACCGCCGGAAGGCTGGTGGAGCAGTATCCTTGCATGAGGCAGTGAATATCTTTTCCCCTTTTCCCCCGCCAGAAGCAGCACGGCGGCGGCACTTGCAGCCTGGCCGATACATATCGACGAGACCGGGGATTTTATAAACTGCATGGTGTCATATATTGCAAGTCCCGAAGTCACTGAGCCCCCCGGGCTGTTAATATAAAGCTGGATGTCTTTTTCCGAATCCTCCGCATCAAGGTGAAGCATTTGCGCCATAACCACATTTGCCATATTATCATCGATTTCAGAACCTAAAAAAATAATCCTTTCCTGCAGCAGACGGGAATATATATCAAAGGAGCGCTCGCCCCTGTTTGTCTGCTCTACTACCATTGGTATCAGGTAATCATTTACTATCTTCATTTTCACTCACTTCGCTCTCTTTTTTAACGCCGGACTGAGGAACCCATAATTTTTTATCTTCGCCGGACTTTTGCTCTTCAGTGTCCCGGGGCTCTTTGGCAGTGCCAGGGGTCCACAATTTTTTGGAAGGTTTTTCGGTTTTTTTGCTGTCTTCTTCCTTTATCTTTGCATTTTCTATAAGCAGGTCAAAAAGATTTCTCCTTTTTATTGAATCTATAACATTCTCTTTTCCTTCTTCACTTTCAAGGTAGCTTTTAAGCTTGCTCTTTTCAAACTCTTTTACATTACTTGCAAGGACTTTTTCCTTCTCCTTTGCTATCTGGTCCTCTGACGGCTCTATCTTGCCGGCTTCTGCTATCTCCAGCTGGTTTATCACCAGGTATTCTTTTATTTCCTTTATCGCGGTTAAGCGAAGATTGTCATTGAAGCTTTCCTCTGTCAGGCCATATGCTTTAAAATAATCGCTTCTTGATATTTTATGCTCGTCAAGCTCTTTTTTTAAATCCTCATTGAAACGTTCAATCCTGTTGGCAATCATCGGTTCAGGGACGTCGAGTTTCAAACTGTCAACAAGGCTTTTTAAAATATCTGTTATTATCCTGTCTCTTCTCATCTTCTTTTTCTGATCCGCTATTCGCTGACTGATAAAAGACTTAAATTCTTCCAAATCCTTATATTCGCCAAAATTTTTCAGGAATTCTTCATCAAGCTCGGGAAGGCTTTTTCTTTTTATTTCTTTCAAATCTATGGTGAAAACCGCATCTTTTCCGGCAATTTCTTTATCCGGGATCTCGTCAGGCATTTTAACGGTGATTTTTTTATTTTCACCCTTTTTCATTGAAATAAGGCCATCTTCAAATCCTTCAAATAAAGTACCGGAGCCGACCTCAAGAGTATAATCCTGGGCGCTGTTTCCTTCAAAAACTTTATCGTCTATCCTGCCGTCAAAATCCATTATTACATAGTCGCCTTTTTCAACTGCCTTATCCTCTTCGACAGCTTCAAGCGCTGCATAATTGTTTCTTAAATTATCTATCTGTTTATCCACCTCTTCATCTTTTACCTCTTCAGAAATACCGGTGGCTTCAATGCCTTTATAAACAGGGGTTGCAATTTCCGGCTCAACTTCTACGGTCACTTCAATATCAAGGGGTATATCATCCCCGACATTTACTATTTTGACTTTAGGATAATCTATAGGCTTGATATCTAATTCATCAATAACTTTGGGATAGAGGTCTGAAATAGAATTTTGCGCAGCCTCATTTAAAACATACTCCCTGCCATAATTTGTATCAATAACATTGAAAGGTACTTTGCCGGGCCTGAAACCCGGTATTTTTGCTTTCTGGGATATCTCTTTATAAGTTGCATTTAAAGATTTTTTTAAGTAGCTGTTTGAAATTTCCAGCTCAAGAAGAACATTGTTGTTTTCCAGCTTCTTAAGATTTTTTAACTTAAAACTCAATCAAATCCACTCCTTTTACAATAATAAAAATACTTACGTTCTTAATTGTAGTAAACTCCGATATTTTGTGCGGCCGCAGTGTGCCGACATTTACGCACCTATCTTAGTAAACTCCGATATTTTGTGCGGCCACGGCGCCCATTTTCATCGCAGCATATAATAGCCCGGTGTGCCAACATTTACGCACATAGCTTAGTAAGCTCCGATATTTTGTGCGGCCAGGCTCCCATTTTCACCGCAGCATATATTAGCACGGTGCGCCAAGTCAATAAGCAATAATAAAATTAAAATTAACTAAAACTTAAAGAAATCTTACCCGGTTAAATTAAATCCAGTTAAATAAAAAATGGTGCGAGAGAGGGGACTTGAACCCCTATAGGTGATTAGCCTACTAGATCCTAAGTCTAGCGCGTCTGCCAATTCCGCCACTCTCGCAGTGAATGGTGGGTCGTACTGGGCTCGAACCAGTGACCCCCTGATTAAGAGTCAGGTGCTCTACCAACTGAGCTAACGACCCATTCAAGTACTGCTCTTTTAGCCCTTCAAATTAAGTACCATACTGGCACGCCTGGAGGGATTCGAACCCCCGACGCACGGATTCGAAGTCCGACGCTCTATCCAACTGAGCTACAGGCGCACTAAATTAAAATGGGGTGAGAAACGGGGTTCGAACCCGCGACCTCAGGAGCCACAATCCTGCGCTCTAATCCAACTGAGCTACTCCCACCATGTATATATCTTTGTTGCTATTCATAGAAAATATTATATATTCTATGAAAAGAGAATTATATCATATTTCAAAAAAACATTTTTGATTCCTGCTGCCGCCGGCATGTTTGTCAAAGGCTTTGATCCTTTCAAATTAAGTACTATTCTGGCGCGCTTGAAAGGATTCGAACCTTCGACCTACGGATTAGAAGTCCGTCGCTCTATCCAACTGAGCTACAAGCGCCCACTAAAAAACCAAATTAACACTTTAATTAAAAACACTTTATAAGTCAATATTAAATCACTTAAAGACAGAGCTTTAAAATGTCTGTTATTACCTGTTTCGAATAGCCTTTTATCCCCCATATATTTGATAAGTCGATTATCTCAGCGGAAAGTTTTTCAAGCCCGTCAACAGGAAGTTTTGCTTCTTTAAATGAAACAGGACTGCCAATCTTTTGAAACCAGCTTTTAAGTCGTTCGATCCCCTTTACTGCTGCCGTTTCGGGATTTTTTTCTTTAATTCCAAAAATAGCTTCTGCAAACCCTGCATACTGGCTTATATTTTCCTTATATTTATATTTCATCCAGGCAGGAATAATAATAGACAGAGCAGCGCCATGAGCAATGTCATATTGCGCGCCCAGAATATGGGCAAACATGTGGTTAGGATAAGAAGAGCCTTCTGCTCCGGCAACTGATAAACCGTTCCAAGCAAGCGATGCCGCCCACATAAGTGTTGCTCTTGCCTCATAATCTGCGGGGTTTTTAAGGATTATTTCCGCACTTTCCATAATTGACTTTACAAGTCCTTCAACATACCTGTCCTGGATAGGATGAGGTTTTGAGTTGTGCGTAAAATAACCTTCTATAAGATGTGCAATTGCATCAACAGCAGAGTAAGCCGTGTAATCTGCCGGTATCGTGTATGTAACACTTGGGTCAAGAATTGAGACTTTGGGGAAAAGGTGTTCATCGCTAAACCCAAATTTCTGGACAGTTTCTGCATTAGTTAACACAGTGCCGCCATTCATCTCAGACGCAGTTGCAGGAATTGTGAGCACTGAAAGGACAGGCAGGGCCTCTTTTATTTTCGCAGTACCTTTATAAAAATCCCACACATCCCCGTTATATAGAGCGCCTGCTGCAATCGCCTTTGCTTCATCTATGACACTGCCTCCCCCGACACCAAGTATAAAATCGACTTTTTTGCTTTTTGCAATTGATATACCTTCCCTTGCATGGGAAACCAAAGGATTTGATTTTACACCCGGATGTTCAAATACTGTCAAGCCTTCATCATTTAATGATTTTAGTACAATATCATATATGCCGCTTTTCTTAATGCTGCTTTTTCCATATACAAGCAGGAGTTTTTTTCCGTATTCTTTTGCACATGAACCTATTTCAGATACTCGTCCTTTGCCAAACACGATTTTAGTCGGAATACAAAGCTCAAAATTTTTCATTAGTCATTCCTTTTAAAACTTAACAAAAACAATATTTTACCGAAAAAAATACTAAAATAAAATAAAGAATAAATAATCCCGGAATAATAAATCACAGAAAAATCACAGAAAAAAACAGCAGTATAAAATAAATTGGAGCGGGAAACGGGATTCGAACCCGCGACCCTCAACTTGGAAGGCTGATGCTCTAGCCAGCTGAGCTATTCCCGCCCGCACCAATAAAAATGCTAATAAAAATACTAATACTATTGCTAATACTACTACTATTAGAATCGGGCCAAATCAACAAATATCGGGCCAAATCCAAATTGGTCGGGGTGAGAGGATTTGAACCTCCGACCTCCTGCTCCCAAAGCAGGCGCGCTAAGCCAAGCTACGCTACACCCCGGCTAAATTTTTAGCAATGTGTATATTATCATATATACAGAAATTTTCAATGAAACTGCTGACAAAGATTTTATAAATCTGCCAATCTGCAAATATAGTAAAATAGATGTATGCCTGCCGGCAAAAAACAGTAAACAATTTTTCTAACCTGGCAATTTAAGTTTTTAAAACATTTTATTTCCGCACTCGCCGCAAAATTTTGATTCTGCAGGATTTTTCGCTCCGCACTTTGTGCATTTTGACATAGAAAGCGTAGCGCCGCAGTTATTACAGAACTTTCCCTGACCCGCCGGTTTTCCGCATTCAGGGCAGACGGTCTGTTTTCTTTCAATCTCGCCGGTAAACACCTGTGTCTGGGCAGCCTTAGCCTTGATATCCTCAACAAGTTTTTGGCTTCTTGCGGCGGCGACTTCGACATTTTCCCTTGGCGCATCGTCAACACAGAGGCCATCCTGCTCATTCCAGTCATTGTCGCATACCCACATTTTACATTTTGAACACCTGTGAAAGTGGCCCTTGGCTTCGTTTTGGGCAACTGCAAAGGCTTCATCGTGTTCTACTCTCCACTCAGGGCTCATCCCTTCATACCTGCCTCCCAGCATATCCGACCCCTGTTCGACATTGTTTCCGATGTCACCTCGCCCGAAAAATGAAGCACCTATCGAAAAAGCCCTTCCTATACCATTTATGATCTGCCCTTTTCCGTGGGTTTTTGAAGAAATAAATGTCGTTTTATAACCTTCCCTGCATAAATCACAAAAAAAAGTGAATTGAAATCCGGCTTCTGTGCTGTTATCTTCAAAGTTATCCGTAAAAGACTGTAGTGTCATAATATATACCTCCTGTTTTCATCCTAAAATTATTTATTGACAGAGATCTTATTGCCGCAATGCTCACAATGAGTATCAAGGAACGTAACCTTGCCGCAGCTTGCGCAATTTACTTCCAGCGAAAAGCCGCAACTGCCGCAGACTTTGGCTCCCTTTTGAATCGGGTTCCTGCACTTGGGACATCTGGGAGGCCCTGCCGGCTCAGCCGTTTCACAGAATGGGCAGAATTTTGCATCAGGTTCAGTGAGCTTTCCGCAATATCTGCATGGTTTTTTATAACCGGGCATTTGTTATCTCACCCCTTTTTTTATAAAATAATCGGCTATTATTATCTTGTCATTTTTTAAAACAAGCGGCCATTGTTATCCAGCCATTTTTTAAACTACGCGGCCACAGCAATCTCGCTTTTTTTAAACTACGCGGCCGCCGTTATTTCGTCCCTTTATTAAATTTTATAGAATTATCAGCAGAATTCATATTGAATTCAATAAGTTCTTTGAAATCATCCTGCCATTCCCTGATATCCTTATGTATTATCCTGCCGATGAAATTATCCCTGAGCCAGGCAAGCTCGGGAATCATTGCAACAGCATATTTGTAGGAAATGCTCTTTTTATCCTTAAGCTGCGTATCAGTAAAATATATGGGCTCCCTCCTGAAATTTATTGCAAGCATGCAGCTGTTTACTTTCATTATAAAGTCACTGTATGCTGAATCAATAGCATCGTTTAACTGACCTGGCTGCTTACCGGAGCTGTTTTTATGTGCTGCCGCAAATTGCGCCCTGTCAATTATCCTAAAGATATATGTTGCCCTGCCCCCGGTTTTAAAACCCGTGCTCCCGTCGCCCTCGCTCTCACCTTTGCCGCCGCTGCTGCCATTGCTGTCGCCCTCGCCGACATTGCCGCCGCCTCCGCCATCCCCAAAATCGGTGTCGCTTTGTCCTGATACGGCTGTTGCCATATCTGCTGCCAGCTCTTTAATACTGCCAGTCTCTTCTTGCTGAGCTTTGATTCCGCCGCCGCCTTCGCCATCTCCACCGCTATTGTCCCTGCTATGGCCTCCGCCCTCACCACCGCCTGCTGAACCGGCGGCATCCCGGATTACAGCGTCATCCTCCGGGGCCATCAGGGTCATTGCTTCCATTGCAACCGCGTTTGCGAGACTTTTTGAATCGCCGTCATAAACCGGAAATAAAAACCATATATAGTACCCGGTCATAGAACCAAAAAGGCCCTTCTTTATCCCCACACAGGTTTTCCCGGCATCAGAATTTGCTTTTAAAAAATTATAATATTCCCATGCATCTTCACTTTTAATTTTTTCCTCTATGCCGCTCCAAAAGCTTTTTGAATTTTTTTCAATGGCGCTTTTAGCAGCCGCTTTGCCATCTTTTAATAAAAATGAAATCTCCCTTACTGCTGCCGCATTTTCCATCGGAGATATTTCTTTTATCAGCTCCTGCGTCCTGCCTATAAGAGTATTAAAAGATTTGGACAGTTCTCGCGTGAGGGGATCAAGCTGGTCCCCAAGCATTGACAGCGCCAGCATGTCCCGGTTTTCAAGTTTTACGCCAAGCTTATAGTCTTTTGATTCAAATGATTCTATGAGCCCATAAGGAAATCTCTTTATCTGGGATAATTCCGGGATTAAAACAAGCCCTGTCTCGTAGGCCCTTATCCGGCACTCCCCTTTTTCTTTAATGTTCCCATCCTTATCGCTGTATTGAAATTCGGCTTCAACATCCGGCTTAATAAGTTTTTCCTTCATAAGAAGGTCCTTGATTAAAACATCATTTCGCAAATCAGAAAAGTGCTTTAAAAAATTTTCGTATTCAAATCCTAAATCATAAAGCTTTAAAAATGATGAGGGCAAGACTCCAAGAGATATCCTGTAGTCAGCCGCGCTGAAATAAATTATGTCTCTTAAGGAAATTGTCAATGCCGGGAATCCCGGTGCGCTTAATATCAAGCTTTCTTTCATTAATTCGACGCCGCCCTCAAAACCTGACTGCTTTTCAAAATCTCCTTCAAATCCCGGCAGGAGACGTTTTTCTGATTTTGCAAAGTTCAATTTATATTTAAATAGTATTTCTTCTTCTGTCATTTTATTCCTGTCATTATCTTATGTTATTCTTTCTTTACCTCTTTATTTCCGGCATTCTTCTTCCGGCATTCTTTCTTTATCTTTTTTAAATTTCTTATCCTTTAATCCTGCCGGCCCGGCATAAATTTTAAAAATTTTGCCAGCTCTTCCAATGCTTTCCCCCTGTGGCTTATCTCGTTCTTTTCGAAATTGTCAAGTTCTGCCATAGTCTTTTTAAAACCTTCTGGAATAAAGATAGAGTCATAGCCAAAACCGTTTGCGCCGATTTCGGTAAAGCCTATTTTTCCTTCACAGACCCCTTCAGAGATATTAATAAAATTGTTCCCGGGACCGGAAAGCACCATTACGCACTTAAACCTTGCGGTGCGTTTTTGGATCAAACTGATATTTTTAAGCTCAGAAAGAAGTTTGTTACGGTTTTCCTCATCGATTGCGTCGGGGCCGGCATATCGTGCTGAAGTCACACCCGGTTTTCCGCCAAGGACATCGACTTCAAGGCCCGAATCATCGGCCAGTACAGTTTTCCCTGTAAGCTCTGCCACAATTTGTGATTTAAGTTTTGCATTTTCAATAAAACTTTCGCTGCCCTCAACAACATCAGGGAAATCAGGGAAATCTTCAAATGTCAGCCATTTGATTTTTTGGATGTTTTGAGGCAGCAAATCGCTTGAGAAAAAGTGCCTGATTTCTTTTATTTTGCCTATGTTTCTGCTTGCAATTACAATTTCCATAATATACAAAGATAAATAATTATTTTTTTTCTATAAAACTTTTCTTCTGGATATCCATGATTTCTTTTATTGCAGCAGCTGAACTGTCAAGCATCGCATCAAATTCCTGCCTGTTGAAAGTCTTTCCTTCGGCGCTGGACTGTATCTCAATAAAATTGTCATGAGAGTCCATGACTACATTCATGTCAACCTGGGCAGCGCTGTCTTCAGAAAAACAAAGGTCAGTTAATACTTCATTATCAACCATTCCGACACTTATGGCGCCGAGAAAGTTTGTTATAGGCATTGCGTCCAGTATTTTTTTACTTACAAGGTAAGAAAAACAGTCATACATGGCAATAAAGCTGCCATTAATAGACGCGGTACGTGTTCCGCCGTCAGCTTCTATTACGTCGCAGTCTATCCAGAGGGTTCGCTCACCTATCTTTTTAAGATCGACTACGGCCCGCAGAGAGCGGCCAATCAGCCGCTGTATCTCATGAAACCTCCCGCCTATTTTGCCTGTCGTTTGCGGCCTTACAATTCTTTGCTGCGCAGAGCGCGGTATCATATCATATTCAGCAGTTACCCAGCCTGAATTTTTCCCCCTCAAAAACGGCGGGACCTTGTCCTCAACAGTTGCTGTGCACACGACTCTTGTATTTCCCATCTCAAAAAAAACAGAGCCTTCTGCATGTGAAATAAATCGCCGCGTTATCTTTATCTTCCTTATCTCGCCAGGTTTTCTTCCATCCTGCCTGAGTTTTAAATTTTTTTCATCTGCCATATAAACCTCGACAACTAATGTAAATAATAAAATCAATAATAAATACTTACTGCTGCATGTCAAGCTTAACCCTTATTACCTCATTTATTTCACCGCCAAGAAATATCCTGCCGACTTCCAAAAACTTGCTGGCATTGCCAGTCTCATAATACAGCCTTGCCGGACCTTTTGGTAAATAACCAGCGGCGCCGTTAGCGGTGACATCATTTTCTGTATTGCTGCAAGATCGCCTGTCTTCATTTAGCAGGCCAAGTTTTTCCAGCGTACTTTTTACGTCTTTCGCAGTTTCTACAGCTGAACTTATGACTTTAAAATCACTGGAATATTTTAAATTAATCTGGTTTTCAATCAGCGGAAAGTGCGTGCAGCCCAGTATTAAAACATCAACTTTTTCTTTAATCAACGGATCAATATAGCCTGTTATAACCTGCTTAAGCACAGGTCCCTCAAGCACTCCTGCTTCAATAAGCTCAACAAGTCTTGGGGCCGCATATGAAAAAAGCTTTATTTGGGGATTTATATTTTTAACGGCAATTTCATATGCCCGGCTGTCAACGGTACCCTTTGTAGCAATAAGGCCGACCCTCTTATTTTCGGTATTATTGGCAGCAGTTCTTGCCCCGGGTTCGATAACACCTATTACAGGGATTGTTAAGTTAGTTTTTAAATCTTCAAGCGCTGCCGCTGTGGAAGTATTGCACGCAACCACAAGTATCTTGACATTTTTCTCTTTTAAAAATTCTGTTATCTTAAAAACAAAATGCCTTACCTGGCCCAAATCACGCGGCCCATAAGGAAACCTCATAGTATCTCCAAAGTAAATTGTATTTTCATCCGGCAGCAGACAAATGATCTCGGAAAGGACAGTAAGCCCTCCGACACCTGAATCAAAAACACCAATCGGCCTGTTATCCACTGCTCAGACTTTCTGTATTACTTTTTTTTAATAAAAATACGCCCTATATAAAACCATACATAGAAACATTAAGCTTCCAGGGGCAGCTGCCCGTTTTTTAAGATGCAGTCGCCTTTTTCAAGGGAAGCTGCCCGTTTTTTAAGATGCAGTCGCCTTTTTCAAGGGAAGCCGCCCGTTTTTTAAGGGGCAATCGCCTTTTTTTGAAAAAATATAAAAACCAGATTTTAAAACACCATGCAAAATGTTTATTATAATAAATAACCTTTAAAAGTTTAAGCATTAAAAAATAGTAACTTTTTTTACATTTATTTTACATGTACTGAATTGACTTTAAATGTGTATAAGAATATATTCAAACTATTATGGAAAGATCAATATCAATAAAAAAAACTGAAAAATTAAAATTAAATTTTAGCAACGGTTGCGCCTTAATGCCGGACATAATTTCTTTTAAAGGCAAAAAAACATTGATATCCGGGGCAGCTTCAGGGATAGGCAGTGCTATAAGCTTAAGGCTTGCAGAAGCCGGTTCTAATCTTATTTTAGTAGACATTGATGAGGTCGGCCTTAAAAATATAAAAGACCTTACAGAGTCTTATGGAAGTCAGGTGGATACTTTTAGTACTGACCTGGCTAAGAAGGAGTCAATTGATTCATTGTGGGAAGAAATCGCAGGTACACTTCCTGATATAATAATCAATAATGCCGGGATTTATCCCTTTAAAGACTACCTGGAAGTCGACAAGAGTTTTTACGAGAACACTCTTGACATAAATTTAAATTCTGTCTTCTGGATGTGCCAGAACTTTATACGAAAGAGGGGTTCAAAAGGCGGGGTTATAGTAAACATTTCATCTATAGAAGCAATGATACCTTTTAAAGTAGACCTTGCGCATTATAGCATAAGCAAAGCCGGGGTAATGGCGCTTACAAGGTCGCTTGCCAGGGATTATGGAAGAAAAGGATTTAGGGTAAATTGTATATTGCCTGGAGCAATAAGGACACCTGGAACTGAAAAACTGGTAAAAAAAGCCGTAACAAAAATGCAGCTGCGTCTCATAAGGACAGGGATAGATTTCAATGCAAGACTTACTTTAGGCAGATGGGGGAAACCCGATGAAGTTGCAAAGGTGATTCTTTTCCTTGCAAGCGATATGGCAAGCTATGTTCAGGGCGCGATGATTCCGGTTGACGGGGGTTTCCTGTCTTGCTAAGAAACAAAATACTGCCGATAACGTCATGAATCGTGATAATAAAATAATGAGTCAGCAAAGTTTTAGCATTCAGTTGTAATAACAAAGTCATAGCAGTGAGTTGTTAAAGCAAAATCGTTAGTTAATGAAACAGTGAGTTGTTAAAGCAAAATCATTAGTCAGTGAAACAGTGGGCCGTAATTGAAAGAGCCATTTGCGCGTTATGGCAGCCATTCGTGCGTTTGACTTTAAATAGAATAAAGCATAAACTGGTCGTTTGTAATTTGTTTAATGATATTTTGATTAAGAGTAAATTTAATAACTTTTATGCTGACTCTCCAAGAGTAATATTATCAGGCGCGCACATGCTTTTAAACCTGTGTGCGCCTGACTTTTCAAGTCAATGATTTATCATTAGTAAATTAAGCTGAAAAATATTTTTTTAAAATAAAATTAAAGAAGGTCCAATGAAAATTTTGCTCATTTCTCCTGAGTATGAAAATACTTTCTGGAACGTAAAAAAAGTCTTAAACCTACTCGGTAAAAAAGTGGGGTATCCTCCTCTTGCACTTTTAACAGTTGCAGCAATGCTGCCGGAGCATTGGGACAAAAAAGTAATTGATATGAATTGCCAGATACTAAAAGAGGAACATATAAAATGGGCCGATTATATTTTTATAAGCTCAATAATAGGCCAAAAACTGGCCACAAAGAAATTAATAAATTTACTTCATAAAACCGGCAAGGTTATCATTGCAGGCGGTTCTCTGTTTACAACCGGCTGGGAGGAGTTTTCTGATATCGACACAATTGTTTTAGGCGAATCAGAAGAAATACTTCCGCAGCTTATTAAAGACATGGAGAATAATAGTCTCAAGAAAATGTACAGCATGGAAGGATATCCGGCAATCGGGAAATCGCCGATCCCGGCTTGGAATCTTATAAATTTGTCTTATTACAATTCGATGTGTATTCAACTTTCAAGAGGATGCCCTTTTGATTGTGAATTTTGTGATGTCGTCCAGTTAAACGGAAGGACCATGCGCATGAAAGGCACGGACCAGATAGTTGCTGAACTTGATTACATTTATGAGCTTGGCTGGCGCGGAGGGGTATTTTTTGTTGATGATAATTTTATTGGAAATAAAGCCGTTGTTAAAAAAGAAATCCTGCCTGCATTACTAAAATGGCAGCAAGATAAAAAGTATCCTTTTATCTTTAGTACACAGCTTTCAATAAATCTGGCTGATGATTCAAAGTTAATGAAATCAATGTCAGAAGCCGGTTTTTCCACAGTCTTTATCGGCATTGAGACCCCGGACCCTGATGGGCTGGAAGAATGCGGAAAATTGCATAATAAAAACAGGGACATGCTTGAATCTGTTAAAAAAATGCAGAATAGTGGTTTTGAAGTCAATGCAGGATTTATACTTGGTTTTGACAGCGATAAAGACACCATATTTCAAAACCAGATCGATTTTATCCAAAAAAGTGGAATTGTTATAGCGATGGTGGGACTTTTGAATGTATCGCCCAAAAGCCGGCTTCACGAAAGGCTGAAGAAAGCCAACAGGCTGATAGAAAGCAGTAATGCCGAAGATAAAAACTTTTCTGAACTTTCTGAGTTAAACTTTATTCCAACAATGGATGCAGGAAAATTAATAGACGGTTATGGAAGAGTTCTTCGGACCATTTATTCGCCAAAGTTTTATTTTGAA
>JBBQDW010000027.1:0-19594 GCA_038320085.1 Candidatus Humimicrobiales bacterium
GATGATAATGCCTGGCGACCATATAGAAATGGAAGTAAAGCTTATAACCCCCATAGCTATGGAAGAGGGGCTTAGGTTTGCCATACGTGAAGGCGGACGTACCATAGGCGCAGGAAGCATAATAAAGATACTTGAATAGAAGAAATGGAAAATACGGCTGGGATTTTTTTAAAATAGAAGTGATTAGAAGCTAAAAAAATAAATCAGGAGGATGTTTAAGTTGGCAGTTAAACTGGGACAGAAAATAAGAATAAAGCTTAAAGCTTATGACCATGAAGTCATTGACAAGTCTGCGAAGAAAATCGTTGAGACTGCCGAGAATTCAGGCGCAAAAGTTTCAGGTCCTATACCGCTACCGAATAGGAAGAATGTTTATTGTGTAATCAGGTCACCGCATGTTGATAAGGATTCAAGGGAGCATTTTGAAATAAGGGTGCACAAAAGGCTCATTGACATTATAGATCCTTCACCAAAGACGGTTGATCTTCTTATGAGACTTAGTTTGCCGGCCGGTGTGGATATAGAGATAAAATCTTAATACATTAAGTATTTTAAGATTTGTAAAACTTTGAAAAATATATATTTACAAAAGCGTGATTATATCAAGGTTTGCGTGTTTTTTAAGGATTTAGATTCTTTTTTAAGGGAAACAACTGGCAGTCTGGCTGGCAGTTTGTCCGGTTTAAAGAAAATTTATTTTACTTGAAAGATAAAAGCAATAAATATATAATATCGATTTTGTCTTTGTCCAATAATAGTTTGGAAAGTGATTGAAAATGGTAAATGCAATTTACGGAAAAAAAATTGGGTCAACCCAGATATTTAGCAGCACAGGGGCAGCAATTTATGTAACTGCCATAGAAGCAGAGCCCTGCACGGTCGTCCAGGTCAAACAGGATGCAACTGACGGCTATAAGGCCCTTAAAGTCGGATTTGGGGACATTAAGGAAAAAGCGATAAAAAAGCCTGCCAGGGGAGTTTTCAGCAAGAACAATTTGCAGGTAAAGAGATATGTAAAAGAAATAAGGGTGGATGATGAGTTCGATAAGGACTATAAGCCTGGCGACCTGATAGATGTCCAGATATTTAATATTGGAGATAAGGTCAAAATAACAGGGATTGGCAGGGGAAAAGGTTTTGCGGGAGTTATAAAAAGATATAATTTTCACAGGGGCCCTGTGTCTCACGGCTCTCACAGCATCAGGAAAACCGGAGCTGTAGGTATGTGCGCCACTCCGTCCAAGGTACACAAAGGCAAGAAAATGCCCGGCAGAATGGGTGGGAAAAGAGTGACTAATCCGGCTACTGAGATAATTGATATCATTGTTGACCAGAACCTGATACTGGTAAAGGGAAGTGTGCCGGGTTCTAACGGCAATGTGGTTATGCTGAAAAAAGCATAGATACTGCTTTTTAAAAGCGATTTAAGCAGTAATAATTTTGAAATAAAATTTGGAGAAAAAAATGGCAAATTTGAATGTCTTGGATTTAGAAGGCAAAGAAAAAGAGAAATTTGATATCTCTGATGAGATTATATCATTGAAAATGAATGATGAGCTGATTCACCAGGAAGTCAGGAGATATCTTGCAACCGGCAGGGCAGGTACCCATAAAACAAAGGGAAGAAGCGAAGTCTCAGGAGGCGGCAGGAAACCCTGGAGACAAAAAGGAACAGGTAATGCAAGGGCAGGTTCCAACAGGTCCCCTTTATGGCGCCACGGCGGTGTGACGTTTGGCCCGACACCGAGGGATTATTCATTCAAACTGAATAAAAAAGTTATCAGGAAATCAAGGCTGATAGCATTGTCCGAGAAATTTAATGAAAAAAGGATAATAGTTGTTGAAAGTCTTGATTTTGAAGAACCAAAGACCAAAAGGGCCCATGAGATTCTTGAGAACCTTAAAGTCACTCAAAAAAAAGTATTATTGGTGCTGGATGATGTAAATGGAAGTACCAGAAAATCGTTCAGGAATATTCCTGAAGTGAAGATAGTAAGCGCCAGGGGACTTGTAACGTACGATATCCTGATTGCTGATTATTTGATGTTTACAAAAAAAGCGTTAACGGATTTTACCAAGGGGTTGACAAATGAAAGATCCTAGAGACATAATCTTAAGCCCTATAGTGTCTGAGAAAAGCTATGATGCTGCCCAGAAAAAGCAGTATTCTTTCCTTATAGACACAAGGGTCGACAAGGTGGAAGTAAGAAAAGCGATTGAGAAAATTTTTAATGTAAAAGTTCTTAGAGTTAATACGATAAATGTAAAACCCAAACCCAAAAGACTTGGCAAGTCGAGCGGTTACACTTCTAAGAAAAAAAAGGCTATTGTTACTGTTAGTGCAAAAGACAAGATAGACTTCTTTGAATCAACGGTTTAACAATTGAATTCAATTACTGTTTGGAGGTATTAAGTTGGCTTTAAAAAAATATAAACCGGTTTCTCCCGGAAGAAGATTTGGAACGGTCTCAGATTTTTCTGGTTTAACAAAGAAGGAACCTGAAAAATCTTTAACAGAATCTCTAAGTAAAAAAGGCGGAAGAAACAATAACGGCCGAATTACAACGCGTCATCAGGGCGGAGGGCATAAAAGGCTTTACAGGCTGGTTGATTTTAAAAGAACTAAAGATAACATTCCGGCAAAAGTAGTAGCAATTGAATATGATCCAAACAGGAGCGCAAGAATTGCGCTTATCCAGTATGCTGATGGTGTAAAGAGCTATATACTTGCTCCCGTTGGTTTGAAAACCGGGGCAACTGTATTATCCGGCGAAAGCATTGATATTGTACCCGGCAATTGCCTTCCTATAAGAAGCATACCTGTCGGTACCATAATACATAATATTGAGCTTCGTCCCGGAAAGGGCGCAGAAATGGCCCGTTCGGCAGGAAGCGCAAGCCAGGTGTTGGCAAAAGAGGACAGATATGCCCAGATCAAACTGCCTTCCAGCGAAGTCAGGATGGTGGATTTAAATTGCAGGGCATGCATAGGGCAGGTCGGTAATGTTGACCACGGCATCATCAGTCTTGGAAAAGCAGGAAGAAACAGATGGCTTGGCGTGAGGCCAAGCGTAAGAGGTACTGTAATGAACCCGCATGACCATCCGCACGGCGGCGGCGAAGGCAAGAATAAGACTTCAGGAAGAAATCCTGTGACCCCCTGGGGCAAGCCTACTCTTGGATACAAAACGCGAAACAAAAAAAAGGCCAGCAGTAAGCTGATAGTCAGAGGAAGAAAGAGATAAGGAGGAATAATTATGTCCAGGTCTTTAAAAAAGGGTCCATTTATAGATGAAAGTCTTTCAAATCAGATAGAAAAACTAAATGAAGCGAGCCAGAAGAAAATAATTAAAACCTGGTCGCGAAGTTCAACTATTTTTCCGGAGATGGTGGGCCACACAATAGCTGTATATGATGGAAGAAGGCACATCCCGATTTTTATAGCAGAGGCCATGGTCGGACATAAACTGGGCGAGTTTGCTCCTACGCGATCCATAAGGCCGCATATCTATAAGGGCAAAAGTGAAAAATCAGCTACAGTTAAAAAGAAAAAGTAACAGAGGAGACTTGTTTTGGAATCAAAAGCAGTTGAAAAATATGTCAAGATGTCATCTAGAAAAATTAAGTATGTTATTGATATTATAAAGAAAAAACGTGTTGAAGAAGCAATAGGCCTGTTGTCGCTTACACCAAAAAGAGCAGCAGTTCATGTAAGAAAAGCTATCCAGAGCGCGGCTGCAAATGCAGTTGAGAATTTCAAGGATTATAAAGTCAGCCAGGAGGATCTTTTTATAAAAGAAATCTTTGTAACTCAGGGACCCACGCTTAAGAGGTTTAAACCCAGGGCAAAGGGACGGGCAGACAAAGTCTTAAAAAGGTCTTCCCATATAACAGTTTTTGTGTCAGATGGGAAAAAAGCCAATGATGACATAATTGAAAAGAAGGCTAAAAAGGAGGCTAAAGTTTAATGGGGCAGAAAGTAAATCCTAATGGTCTAAGGTTGGGAATCAATAAATATTGGCAGTCAAGATGGTTTTCATCAAGAGAATATGCAAAGTTCTTATTTGAAGATATAAAGATAAGGAGAGTTCTGGAGGATCAGCTTGCAAATGGCGGGATTTCTAAAATTGAAATAGAAAGAACTGCCGATGAATTAAAAGTGGATGTATTTACTTCCAAGCCCGGAGTCGTAATAGGTAAAAGAGGGACAAATATCAATGATTTGAAAGAAATGGTCCAGAAACAGGTTGGGAAAAGTATTCAGCTTAATATTATTGAGGTAAAGAAACCCGAAATAATCTCAAAGCTTGTTGCCGAAAGTATCGCTTCGCAACTGGTAGGCAGGGTCAGTTTCAGGAAAGCTATGAAAAAATCAATGTCCCTTGCAATGAAATCAGGGGCAAAGGGAATAAGGGTACAGTGCGCCGGTAGATTGGGCGGAGCTGAAATGGCGCGTACCGAATGGTACAGGGAAGGCAGGGTACCTCTTCACACACTGAGGGCAGATATTGATTATGGTTTTGCTGAAGCAAAGACAACGTTTGGAAAAATTGGGGTTAAAGTATGGATTTATCTGGGAGATACTATTTTTGATAAGAAAGAACTTGAAGACAAGAAAGCTTCAGTTGCAGTAAGCTAAAAGGAGATATCTATGTCACCGATGTTAATGCCCAAGAGGGTTAAGCACAGAAAAGAACAAAGAGGCAGGATGAAAGGGTTGTCCAAAGGCAACACAGAGTTGTATTTTGGAGAATTTGGATTACAGGCCCTGGAACCTGGCTGGATAACCAGCAAACAGATAGAGGCAGCAAGAGTTGCGCTTACACGTTATATGAAAAGGGGCGGCAAAGTTTGGATAAATGTCTTTCCACATAAACCTGTGACAAAAAAGCCGGCAGAAACCCGAATGGGCGGAGGCAAAGGAGCGCCTGAATTCTGGGTGGCAGTAGTTAAGCCGGGCAGGATAATGTTTGAGATATCAGGCGTGCATATGGAGGAGGCCAAAGAAGCGACAAGGCTCGCTTCCCATAAGCTGCCTATTAAAACAAAATTTATTTATGAAAAATAACTATAGGTTTAACGGGTGATTTTGATGAAGATGAAAGAAATTAAAGAAAAGACAAAAAACGAGCTTGAATCAAAGCTTGCAGAAGTAAAGAAAAATATTCTGGCATTTAAATTTAAGAAAGCTACGGGCCAGTTGGAAAATTCCATGGCGGTGCATAACCTCAAGAAAGACGTAGCAAGGATTGAAACAGTTTTAAGAAAAAGAGAAACAGAATTAGTCTAGGGGGATATTCTTGGAAGAAAGAGGAAAAAGAAAAATAAGAACCGGCACTGTAGTAAGTGACAAAATGGACAAGACAGCTACAGTGGAGATTCAGTCTTATTACAGGCACCCTTTATATAAAAAGATCCTGAAAAAAACTAAAAAGTTAAAGGTTCATGATCCGGAAAATCAGCTTGGTACGGGAGACGTGGTAAAACTTTCTGAAACACGGCCAATAAGCAAGACTAAAAGGTGGAGAATCGTTGAAGTCGTTAGAAAAGCCGAATAAAAGACACATGTCCGGGATTTGCGGGTCGTTATCGGCCGGTTTGACAAAATGATAAGTTTTTTAGGTTTTGGTTTTGGTTTTGGTCCTATTTTTAGAGTTTTTTTGTTACGAGAGTATATCCATATATAAGGATATCGGGAATGGCTGTAAATTTATAAAGCTGCAGGTAAAGAAGTAAAGTTTTATTATATTTTTTAAGATTTGTGGTTTGCAGAGTTGAAGAAGGTTGTTAATAAGTAGAGAAGGGTTGTCAATATGATACAACAATATACTAGAGTAAATGTTGCAGATAATACCGGGGCCAAAGAGGTGCGTTGTATAACAGTGCTTGGAGGATCCGGGAGAAGATATGCCAGGATTGGCGATATTTTTACTGCGACTGTTAAGGTTGCAAACCCTGGCGGTGTTGTTAAAAAAAGTGATGTCGTAAAGGCAGTTTTGGTTCGTTGCAAGCAAGGATACAGGCGCAGGGATGGGTCATATATCAGATTTGATGATAATGCTGCAGTGATTATAGATGACCAGAATAACCCGAAGGGCACACGTATTTTCGGCCCTGTTGCCAGGGAATTAAGAGAAAAGAATTTTATGAAGATTATTTCTTTAGCACCAGAAGTAATTTAGGGAGTAATTTATATGTTGAAGATAAAGAAAAATGACAAGGTAAAGATTTTACACGGTAAAGACAGCGGCAAAATAGGGAAAGTATTGAGATATGACCCTGAAAAGGAATTTTTGTATGTTGAAGGTGTCAATGTGATGAAAGTACATACACGCCAGAAAAAGCAGGGCCAGTCCAGCGGGATAGTAAGCAAAGAAGGGCCCGTGCATGTTTCAAACGCGGCCGTTGTATGCCCGGGCTGCAGCAAACCTGTAAGGGTTGGTTTTGAAGTAAAGGATTCTGGAGAAAAAGTCAGAGTATGCAAGAAATGTGGAGGCCAGATTTAATGAAACCGAGGTTAAAAGAAAAATACGAAAAGGAAATATTGCCGGCATTGCTCAAGGAATTGAATTATAAGAGCATAATGCAGGTGCCAAAAATTGAGAAGATAACGCTTAATATGGGTGTAGGCACCGCTATCCAGAACCCAAAGGAACTCGAAGGCGCCGCAAACGACCTTTCACGATTAGCCGGACAGAAATCTGTCATTACTAAAGCAAGAAAGTCAATTGCAAACTTTAAGCTTAGGGAAGGGTATTCGATAGGATGCATGGTGACGCTCCGCGGAAACAGGATGTACGAATTTCTTGACAGGCTGCTAAGTGTCGCAATTCCGAGGATCAGGGATTTCCGGGGTCTTTCCAGGAAAAGTTTTGACAGCAAGGGCAATTATACTTTTGGAGTAAAGGAGCAGACTATTTTCCCTGAAATAGATGTTGAAAATATTGTCAGTGTAAAAGGAATGAACATAACAATTGTAAGTTCCGCTGAAACTGATAGTGAGGCTTTGTTATTATTGGAAAAATTAGGTTTTCCATTCCGAAAATAGAAAATGTTTTAACAGGAGGATTTTGATTGGCTAAAAAATCTCTTATAGCTAAACAAGCAAGAGCACCGAAGTTTAGCGTCAGAGCTTATAACAGGTGCAACAGATGCGGCAGACCAAGGGGCTACTTCAGGAAGTTCGGCCTTTGCAGGATTTGTCTGCGTGAATTGGCTCACGAAGGAAAAATTCCTGGACTTACAAAGTCCAGTTGGTAAAAAGGAGGGTAAATGTCTGTTTCAGATCCAATTGCGGATATGCTGACAAGAATCAGGAACGCTACTAAAGCAAGGCTTGACAGTGTTGTTATGCCTGTTTCGGGCCTGAAGTCGGAAATAGCAAAGATAATGTTCCAGGAGGGATATATTTCAAGCTATGAGGTAATAGAGGGCGATAGTACGGGCGGTATTTTAAAAATCTATTTAAGATATAGCAAAGATAAAACCGGAGTTATTGCAGGTTTAAAAAGAGTCAGCAAACCGGGGCTCAGAGTGTATGCGGAAAAAACAAAAATACCGCGTATTTTAGGCGGCCTGGGGACGATTATTGTTACAACCTCAAAGGGAGTAATGACCGGAAAAAACGCCAAGCAGCTTGGTATTGGCGGAGAAGTGATTTGTTACATATGGTAAAAAATATTTTAATTCGAAGTTCTTTAAGGATTTTTGCATTAAGAGGGGGTTTTGAAGTTGTCAAGAGTTGGGAAAAAACCAATTTTGATTCCATCGGGAGTTGAAATAAGCATAAACGGCAGTGATGTAACTGTGAAGGGCAAGCTTGGACAGCTAAGCCAGCTGTTGGATACGCGAATAAAAATTGAAATAACTGATAACCAGATGTTACTTGTCCCTGGCTCAGACAGTTCTGAAATGAGTGCAAAACACGGGCTTTACAGAAATCTTTTGAGTAATATGGTCACAGGGGTAAGCAGCGGTTTTGAAAGGACATTAAAAATTATTGGGGTAGGCTACAGGGCAAGTAAAAAGGGCGAGGATCTGGAAATACTTGCAGGATATTCGAATCCTGTACCTTTTAAAAAACCCGAAGATATTTCTTTTGATGTGCCCGACAACACAACTATTATAGTAAAAGGGATAGACAAACAAAGAGTCGGGCAGATTGCTTCCCAGATAAGGGATATAAGGAAACCTGAACCGTACAAAGGAAAAGGCATAAGATATTTTAATGAAGTAGTCAAGAAGAAAGCCGGCAAGGCTGCTTCTTCAGGCAAAGGCGGAAAATAAGGAGTCAGTGATGGATACCAGAAATCAAAGAAGTGACAGGGCTTTTAGAAGAAAAGCAAGGGTTACATTTAAATTAAAACAGAATACAAATAAAAACATCCTTTATGTTTTTAGGTCAAATAAATTTATTTATGCGCAGATAGTAGACGGTACAGGCAGGACAATACTTGGCGTTTCCAGTAAAAATGTTGAAATGCCTGCAGACGTAAAGGGAAAAGTAGGCGCTTGTTTTATAACCGGTAAGGCGCTTGCAGGAAAAGCTATAGAAAAAAATATAACAGAAGTAGTATTTAACCGGGGAAGCTATAAATATCACGGCAGGATAAAAGCGCTTGCACAGGGCGCAAGAGATGGCGGATTGAAATTTTAGAGGATTATTAGAGGATTATTTTATTTAATCTGTCGAGTTTTAGTTATGGAATTAAAATAAGGAGGATAAATCGGTGCCAGAGTTTTCTACAGCAGATGAGTTTTCTGAGAAAGTCATTAAAATAAACAGAGTTGCCAAAGTTGTAAAAGGCGGTCGAAGATTTAGTTTCAGCGCCCTTGTAGCCGTAGGCAATATGAACGGTAAAGTTGGCGTTGGCTTTGGAAAAGCAAACGAGGTTTCAATTGCGATCCAGAAAGCTATTAATGCTGCAAAAAAGAGCCTTTTTGAGGTTCCGCTAATAGAGGGTACTATTCCTTACGAAATCAATGCCCGTTATGGAGCGGGGCATGTCTTTATGAAGCCGGCTTCTCATGGAACCGGAGTAATTGCAGGAGGCGCAGTAAGGGCCATTATGGAGCTTGCGGGTGTCAGGGACATTCTCACAAAATCACTTGGAAGCGCTAATGCGATGAACATTGTAAATGCGACCATTCGTGGTTTGAAGTCATTAAGGACCAAGGATGAGATTTTAAGCAAAAGGTTTGTTAACGATAAAATTTAAAGGCTCCAAAGATTTTAGGCAGCCTGTTTTGAAAGGAGAATATTTTGAGGCTCTGTGATATTAAGCCAAATAAAAGCTCATTAAAAAAAAGTAAAAGGGTTGGAAGAGGAAATGGTTCCGGCCATGGAACTACTTCATGCAGAGGCACTAAAGGGCAAAATTCCCGTTCGGGTGCAAATATTCGTGTAGGTTTTGAAGGCGGCCAGATGCCGCTAACCAGGAGGATCCCTCATTTAAGGGGTTTTAAGAACACGAGAAAACAGGAATTCAGTATAGTCAATGTCGGTGTTCTTGATATTTTTAATGACGGAGAGACTGTTGATTTTGATCTTTTGGTTGCAAAGGGACTTATAAGGAAAAAAGAAAATCCGTTAAAAATACTTGGAAATGGCGACATAACAAAAAAGCTGACAGTAAAGGCAAATTATTTCAGTGAAAGTGCAATCCAGAAGATTGAAGATGCCGGCGGCAAGCTGGAAATTATTAATATCGGTAAGCAGATCAAGCAGAATTTTGATAAAACTGGTTCAAAAAAACCCAAATCCGGTGATAAAGCCGGTATTACTAATATTTAATTTTTAAAAAGGGTGGCTATATGTGGCGAGCTATTCTAAATGCTTTTAGAATAAAAGAAATTAGAAATAAGATATTTTATACCATAGGTATAATTGCGTTGTACCGATTTGGCGCAAATATTACTGTTCCCGGCGTAGATGCAAGTGTTATTACAGATCAGGTACAGACAGGCCTTCTGGGCATGGTGGACCTTTTTTCCGGCGGTGCCCTTTCAAAGTTTGCTGTATTTTCTCTGGGAATAATGCCGTATATTACGGCTTCAATTATAATGCAGCTTCTGCAGGTGGTAATACCAAAACTTGAGAAGCTTGCAAAAGAAGGCGAAACAGGGCGCAAAAAAATTACACAGATCTCAAGGTATTTGACCACTGGCCTTGCTTTGATGCAGTCTGTTGCAATGGTATTTTATTTTAGGAATTTTAATGCAATTCCGCAATTTGACGCCATACACATAATACTTATAGTTGTGACCCTGACGGCAGGGACGACTCTTATAATGTGGATGGGTGAGCTTATAAACCTTCATGGCATCGGAAACGGCATATCACTGATTATCTTTGTTTCCATAGTGTCCAGGGTCCCCGGCGAGATTATCAGTCTTTTCAGGTTACAGACCATAAATATTATTTATCTTGTTGTGATCCTTGCGATTTTGGTCGCGGTAATAATGGGCATAATAGAAATGCAGCAGGGTGAGCGGCGAATACCGGTTCAGTATGCTAAAAGAATAGTAGGAAGAAAAGTATTTGGGGGCCAAAGCACGTATATACCTTTAAAGGTAAACCAGGCAGGTGTAATGCCGATTATCTTTGCAGTTTCTATTCTTCTCTTCCCGGCAACTATTGCGCAGTTTACGAGTGTAGCGTGGCTGCAGACACTTGCAAAGATGCTGTCACCAAGCGCGCAGGGAACTGTTAATCCTGTTTATGTTGTTGTTTATACACTGTTTATTATTTTCTTTGCATATTTTTATGGGGCGATAACTTTTAACCCTATGGATACTGCAGACAATCTGAGGAGATACGGCGGGTTTATACCGGGTCTGCGTCCCGGGAAAAATACTGCTGATTACCTGTCGCATATTTTAAACAGGATCACTCTTCCGGGCGCTATTTTTCTGGCTATGATAGCATTATTTCCTGAGTTATTGATAACTTATGCAAATATACCGTTCAGGTTTGGAGGAACCAGTATACTCATCGCGGTAAGCGTAGCGCTTGAAACGATGCGTCAGCTGGAATCTCAATTGATAATGCGTGATTATGAAGGGTTTTTGAAGTGAGGATTGTTTTACTTGGCGCCCCCGGGGCAGGAAAAGGCACGCAGGCAAAAAAGATTTCAGAAAAGTTCGGCATTAGCCATATATCGACAGGCGATATATTGCGAAGTGAGCTCAAGAATAATACGGAGCTTGGCATCAAAGCAAATGCATATATGAAGGAAGGAAAGCTGGTTCCGGACGAACTGATTATTGAAATAATAAAGAAAAAAATTGGAACAGAAGGCAGCCGGGTCAGGTTTTTAATGGATGGGTTTCCAAGGACATTAAACCAGGCGCAAAAATTTGATGAAATGCTGGCGGGCCTTGGAACGTCACTTGACAAGATTATAAACATCGATGTCGATGAAGACGTACTGGTGAAAAGATTAACCGGCAGGCGTGTGTGCCATGAATGCAGCGGTATATGCAGTATAAATGATTTTAACAGTGAAGATGACGCAAAATGTCCTTCCTGCGGCGGGAGCCTTTACAAGCGGAAAGATGACGAAAGCGAAGTAATAAGGGAGCGGCTGAAAGTATATGAAAATCAGACCAAGCCTTTGATAGAGTATTATAGTCGCAACGGTCTGCTTTTTCACGTAAATGGAGTGGGAACCGGTAAAGAAATATTTGAAAGGGTACTGACACTTTTATGATCATTTGCAAATCTGCGGACGAGATTAGTGTTATGCAGAAAGCGGCCGGTATTGTCGCTGAAGTTCTTTTACAACTTGAAAAAATTTTAAAACCTGGTGTGCAGACGTCATATCTTGACCGGGTAGCTGAAGAACTGGTTTATAAAAATAATGCTGTACCGGCTTTTAAAGGTTACGTAGGCAGGCTTAACAGCAAACCTTATCCGTCAACAATATGTGTCTCCGTAAATGAGGAAGTAGTTCATGGGATTCCCGGTAAAAGGGTTATTAAAGATGGGGATCTTGTATCAATAGATGTAGGGGTAAAGTATAAAGGATTTTTTGGGGATGCTGCCCGCAGTTACAAAATCGGAAATGTAGGCAAGACGGTCGAGAGGCTGTTTGCGGCCACCTGGGACGCCCTGAATGCAAGCATTGATAAATGTTATGCAGGCAACCGGCTTTCTGATTTATCCAATGCTATAGAAACCAGGGCAAAAAAAGATAATTTTTCTGTAGTGAAGGTATTTGTAGGACACGGGATAGGGAAAAAAATGCATGAGGATCCGCAGATATTAAACTATGGGGTTCCCGGCCAGGGACCGGTACTGAAAAGGGGGATGGTTTTAGCAATCGAACCTATGCTAAATGCAGGTACCAGTGATGTAGAGATACTTGATGACCACTGGACAGTTGTTACATCTGACAGAAAACTTTCCTGCCATTTTGAAGATACAGTGGCAATAACAGATGACGGCCCTTTGATCCTGACTCGCATTTGACAATAAGCGGGGATGGCCAAAAAATTTTGACAGTAAACCGGCACTTGTGCGGTACGGAAAATTTGACAGCAAAACTGGTAGGCAAAAAATTTGACAGTAAACCGGGACCTGCGAGGTACGGAAAATTTGACTGCAAACAGCAGCGGTATGGAATATTTGACAGTAAATCGGCACCGTAGTGGTATGGAATATTTGATGGTAAACCGGGTAGGCAAAAATTTTTGACAACAAACCGGCGCAGATAGCAGGCAATTGATGAAAACAGTAGACTTTTTTCTGTTTTTTTGGTAATCTACATGTTTGCGCTTTTAAGGATTTGGTTTTGATACAGATGCCTGTTGTCTATTGTCAGGTTCTTAAAGAGGGAAAGTACAAAAGACACCGGGCGTAATTTTTAAAGATATTTTAAAGGGAGATAAGATTTCTAAGAAAGAAGACATTATAGAAGCTGAAGGGACCATACTCGAGTCTTTACCAAACGCAATGTTTAAAGTAGAGCTCGATAATGGCCATAAGGTTCTTGCCCATATTTCCGGAAAAATGAGGATGCATTATATAAAAATCCTTCCCGGTGATAAGGTAAAGGTGGAAATATCACCCTATGACCTGACAAGGGCGCGTATCACTTTCAGGAAAAAATAAAATAATTAAATATTAATAGAAATGTTTTAAAAAAAGGGATTTTAAATGAAAGTTAAACCGTCAGTAAAAAAAATCTGCAGCAGCTGCAGAATAATAAGAAGAGAAGGCAAAGTAATAGTGATTTGTAAAAATCCTCGACATAAACAAAAACAGGGTTAGGAGGTTTAGTTGGCAAGAATTTCAGGTATTGATATACCAAAAGAAAAGCATATTGTTATATCTTTGACTTATCTTTTCGGAATAGGCAGGCCTTTGGCGAAAAAGCTCCTGAAGGATTTAGGCATTGAAGAAGCAAGAAAGACCAAAGATCTTACCGAAGAAGAGGTTGTAAAGATAAGGTCTTACATTGACAATAACTTTAAGGTGGAGGGCGATCTTAGAAGAGAAGTCACCCAGAACATTAAAAGGCTGATAGAAATTAATTCATACAGGGGAATAAGGCACAAAAGAGGGCTTCCTGTAAGGGGTCAAAGGACCCATACGAATGCCAGGACAAGAAAAGGCAGACGTAAAGCTGTCGGAATCAAGTCAAAAAGTAAGTAATATTTAAGCTTTTATTTTAAGTTTTAAAGATTTTTATATTTTCTTGGATTTAAGAAGAATCAATTACCAGGAGGTAAGGTAAGTTTGGCTAAAAAAACTACAACAACTAGGCGTGTTAAAAAGAAGGATAAAAAGAATATACCATTCGGTATAGCTCATGTTCAGTCTACTTTTAATAACACTATAGTAAATATAACGGACCAGCAGGGTAATACTATTGCATGGGGCAGCTCAGGCGGGCAGGGATTTAAAGGCTCGCGTAAAAGCACTCCTTTTGCAGCGCAGCTTACTGCTTCAAGCGTTGCAAGGGCCGCACAGGAGCATGGTGTCGCCAGAGTTGACGTCCAGGTCAAAGGGATTGGCGCCGGCAGGGAGACCGCAGTCAGGTCGTTGGCGGCAGCAGGGATTGAGATAGGGTCCATTACTGATGTTACTCCCGTACCGCATAACGGATGCAGGCCTCGAAAGAGAAGAAGAGTTTAAACTGGCAAACAGAAGTATTTTATTAGGAGGATTTAACATATGGGTTCTATAAAAGAGCAATCATGTAAATTATGCAGAAGAGAAAAACAAAAATTGTTTTTAAAAGGTTCCAGGTGTTTCACAGACAGTTGCGGCATTGAAAGAAAGCCTACTGTCCCTGGACAAAAAGCAAAGATGCGCTTAATCGAGAGTGAATATTGTTTGCAGCTTCGCGAAAAACAAAAAGCAAAAAGATATTACGGCGTTCTTGAAAAGCAATTCAGCGGCTATTACAAACAAGCTGTAAGGAAAAAAGGAATAACAGGTGAAGTCTTGCTCCAGCTTCTTGAAACCCGACTTGATAATGTTATTTACCTTATGGGTTTTTCTGTTTCGAGAAGGCAGGCAAAGCAGCTTATTTCTCATGGCCATATTGCAGTAAATGATAAGAAAGTTGATATTTCATCATATAAGGTCCGGGAGGGCCAGACAGTAAGTATTATGCCGTCAAGCAGGGAAATAATGCCTGTTCTTGAGGCTAAAGAGACAGCTGGAAGCCTTATGTCTCCTGAATGGATGAAAGTGGACATAGCAAACCTTACAGGTGAAATCCTGAGAGTGCCTGAAAGAAATGAAATAAAGGCTCCTGTAAATGAGCAGATGATTGTTGAACTGTATTCTAAAGTTTAAAAGAGGAGTGCTTTTTGTATTTTGGCCACTTACTGAGGTTATAAAAGTTTTTTAATTTTTTAAGACTTTTATTTGCAGTTTGATTTCATTGTCAGGCTTGTTTTTTAATTTTTGAAGTTATTTAAGTTTTTTTAGTTTTTATAAAATAGTTGTAATGATTATTTTTGTTTTTTAATTTTTGAGATTTATATTTATTTTTGGGAGGTTGATCCAAATTGCTTAAAATGCATAAACCATCTGTGACACCGAAGCACGTAGACGAATTTGAAGAAATTTTTACAATAGAACCACTTGAGCGTGGATTTGGACATACTTTAGGAAATTCAATCAGAAGAGTTTTACTATCATCCATTGAAGGCGTTGGCATAACTAAAATAAAGATTGAGAATGTCAGCCACGAGTTTTCAACAGTTGAGGGCCTGAAAGAAGACATACTTGAATTTATTGCAAATTTAAAAACCATTGTATTTAAAATGGACGTCGACGGACCGGTAGAAATGAAACTGAGAAAGAGCTCACAGGGAGAGATAAAGGCGTCCGACATTAAACTGCCGTCAGAAGTTGAAATCATAACACCGGATGTGTATATAGGCACTCTTGCAGATAAGGGTAAAATAGACATGACGCTTGTGCTTGAGAAAAATAAAGGGTACAGGCCCTCAGATGAGAACTTTATTGAAGGTGACCCTATCGGGTTTATCCCCTTTGATACAATTTTTTCACCAATAAGGAGAGTTAGTTTTAAGGTAGAAAATACCAGGGTCGGACAAATTACAAACTATGAAAAACTTATACTTGAGATAAAGACCAACGGAAGCATTAAACCCGAAGACGCTTTAAGCCAGGCATCAAGGATTATCAATGATTATATGGCGCTGCTTATCGATCTTTCCGAGACCGGAAGCAAAGATCCCATATTTGAAGAAGCGCCGGCAAAAGAGGCTAACATTATTGGGCCAAAGACTATTGATGAGCTTGAATTATCAGTCAGAGCCTATAACTGTCTAAAGCGTGAAAATATCGATACGGTTGAAAAACTTCTAAATTATAAGGAAGAGGAACTTTTGCAGATAAGGAATTTTGGGCAGAAATCAATCCAGGAAGTTAAGGATAAAGTTAAAGAATTAGGATATTCATTTAAGAAATAGTTTAGTTTTAGGAGATCAGAGTTATGTTAGCACCAAAAAAATCAGTAAGATTTGGTAAAAGTGCAAGCAATCAAAAGTCTATTTTGAGGAATCTTGCAATTTCACTTTTTGAAAATGGAAGAATTGTCACAACAGTTTCAAAAGGAAAGTATTTACGAGGTTTTGTTGACAAAATTATCACTTTTTCTAAAAAAGGCGACCTGGCATCAAGGCGTGTCTGCATCAGGATGATAAACAATTCCGGTACAGTCAAAAAACTTTTTGACGAAATAGGCCCGGCAAGCTATGACCGAAACGGCGGATTTACAAGGCTCATAAAATATAAAAACAGGCATGGAGACGGGGCCGAACTTGTAATAGTAGAGCTTATTAAATAATTAAATGAGCTGCGGCGTGAGGTACATTATTCGTTGATTTTATTGTTACTGATTTTCTGTATTTTAAGATTTTAGTGTCGTTAGGTTTTTAGTATTTTTGAAAATTTAATAGTTTCGAAAATTTAGTACTGATAAAATTTTAGTATTGTAAGTATTTTAGTATTTTTGAAAATTTAGTATTGTTAAAAATATTATTTAAATGCTGATTTGAAAATTTAAGTTTTTATGAATAATTATTCAGCATCAGTTGAATATGACGGGACGTGCTACAAAGGTTTCCAGGCGCAGCCCGGGAATGTCAGGACAGTTCAGGGCGAGCTTTTAAAAGCGCTTGATATTGTTTTGCCGGAGCCGGGAGTACAGAGCTTTTGCTATGCCGGCAGAACCGATACCGGAGTTCATGCAAAACACCAGGTAATTAATTTTAAGACTGTAAGCGATCTGGATTTGTACAGTTTTAAATGGAAATTAAATTGTATTTTACCTGATGATATAGTTATAAAGGCGATAAGCAGTGTACCGGAGGCTTTCGATTCAAGAAGAGACGCAAAACTGCGGCAATATAGCTATTATCTTGTTAACAGCCATTACCAGAGCGCTTTTTTGAAAAGATACAGTATACTGATAACTGGCGACCTTGATTTGGAACTGATGAGACAGGCAGCGCAGAGGTTCGTAGGTATAAAAGATTTTGCGTCGTTTAGCAATGATAATTCGGGTGTTGCCTTTACTGTAAGAGAGGTTTACAGTTTTAATATAAGAAAATATAGGGGCGGCCTGATTGTTTTTAAAATTTCAGCAAATGCTTACCTGTATAATATGGTAAGGATTATTGTCGGGACCGTTATAGAAATCGGCAGGGGCAAAAGAAGCATTGAGAGTATAGACGAAGCTTTTAGTTGCGCAAATAGGACCCTGGCAGGCAAAACTGTATCGGCAAAAGGGTTATTTCTTACAAATGTAATTTATTGATTTGACTATATAGATAATAACTGCCGGTTTGGCGGTAATAAATAAAAAACTGCAGGTTTGGCAGTAAATAATATAAAAACTGTCAGTTTGGCAGTAAAGAATGTAAAACTGCCGGTTAGCGGTAAAGAATATTTGAAATAAAGGCTGGGTTGGTAGTAAATAGTATAAAAACTGCAGGTTTGGCAGTAAATAATATAAAAACTGTCAGTTTGGCAGTAAAGAATTATTAACAAGTATTTTAAAAACAAGTTTCTGGTTAAAAATATGGAGGAAAAATGGTACAGGTCGGTACAAAAACATACAGTGCAAAGCTATCAGATATAGAGAAAAAATGGTATTTGATTGATGCCAAAGGTAAAAATCTTGGCAGGATATCCACTGAGATAGCAAAAATATTAAGAGGTAAAAATAAGGTAATTTTTACACCCCATGTTGACTGCGGGGATTTTGTAATAGTTATCAATGCCCGCGACATAATAGTGACAGGCGATAAGCTTGACGATAAGAATTATTACAGACATTCAGGATATGTAGGAAATTTAAAAACTATCCCAATGAAAGATATGCTTAAGAAGCACCCTAATTTTATTTTAAGAAATTCAGTAAAGGGTATGCTGCCGCATAATATTCTTGGAAGGCATAGTTTAAAGAAATTAAAGATTTATGCGACAGGCACGCACCCGCATGAGGCTCAGAGGCCCCAAATAATTGAGATTTAAGTTTTTTAAAAGGAGAACAAGTTGACAGAAAAAGTTGCATATTGTGCTACCGGAAAGAGGAAAGAATCTGTTGCCAGAGTAAGGCTGGTTCCCGGTACCGGTAAAATTGTTATAAACAACAGAGATATGGAAGAGTATTTTCAAAGGGTCACTGCAAAAACGATGATAGTAGAACCATTAAAGCTTACTTCTACAGAAAGCGTTTATGATGTTATTGCGATTATTACAGGCGGCGGTATTTCGGGACAGGCAGGCGCTTTGAGGCACGGTATAGCCAAGGCTTTACTTGAAATAAACATTGAGTTCAGGCCAATTTTAAAAAGAGAAGGCTTCCTGACCAGAGATTCAAGGATTGTAGAGAGGAAAAAATACGGCCTCAAAAAAGCAAGGAAAAAACCGCAGTTTTCCAAGCGATAATTTTAGTTTTTTAATGGATTATTTTTTAATGGATTATCCTTGTTTAAAAATAAATCTTTCAAAGATTGAAGAAAATATTAAGCTGATAAACGACCGGTGTGTTCACTCAGGCATATCGGTCGTTGGTGTTTCCAAATGTGTATTGGGCGATGTGAAGATTGCAGAAGCTTTTAAAAAGCAGGGAATTGATATTATTGGGGACAGCAGGCTCGATAATTTAAAAAAGTTAAAAGAAAAGTTTGGTTCCAGGCAAAAGCTGCTTTTGCTCAGGGCGCCCATGCTCTCAGAAGTTGAAGAAATGGTAAGCTTCTGTTATGCAAGCATGAATACCCAGGAAAAAACTGTCAGTAAAATATCTAAAGTATGTTCCGGCAGGAACATTACCCATAATATAATAATCATGGTAGAGACAGATGACAGGCGGGAAGGGCTGCTTCCTGAGCAAGTCCTCTATTTTGCGGGATATGTGATTTCTGATTGCCCGGCCGTCAATATATGGGGGATAGGCACTAACGCAAGGTGTATTTCAAAAAGAAAACCATCTGAGGCAAGCCTGGGGCTTTTAATCAAGCTTAAGGCACAAATAGAAAAAAAGTTTTCAATAAATATACCGGTTGTTTCAGGCGGAAATTCAAGTGTTTTAAACCTGATTGAAAGCGGCCGTATGCCTGCTGGCATAAACCAGGTAAGGATTGGTGAAGCGATACTGCTGGGACACGAAACATCAGATTATCGGCCCATAGACGGAGCCTATAGGGATGCTTTTATGCTTGAAGCGGAGATAATAGAAGTTAAACGAAAAAACGGAAAGATTTATAAAATAATCGCGGGCTTTGGCCTGCAGGATGTCAGTTTCAAGAATCTGCAGGTGTTAACCGGCGGCCTGGAATTTGCAGATCAGAGCAGTGATCATACAGTACTGGCGGCAGGCAGTGATTTAAAATTCGTAGTCGGGGATATAATATCATTTCAAATGAATTATTTTGGACTCCTGTCCTGCATGACATCACCATTTGTCAAAAAGTTTTACCAGAATTAGGAAAATTTTAAATTAGTGATTTACAGAAATTTTAAATGAATGATTTAGGAAATTTTAAGTGGGATATTTAGTTAAATTACAAGTAAGTGACTTAGGAAAATTGTAAAAGAGTG
>JBBQDW010000028.1:0-19136 GCA_038320085.1 Candidatus Humimicrobiales bacterium
ATTGAAATACTGCACAGGGCGGTTAAAGAAAGTAAAATAGACAGGAGCGAAAAAGTCAGCGCCATCAGGCGTCTTGCAGGTTTTTACAAAAATTAGGAACCTGCCTTAGAAATAAATTTAAGATATTGCCGATACTGGTTATTCCAAATATCCCTATCAAAAGCTTTAGGCTCGTAATGCTCAACAACTGATGAATTAAATGATATGTCCCTGCCCTCCTGAAGAGTTTTTATGTCACCTGAAGCTTTAAGCTGCATCAGCAGGTTTCCGATGGATGTTGTCTCGGCCGGACCCGAATCTACAGGTATGCCCGTTGCATCAGAGAGCCACTGGCACAAAAGTCTGTTGCGTGATCCACCGCCGACTATATGGATATAATCTATCTTTCTTTTGTTTATATTTTCAAGCTGTTCAAGTTTTAGTCTCACCTTAAATACAAGGTTCTCATAGAGCATCCGGAAAAGTCCCCCTGCACCTTCCGGCGGGGTCTGGCCCGTTCTTAAACAATATCCGCTTACAGTTTTGCTCATATCACGTGACGCAGGAGTAAATACAGGGTCGTCGACATCAATAAAGGCCTGAAATGGTTTTGCAGCCGGATACATGGCATCAACATTTTTCCAGGAGAAATCATCACCATTTTCTTTGCGCAACTTTATCATACACTGCTGGGTTATCCATAATCCTGTTATATTATTTACAATAAAATTGGTACCTTCAACACCGGCCTCATTTGCAAAACCTGCAGCAAACATTGCGTCATTTATAACGGGACTTAAAGTTTCCTGTGCGAGTATCCCCCACGTCCCCATACTTAGAAGAAGTGTGTTATTTGATTTGTCTTTTATTGGAAACCCGGCAATCGCAGAAGCAGTATCATGTGTCCCGGGGGCAACCACCTGCAGGCTTTTTACTGAAAGTTCATCCATAATGCTTTTTTGCAGGTTTCCGGCAACACTGCCCGGCTGGATCATCTCACAAAAAATATCTTCAGGAAATCCTAATACTCTAAGAATCTCTGTGGACCATTTTTTTTCAACCTGGTTGGCCATAAGGCTCGTTGAAGCTTCGGTATATTCATTAAATTTATTGCCCGTTAAAAAATAATTTAAAAGGTCCGGAAACATTAAGAAATGCGATGCCTTCTCATATTGCAAAGCTTTTCTTTTTTTGAGTTCATAAAGATGAAAAATACTTGAAAGCGGCATAATCAGGCCGCCGCTTAATTCAAATAACTTCCTTTTAGGCAATACTTTGTAAAGCTCATCTTCAACTTCCAGCCTTTTTTCATCCCTGTAATGCTCAAGATTTGAAATGAGCCTTCCATTTTTATCAAGTAAACCAAAATCTACTCCCCAGGTATCAACACCAAGCGACACTATTTCCTTATACTTTTTTGAGGCAGCGATTATCCCGGACTTAAGCTCGGAAAAAAGACGGAGAAAATCCCAGTACAAAATCCCGTTTGCATAAACAGGAACATTTTCAAACCTGTGCACCACATCGATATCAAACTTAACACCATTGAAATTTGCAACTGCTGCCCTGCCATTGCTGGCGCCAAAGTCAAAAATAAGGTAACTTTTAACAGCCATTTATCCTCCAAATAAAATCTGTAAAGATTATATAAAAGTTTTAATACTGCCAGAACAAAATACGACCCGGTATCGGTTCAATTAGGGTCAACAACAGTTTATAAAAAACTTCTTATTTTAATATCATTAGTAAATATCTTTAGTCAATATCTTTAGTCAAATGCCGGTCCTTTTTCGTCAGCATTATTACTGTATCCGGCACTTTCCCAGTATCCTTTGAAATTTGTATCTGAAGAGAGTTCGATCCTGACAATCCATTTTGCCCACTTATAACCAAACTTGCTTTTGGCCACTACCTGGAAAGGAAACCCTCTTTCAGGGGAAAGTGTGACATCATTAAGCTTTAATGCAAGTAAAATATTATTGTCACGTATATAGCCTAAATCAAGGGAAGTATAACCCTCCGGAACATCTGCTGTATAGAATATCGCTATTTTTGCCTCCGGTTTGACTCCGGCATCCTTGAAAATAGAATTAAGCTGCGGACCGGTCCATTTGGCCGTAAAGTTCCATCCTTCAACACAGTTAAATTTCAGAAGCCATGATTCCGCCGGGTAGGCCTGCAGGTCTTTATAGGTTAGCGTCAAAGGTTTTTCAACCAGTCCGTCAACAGTCAGCTTGTATGTTTCCCTGTCAATGACTTTTGTACCTGAAAGAGCATTGTTACCCTGTTTATTTATCGGTGTAAGTTCTACTCCCTGAAATTCAGTTGCTTCTACTTCAATAGTTGCCTGCCCTGCGGCAGTTTCAGATGCAGGGGCAGAGGACTCTTCAGGTGACGCTGCAGCTGCTTTAGATTCATTTGCGGCCTGAGATGTTGCAGACACTGCAGCAGAAGGCGCCATACTGCAGCCGAACATAAAAATGACAATCAAAACAATAACTGCCAAAACTGAGATGAATGATGATAAAGTTTTTTTCATAACATACCTCCTAAGCCCAGAATTCCATATAAAGAACAATCGCAATTACAAGCACTCCAAGAACTATAAAAATACCATCAATTATACGAATCCAGTGTAGTTTGGTGCGTGATAATGACAGCCTTGCATTTATAAGTACATGGCTTACAAAAAATATTGCAAGCGGAACATTGGCATACCTGTGTATATAATTAGCGAGCCGTCGGTCCACAAGCCCAAATGTGACCTTGTAAATAATTTCAGTGCGTGTAATTCCCCATCCTGCTAATACCAGCACCACTGCCACTGCCAGGAGCAGCCATGCGCTGATGCGGGAGAGATTTCTTAATCTTTGAATTGATACCGGAACTGCCGTTTTGTTATTGTCTGTTACCATGATCCTGGATTGAAATTTGATTTTATTTATATTAGTCTTATGCTACAAACTAAAATATACTATTTAAAAAGTCAAGATAATCTTGAAGAACCGGTAATTTAATCAATGATATTTATGAAGCTACACAGAAGCGGGCGCAACCGCCAAGCGCTCTTTCATCCTTTATTTTAATGACATACCGGCCGATACCGTTCCTGAAAAACTCAAGGCAATCTTTGGGCATATAAGGAATATCCGCGGTTAATCATATAAGTGGCCCATGAGAATAAGCAGCAACAAATAAAAGCGGGCAATCTTTGGGCATATTAGAAATGCCCGCGGCTAAGTATAGAAGAGATTTACGCGATTTCAATAATTAACAAGCTTAAACATCAGGCATTATGGCATTTCCCTGAATTTGCGTGCTGTTAAATTTGTATTCTGTTAAATTCAGTCCAGGTGAAATACTTCTTCAAGCATTTCAATATCCGGGCCAAGTATGGAAGGATCCTGTTTTACAAAGAACCTGTCCATGAATAACTGCCACTTTTTATTAAGCTCCGTTTTTCCGATTTCAGCCATGGATTTATCAAAATTATCAGCCTCACAATAGGCAAAAAGTGTTCCGTCTTTCCTGAAATATATGGAATAATTACTGATGCCGGCATCACTTATTATCTTTGCAAATTCGGGCCATATCTCGTCATGAGCTTTCTTGTATTCCGGCTTAAGTTCAGGTTTGATTTTAAACATAAATGCAGTTCTTCTCATTGCAAAACCTCCTCATTTTATTGATTTTTACTTATAAAATTATAATAGCCATGTAAAAATATCACTAATCGGACCACTTTTCTTAAACTAAACATTAGGCTTATCCAGCTTACAGAAATAACCACTATGCATGATGGCTTTACTATTGTAATTACCATTTACCTCAGGCTGGCTGTTCTAATTTATACCAAACCGCTGTTCGCTAATATTCACATTTATAACCAGATAAATAGCTGATTTTAACTGTTTTCATTAGTATGTGCCTTGAGCCGGGCAGATATCCGGCAGACCAATACCTGATTTAGTTTTTTTAGAAAATCAGGTCAGATATCATATCCATATTGTCTGCAAACCTATAGCCTTTTAGATTTGCATCTATCTCTTTCTCATGCTTTAAAAGCTTTAAAGCCATATCCTGGAATTTCCACATTAATTTAACGCCAAGCGTAAGAGATTTTACCCTGTCATCCCTTGGGGATATTATATCAATTGCGCACCAGCCCTCATAATTTGTCTTGTTTAAATAATAATAAAATTCAAGGATTTCCCAAAAATTCACTGTACCAAAAATCATGTCAGGGTCAGCGTCTTTGTAATTTTCATTGATATGGATCTGGTAAAGCTTTCCCCAGTAATTAAGCAAAGCTACAGATTCGGCAATGCCTTCCGAAGCCACAAGGGCATGACCGATATCAAGTGCGCACCCGACATTTTTCAGTCCCACTTCATTAATGAATGCCATTGCTTTCCCGGTGTCCCCAATAAACTGTTTCTGCCTCGGGTCCTTAAGTTTTGACTCAATAGCAATCTTCATGTCTTTAGCATATTCCCCGATCTCCCTGACAGTTTCAACCATATATTTCCAGCTTTCCACATAATCTACCTGGAACACATAATCATATCCGTCATGGGCCGGCCAGAGGAGCACGCTTCCTGCATTTACTGCTTTTCCAAAATCTATCGCTTCCTTAAAGATTTTGACTGCTTCTTTTCGTATTTTTTCATCGTTTGTGCAGAATGAACCATGCTTCCACTTTCTGTCCCCCCAGCATTCTACAGCCATATTTGACACTTTGAGGCCGTAATTCCCGATTTTTTTTAGAAGTTTATCAGGATCATCCGGAAGAGGGGCTATCGGATAAAAGGTGAAAAGCCCGGTAAGGCCCTTTATTTTTGACATTATATCCAGCTGCGCATCAACATTCATTTCATCAAAATACCCGCCCGGCACATATCTCTCTGCATAAGTGCCAAGACACCAGAGATGGGCATCAACGTTGAGTTTCATTTTTTACCTCTTTCCTTATTTAAAATTTATACATATAAAATCAGTATGTGAAAAATAATAAAATAAACACTGCAAGCCGATCTGCGAGTTTAATAATTTTAAAAATTTTATATCTTTAACCGCTTTAGGGGCTGATAATAAAACAAGGCTTAATGTCGACAGGATGTTTTAAAATCAGGTCTTGCTAACTGGTATTGTCAATTATTGAATTTAGCGCCTGCCTGTAATAAGTAAAATTCTTCCAAGTGCAGTCCTGGGATACAAAATGGTCAATATGCGGTATATACCTGCCGCTTTTTAAAAGTTGCGCCGCTATTTCGAGCTCCGCATCAATCCTGTCTTTGCCGGAATCAGCAAAAAGAACGCGTTTATCAATTCCGCCTATCAGTTGAAAATCCGGGAAATTTTTCCTTATCCTTAACAGGTCATTTCCGGCGGCCCTTTCAAACGGGTACATGCCTGTAACACCGGTCTCTACAATAAGCGGAATAATATCTTCAACATATCCGTCGCTATCGGTTATTATAATGTCTATCGCCGCTTCCTTTGCAAAATTAACCATGGCTTTATACCTTGGGGTCAGGAATTGTTTAAAGTGGGCAGGCGATATAAGGGAGCCCATTTTGCCTGCCATGTCTTCCCAGATAAGTAGGCAGTCAATTTTTACATCTGCTGCTATTATCCTGTAATACTCAAGCAGAAAATTTAGAAAGGTTTCACAAATATCATCAATCAGCGCAGGGTCGTCATACATCGTCATCATATAAGTTGTAAGCCCCATTATCTGTCTCGGAAAACCCAAAAATCCCCCGTTTGTCCCGCCAAGCCTTATAGGAAAATCCCTGCTTTTTAGCCTTTCGGTCAGATTCTTCCAATCCGGAGGCAGCCTCTTTTTAATGGTTTCCGGGCCGTAGTGCTGTTTATACTCCTCCCAGCTCTTGCGGTCCTTTACAGGATGGTCAAGCTCCATGGGCAGTGAGGTGATATTGACATCGTTTTTATTTAAAACACCATAATCATCCTTATAAATAATATGCGTATCATTTTTTTCGATGACTTCCTGTTTAAACATCGGGCTGTAATCCACCGGAAATTTTGTCAGGTACTGGTCAAGCCCAAAAACCGGCAAAACATTTACATCACCGGCCTTTTCCATTTCTGAATAAATATTCTTGTTAGCCATAATGGCAACTCCGTCGGAGATGTTGGAAGGTACAGGTTCAATGCATGGCAGGCCCTCCTTAAACCAGCGCCTTATAGTACCGGCCCAGTAACCGAATTCAACTTTTGGGATTTCCACATCGGTATAATCCGCGCCTTCCATCCGCATTACCGATAAAAATTTTTCTCTTGCGTTCATTAAGATTAAATCCTGTTCTTTTTAAGTTTGCATTTAATAATAGTTTTCACCTGTCTATCATACTATTCAATTTTTCTCTATAATATTTAAAATTATCCCAACTGACTTCTGGAGGAATGCAATGATCTGCAAATGGGATATATCCTCCCTGCTTTAATAACCATTCTACCGGTCCTAACATTTTATCTATACTATTTTTTCCTTTAGAAATTTCGAATTTTGGTATTCCGCCCATTATAAAAAAATCAGGATATTTTTTTCTGAGCGCAATAACATCCATACCTGCGCTTACTTCCATTGGATACATACCGGTGACACCTGCTTCTATGAAAATCGGAACAAGTTCATTGCAGTCGCCGTCAGTATCAACCAAAAATATATCAATTTTTTTACTTTTTAAAAAATCTGATATTTTTTTATAGTATGGCGACATAAATTCCCTTACTATCTTTGGTGAAACCATGGATCCTTTACCTGAAGAAATATCTTCCCATATATTGCATAGATCAACATCAGTATAGGACAAAATTTCTTCCCATAGCGCAATCCAAATATCTGTTAACCTGTCAAGTATATCTTTTATGAGATCCGGATTATCATAATAAAATAAAAATAAATTTTCATATCCTATTAAGTGAGTAAGGGTACCAAAAATACCATTAGGGTATCCCCCAAATGCTAAAGGATAATTCCTGTTTTTATATTCCTTTACTAACTCGGTCCAATTTTTTGGTAACCTTTCTTTAATATTATTAAGGTTCATCCTCTCTTCTTTTATCTTTTCCCAAGTTTTCCAGTCTTTAACGGGCCAATCAAGTCCTGTTGGTAATACTTGTTCGGACTTTGAAAATCTTCTTATACCACCATCCAAATCCATATAATCGATATATTTTTCGTCTTCGTTTAATATCTCTGGTTTAAATTGAGGGTAAAAAAGTTGTTCCGCGCATACAATTACCTGAATTTCATCCATTTTAAAATAATCTTTAACATCAGTATCAATTGCAAACCCCTGTGTCGGCCAGTATATTCCGCCGCCGCATGCTATAATACCATCAGGGAGTTTTAATTTTCTGTCCGGTTGTCCATATATCTTTTCAAATAGATTTTTTTCCTTTTTTAAAAAATGACTCCATACTGTTGTGTATAATGATGTGGTTGTATTTATAATATTGGTGGGTATTGTGGGATAATTATTTTTTGGAAGTCCCTCTTTATACCAATTTTCCAAGGTTGAGCCCCAGTAACCAAACTCCCATTTTATTGATTTTACTCCTTTTTTTAAATGTGCAGTTTCAATAAAATTTTCTCTTGTATTCAATTAATTTTATCCTTTCCTTAAATAATAAATGCCTTTATTATTTTGGGTTTTGAAAATTAAATTTAAACCCTGACACACTTAAAACCCATAACCTCAGCAAATATTTCTATCTCTCTTGAAAGGTCTCCAATGCCAAGTGAGTTGTGGTGAATAGGTCCATGCTGGCACCATTCATCAACAAACTGGTAAATTGGTTTACTTATTTTAAGCCTGCCGTTTGGATTTCCAACATGAAGACCGTCACCTTCAACAACTTCTCCAGTAGTATAAATAAGTTTAAAAGTATCTACTTCCGGGTCAGACTGAGTTAAATTTAGCAAAGTTACAGGACCCTTTTTAAGATTGAAATCAATTCCCAGACCGTGGCCCGTTTTGCCGTGATGTATTTTAAGATGCTGAAGTTTAGGTTTTCCCTCAGAAACATTGAAATTAACAGGACCATCATGGCTTATTAATAAAAACTCATTTTCATAATCAATTGTGTTAAATTCCAGGAACATCCCACCGGCACCCATCAAATCCATTGCTTTCATTGCCATTGCAGTTTTTACATCACCTTCAGTCACTCCCGGTACACCCATAGAAGAAAGTCGTGAACCGGCTAAGTTGGACTGGGAACGAAGCTGGGTGACTAATTCTTTGACTCCCCACCAGTAATAGCCATATGCATTAATATGATATTTATTGATTATCTTATCAAAAACTACTGCGATCTTTGCGGATTCCTTCATATGCTCATTTGTGACCGTATCGTCAACCTCATAAAATTCCCTGAGTTGCGAGTACATATCCTGAATCTCTTCATCAGTTACTTTATGATACTCCTCTTCAAATTCTTCGACTTCAGGTCTTAAAAATAATTTTCCGGTTGCTTTCAATAATCTATGGTCATCAGCAGGCATATCAGTCATATTGGTATAGGTATTACCGATTATTGCAAAATTTAGGTCCTTAAATTTTTTGCCGGCGGATGCGCCTACTGAATCCTTCTCTATTTCCATCCAAAAACGTTTATCCTTTAACCAGCCGGTTATTACTCTAAACTTCCTGCCTATGCGAACCAAAGTGCTTGCATATTCAGGTATGCAGCATATCCCGGTGTGGTGCAGCCATTCAGCGGTGTCTGCAGCTTTATAATCATAAGTTGCATCTTCGTGAGTTGCCAGCAATCTTACAGGGACATCCAGATGCTTAACACAAGGAACAATAATCATTCCTGTCGAATAACCAAAAGGAAGAATAAATAATATATCTATATCATTTTCCTTAAACATTTTACCTGATTGCTCGGACAGCTCAGGTGTATCAATAAATTTTGCCTGGACCACATCCCCGATTTTTTTAAATTCTTTTAAATATTTTTCATACATATCACTGCCGATTTGCGCCAGCTGTGGATACTGAGCCCAGTATACTTTCAGTCCTGAATACATTAATCCTATTTTTGGCCTTACTTTCCTGTCTAAAATCCCCATTTTGCCTGTTTTCCCTTCAATATATGCATTAAAATTAAATACTTATGTATTTACCTCAACGAATCCCGATTCCATTAAGTTCCAATAAGGTGTGTGCGCAGCCTCTGTGTTATTTCCCTTACACCCCAACCAGGTAAGTATCCAGCCACTGTTTTATTTCCCTTATTATCGCATCTGATTTAGTGGGCTCAGCCAAAAGGCCATGGTCAATAAAGCTGCAAATTTTTCCTGTTTCGAAGAGCATCAATTGCAATGACTAAAACCAAAAGTGCTCCCTTTACAACCATTCTTATAAACACAGGCACGGATATAAGCACCATGCCATTTGAGATTGTCTGGATTATAATAAGCGCTATAAATACACCTAAAAAATTGCCTTTGCCTCCGCCGACGACAACACCTCCCAATACTATTATTGTAAGGACCTCAAGCTCCGCGCCGTTTCCATATTCCGGCCTTCCCGAACCGAGCTGGGATATCAGAAGCAATCCTGCCATCGAGCAGAAAAACCCGGAAATCACATAAGATATTATTTTTACCCTGTCGACAGGAATACCGGCCAGTCTTGCCAGGTTTTCATTACCCCCGATTGTAAAAAGGTCCCTTCCAAAACGTGTAAATTTCAGCACCAAAGTCAAAATAACAAAAGCCACTATTATATAAACAGTAGTTATCGGAAAAACATTCCCTATGTAAATCCTGCCAATACTCTGTATAAAAACATTTAAGATCCTGGGATTTAAATCAGCCCAGAAGTAGCATACCCCTCTTACTATTGCGAGCGTGCCAAGAGTTGTAATGATAGGATTTATACCTATTTTTGTGATAATGAGCCCATTAATAAGCCCAACGGTACATCCTATTACTATCGCTATTAAAACCACTACCGGAGTAGGGACCGCTATGTCTTTCATAAGCAAGACTGCGCTTACAATACCTGCAAGCCCTGCTGTTGAACCAACGGAAAGATCAAAACCGCCGCCTATCATCACAATTGTTACCCCGGCAGAAAGGATACCGTATACTGCAAAATTATTAAAAATTCCCTTTATGTTCTGTATTACAAGAAAATTCTTGCTTGCCAGGGAAAACAGTATAAGCATAACAATATAAATGCCTATCAAAGTAGGAGTCGGCGTCTTCAAAAAATTCAAAAATGTAGAATATCTTTTCATAACTTTTTCCATTTACGTTCTCCTCCTCGCCATAGCCTGTCTTATTTCATAAGTTGAAACAACAAGAATAAGAACAGAACCCTGGACTATCTGAATATAAAAATAATATACATTCATTATAGTCAGGAAATTATAAAGTATGCTTAATATAAGAACTCCCGCCAGGGTTCCCAATATCTGCCCTTTGCCGCCGCCAAGTGCGGTTCCTCCTAAAATAATCGAGGAAACTATTACAAGCTCAAGCCCCTGGCCGTGCTGAGGCATCCCTACCGCAGAAAGCGATGTAAGTATCAATCCGCCAAGCGCAGCAGTCATCCCGCATAATAAGAAACCGATAAACTTGACCTTTTTGACATTTATTCCGGAAAGATAAGACGCAAGCGGATTTGCCCCTATGGCATAAACCCTCCTGCCCCACTTTGAGTGGCTCATTATTACATATGTCAATACAAAAATTAAAACTAAAAGGACAATGGGGAAAGGAATCACTTTAAAAATAAAACCCCTGCCAATAAAATCAATCACCGGATTTATGGCAAGCATCGACTCTCCGTTGCTGAGCGTATAACCGATTCCGCGCCATATAAACATAGTGCCGATTGTCGCCATTATCGAATTAACACCTATTACGGTTACAAGCATTCCATTAAATGCGCCCATCACAAGACCCCCGGCAAGCGCAATTATTACAACCAGCCATCCAGGCAGACCTTTATCAAGAAGAAGAGCAACCAGGCACGCTGTAAGACCAACATTGCCGCCAACTGAAAAATCTATCTCTCCCGAGACCATAACCATGGTAAGCACGGCCGCAATAATACCTATAAACGACAGGTTATTTAACATGGGAATGATGTTTAACCTGGAAAAGAAAAATGGCCGGCCGACATAAGAAAATATCCCGAACATTGCCACCAGGATTATAAAAAGAGTAGCAGTATTATTTAACCTTGATTTTTTCTTCTGCGAAACCTCTACTGCTTTTATTTCTGCCATATATCCCCCCTTAATATCTTATAAACAAGCTGAATGAAGCAGTTTTTCTTCAGAAGCTTCTTTTCTTGCATATTCATCCGTAAATCTTCCCTTGCTCATCACTATTATCCTGTCAGCAATTGACATTATTTCCAGAAGTTCAGAGCTTATCATTATTATTGAAGAGCCTCTCTCGCAAAGATCCTGCATAAGCTTGTATATTTCTATTTTCGCCCCTACATCTATTCCCCTTGTGGGTTCATTTAATATTATTATCTGGGAACCGCTTTCAAGCCATTTGGCCAGCACGACCTTTTGCTGATTACCGCCGGAAAGGCTGTTTACTTCCTGGTCAACTCCAGGGGTCCTGATACCTATCTCCTCAACCCATTTTCCGGCCTTTTTTCTTTCCTGCACTTTAGAAATAAGGAAACTTTTCCCAAGGTCTCCAATATTTGCAAGTGTTATGTTTTCCTTGACCCCCATCATCAGCGCCAGCCCTTCTGTTTTCCTGTCAAGAGGTACAAGACCTATTTTTTCATCTTTTGCAATGCCCGGACTTTTAAGATTGACCTTTTTTGAGTTTACGCTTATCTCCCCGGCTTTTATCCTGTTGGCCCCAAATAATGCTTTGACAAGCGAGGTCCTTCCTGAGCCCAAGAGCCCGAAGATTCCAAGGATTTCACCTTTTCTAAGCTTAAAGCTGATATCGTTAAAACCGTCTGCTTTGAGGTTTTTGACTTCCATAACAACGTCCCCTATTTTTACTTCCCTCTTGGGATACATATCTTTTATATCCCTGCCGACCATCATCTCTACAAGCTTGTTTTCGTCAGTATCTACTGTTTTTATGGAACCTACTTTTTTACCGTCACGCAGAACCGTCACCCTGTCAGTTATTTCAAATATCTCTTTGAGCCTGTGTGAAATATAGATTACAGAAACACCTTTCGATTTTAATGTCCTTATTATTTTAAAAAGTGACTGGGTTTCTTCTTCTGACAGCGCTGCAGTAGGTTCATCCATTACCAGGATTTTTGCTTCTTTAGAAATAGCTTTGGCAATTTCAACTATCTGCTTTTCAGATACCGTTAAATCACCCAAAATAGCATTAGGATCAAGTTTTACGTTTAATATATCCAACAGTTCAAAAGATCTTTTTGTCATGGTTTTCCAGTCTACCACCTTAAAGGGCCCTTTGACTATTTGTTCTCCAATAAATATATTTTCAGCAACAGTTAAATTGTTGATAGTATTTAATTCCTGATAAATTACCCTGATACCGGAAGCAACTGCTTCAGCAGGGCCCTTTATTTCAAATTTATGGCCATCTACAAAAATATTGCCGGAATCTTTTATGTAATTACCGGCTAAAATTTTTATGAGGGTTGATTTTCCTGCCCCATTTTCACCAAGAATGCCCAGGACTTCGCCTTTATTTAAATCAATTGAAACATTGTCAAGCGCTACTACTCCCGGGAATGTTTTAGTAATATTCTCCATTCGCAAAACAACCCCATTATTATCTGACAAAATATCACCACCCTTATAATAAATTGAGGAGGCCAAACTTTAGAATCAGCCTCCTCAATTTTTAATAGTTTTAATTCATTTTAAGAATTTAAAAAACATCTTATTTTACCATTTCAGGATAATAGTCTTTCATATTATCCATAGATATAACAACGTTTTCAACATACATAAATGGAGGAACGACCTCACCTTTCATTAATGCTATTGAAGCAGGAACGAGATATTCACCGTATTTTTCCGGGAAATAAGCTATGGAAGCTCTAACCAGTCCGTCAACAACCTGCTGGTTTGCTGTCTCGTCTGCACCCTGGGTTATTACTATCCATTTTTCAGGATCCCATCTGCCTGCAGTCTGTATTGCTGAAAGAATACCGCTCATTGTCTGTGCATTAACAGAAGTCAGTACACAATTCTGAGCATTAGGAATAGTTGCAAGTACATCTGTCATAGCTTTGTTGGCCTGTTCTGCCTCACCTGCGCCGCCGTCAGCCCTGACAGTCTTGGGATCTATAACATCGGCACCATACTTGTCAACAAATGCCTGGTAAAAACCTTCTGAACGAAGCATTACTACTTCACCTGCGGAAGGCATCTGCATTAAGATAATGTTATCGATCTTGTCAATACCGCCCATAGCTTCAACGCTTTTGATTGCTTCTGTACCAGCCAGATAGGCAACTTTAAAGTTATTTACTCCCATAAATGGAGCGTTCGGTGTCGGAACATCAACTGCAATAATAGGAATCTTTGCCTGCTCGAATTTGATGGAAATGATGCTGTTAACCTTTGAATCAAACTGGAAGTTTATAAGTACATTGGGATTTTTTGCAAGCATTATGTCTGCATTTTTTAATCCTATTGTTGCATCATACTGGTTATCTGCATAATAAAGGCTTGCAGGATCTCCGCCGGCAAGCGCCCACTGATCCTGGACATTTTTCCATACTGACTCACAGAATGGAATACCTCCCATTATGTTTGTGAAAGCAAGAGTCTGGCCCTTGGCCGGTGCATCAGGATATGCTTCATTTTTCATTGCTGATGCCCTTAGCAGGTCGTAGTAATCATATGCCCCTGCAGGAGCTGCTGTGGTTTCAGCTGCTGTCACTGCAGCTGCGGTTGTTGCAGGTGCTGCTGTGGTTTCTGCGGCTACTGATTCCAGCGCAGATTCTACTGCAGACTGAACTGTGGCCTGCTGATCAGCAGTACATCCTGAAAGCGAGATTGACGCCACCAGGATCACTGTTATAACTGTTGCTATAATTATTATAGCTTTTTTCATGATACCCCCTTTTTGGTATTTGTTTGTTTGTGTTTCTTACAAAAGCAAAAAAATCTATTTTCCATTACCTCCTTTACTAAATGATTTGTTACAAAAGACAAAAGTGTTTCTTATGAAATATTGATATATTATAGAAGACAAAAACTTCTCCTATTAAATATTGATTTACGTAAAATAGAAAAACGATTTTCTTAAAAATACCACACCAAATAACTTTTGTCAATATTTAAACTTTTTAAACCGGCCTTTTATTTTTATGGTATTTGGTTTTTAAATCAGCCCTTTATTTTTTGATATTTTAAGATTTTGATATTTTTACTTTTACAGTTTTTTAAAAATATTCTTCTTACCTTATTCTTTTATTGGCCGGAGGCGGGGCAGTCGTACCCCTTACTATAATCTCTGTATCCAGAATGATATTTTTATTTACAATTTCTTTTTTCTCAATAATATCAATAAGCAGGTTTGCTGCCGTTTCCCCCATCAGTTTTTTAGGCTGTTTTACTGTTGTAAGCGGAGGGTCTGAAAATGCGCAGATCACCTCGTCATTAAACCCCACAACTGATATATCTCCCGGAACATTAAAACCTTCTTCCTTTAGTGCTTTTATAGCGCCGAGTGCAAGAAAATCAGACAGGGTTATTATTGCTGTGGGAATTATTTTCTGTTTTATTTTTTGAAGCAGAACCTCATAGGTGCCTTTTAATTCTGCCAGCCTCATCTGGTCATCTATTATCACAATGTCCGGGTCATATTTAATACCATTTTTTTTGAGGGCCGCGCAGTACCCTTCATACCTCTTCCTGATTGTTGTCTGGTTTTCGAAGGGAAAAGTAATAAAGCCTATCTTCCTGTGTCCAAGGTCATACAGATACTGGACAGCGCTTTCCATAGCTTTGGCATTATCAATCAAAACTGAGGGAATATCCTTTTGTTTTATTTCTCTGTCAAGGACCACGACAGGAACATTTGAATCGTGCACCTTCTTTATATGTTCATACATGTCATAGCCGCAAAAAAATATTATCCCGTCTGTATTCTGGTCAAGCATTGAATTTAGCTGCCTTTTTTCATCTTCAATATCATAGAAAGTGCACCCCATTATAAGGGTATAATTCCTTAACCGGGCTACCGCTTCAATTCCTTTGAGTACTTGGGCAAAAAAAGGCTGTGATATATCAGGAAGTAAAATTCCTATTGTCCTTGTGCTCTTTGTCCTTAGTCCCCTTGCAATCAGGTTCGGCCTGTAATTAAGCTCGTTTATTGCCTTCATAACTTTCTCACGCGTCACATCAGCAACAAATTTTGTACTATTTATAACGTGTGAGACTGTCGAAATTGCAACACCGGACTGTCTGGCTATGTCTTTTATGGAGGCCTTTTTGATAAATTCTTTCAATTACCTTGCGCTTTCCCAATATGCCAATTTTTTATTTATTTCTATACTTCTTATTAAACAACCAAAAACAACAAATGGCCGCCTGTTAAATGCTCATCGCACGTCGGTTGCCTATTGCATGCTCATGCCCCGCGTCGGAAAATACCCATTGGGCGCCGGTTGCTCATCGCATGCCGGTTAAATACCCATTGCTTTCTTCCATATTTTTATCCATTGCGCTGATCTTTGAGGGGTACAGTGTATGGAGTACGCATCCCTGAAAATAATTTCAACACAACAATTCTTAGTGGCTTTTGCTGTTCTTAAAGCTTCTTTCTCAACAAGATCCCAGCTGGCGCTCTCGCTGCTAACATAAGCAGGAACAGGTTTTCTGCTATATACATACCTGTCTGAAAGCAACTCTGCTGCCCTCTCAAAGTCTGACCACCCTGATATTGAAACGACCCTAAGATTTTTAATCGCTTTTGCTATGTATTCAAACCTGTCTGTTACCCTTTCGCAGCAGCCGTAGTAGCTTAAGCCAAACATATTTGCAATTTCTGCAATATACGGAAGGAAAAATTCATTAAACATTGCAGGAGAAAATGGTTCAGATTCCTGGGATTCGGGCCACGTCCATAAATCTGTAAGCTGGACTTCTTTATTTGTACCGCATGCGGGAAGATCGGAAACATATCCGTATGAGGAAGGACCGGCAAACTGGTTATCACTGTTAAAATCCAAAAGCCTTTGCTCAAGCATGAATTTATAAAACTGCTTTCTGTCCTCAACCAAAAACCTGCATAATTCATGCAAAGCCTCCGGATGATCATACGACCATAGCATCATATTCTCCGAACCGACAAGTTTGAAAACATCCCAGGTTATCCCTATGAAATTATTGCCTGTAAACGGCTGATTACCCGGGTCAACATCAAAATTATCAAAATTGCCAAGCTTTACCGGGAGAATATCGCCAAAAATATCCTCAAGTTTGTCTTTCAGATCCAAAACCGGTTTTTTATCTATTTTAAAAACCCTGGGTTTAAGCTTTTTAATATCATCCGGGGTTTTCAGCGGAAAATTGGACAGATATGCCAAAGACTCTTTTTTGGCATGATGTTCTTCAATTTTTACGTCATCCCCATACTCTTTGGCTGTTGCAGTCAGTCCCATTCTCCACCAGGGGAGCCTGAAATAAGGTTCAAACACAACATCGTCCCCCAGATGTTCATACTGCTTTAATAAAAAAATCAGACGGGTTTCAACATTTCGCAGAAATGTATCCTGGCATTGAAATTCATAATCAGATAAATATCCTTCAATGGAAAAAGGTTCAAAAAGAATCATGGGCCTTTGTGGTTTTAAATCATGCAGCGCTTTCCACAGCTTTTTTCTTTCGGCCATTAAATCACTTTTGGCAATATCGGAAAACTTCTCAGCTATCCTGCGAAGCGCTGCCCTCTCATTATCATTTACCGCATTATTTTTCATTATAGTTCCTTTTTCCCGGGATATTTCTTATAATCTTGTAATTATATATAAAACACATATAACAGAAAATCGTTTTTCTGTCAATACTTAAAGACACTTAAAGATATTTTAATTTCCAGGATAAGTTTTTGTTATCAGGGTAGATTTTTGTTATCAGGATAGATTTTAGTTATCATGATAGATTTTTGTTATCAGGATGAATAAAAAAGAAATTGTCAGTATTTTAAATGAGATAGGCGTACTCTATGAGCTGAAAGGTGAAAGCTTTTTTAAAACGAGGGCATACCTGACGGCTGCAAGGGCGCTTGAGATTGCTGATATTGACACATACGGTAATACCTCTGTTGAGGAACTTCAAAAAATAAACGGGATTGGAGCCGGCATAGCAGGCCAGATTTTTACTCTTATTAAAACAGGAAACCTGAAACTTTACGATGACCTAAAATCATCTGTTCCTCCGGGATTGTTTGAAATGCTTAAGATACCAAAGCTTGGCCCTAAAAAAATCAAATACCTGTATAACGGCCTGGGGGTTGGCACGATTGACGAGCTTAAATGTGCCTGCCTTGAAGACAAGCTTATAAATCTTCCCAATTTTGGCCCAAAAACCCAGGAAAACATTTTAAAAGGGATAGAGTTTATAAGCAAATATAAGGACAGGTTTTTATATGCAGGTATTATCGATGAAGCGCTTCAGCTTGAACATAAAATAAAAAGTCTTGATTGTGTCATAAGGTGCAGCCTTGCCGGCAGCCTTCGAAGGAAAAAAGGGGTAATAAAGGATATTGACCTGGTTGCAAGCACGGAAGATCCTGTAAGCTTAATGAATTTCTTTACAGGGCTCCCTGAAGCAGCCGAAGTGATTGCAAGGGGCGAAACTAAGTCGAGCATCAGGCTTAAATCAGGCATTAATGTCGACATCAGAGCCATAAAGGATTCCCAGTATCCGTATGCGCAGCATCATTTTACAGGAAGCAGGGAACACAATACCGCTATGCGCTCAATGGCAAAAAAATGTGATATGAAAATGAACGAATATGGACTTTTTAAGGGAGAGGAACCGGTGATCTGCCAAGACGAAAGAGAGATTTTTAAAGTTTTCGGCATGGATTATATTGAGCCTGAGCTAAGGGAAAACATCGGGGAAATCGAGGCGGCCATCAAAAAAACACTGCCGGAATTAATTAAGGAAAAAGATATTAAGGGATTGTTCCATTTTCACACAATTTCATCCGACGGCAATATGAGCCTTGGACAGGCAGTGCAGGAACTAAAAAAGATGGGTTTTGAATATTGCGGTATCGCCGACCATTCCAAAACTGCGTTTTATGCCGGCGGAATAAAAGAAGACGATATACTGCCTTATCTTGAAGAAATTGACAGGGTAAACTGTGTAAATCCGGGTTTTAAAGTCTTTAAAGGCATAGAGTCAGAAATCCTTTCAGACGGCAGCCTCGATTACAGCGATGAAGTACTGGCCAAATTCGATTTTGTAATTATTGCGGTTCATTCAAACTTTAATATGACTGAAAAACAAATGACATCAAGGATAATAAAAGGCATGCAAAACCGGTTTGCAGCAATACTTGCACACCCTACCGGAAGGCTTCTGCTTGCAAGAGATCCTTACCCTGTAAACATAAGGGAAGTAATCGACGCTGCTTTTGAAAATAATGTGGACCTTGAGATAAATTCAAGCCCTTATAGGCTTGACCTTGACTGGCGGCAATGTAAGTATGCAAAAGATAAAGGGGTTAAAATGTTTATAAACCCCGACGCTCACAGCATTGAAGGTTTTGCAGAATACAGGTTTGGTGTAAATGTCGCAAGAAAAGGCTGGCTTGAAAAAAATGATATTGCCAACACTATGGGAGCCGGCCGGATGGCTGATTACCTCAAGCAAAAACGCACAACTAAAATGCAAAGCAAAAACTTCCAGAAATAATTACATTGCTTTAATTTATTTAAAACATCTGTGCAGGATTTGTTTTTATAATATTAACTGATACTCAGGATTTATTTTTTAAAATATTACCTTATAATCTAAAGAATCCATATAATGCATACTATCTATAAGGAATTTACCAAATGGTTGGAAAACAGTTGAGGAATTATTAAAAGGAAATCAGGCAATTTTTAGAGGGAAATGAGGAAATGAAAAAAACAAGCATAGATTTATATGAACCCGCGGTCAAAAATATCCAAATAATC
>JBBQDW010000029.1:0-19124 GCA_038320085.1 Candidatus Humimicrobiales bacterium
TAATTATGCCAATTTACTTTTTAAATGACTTTATTAAATTATACCAAAATATATATTATTAATATACTTGTTTAAAATTAAAAAATATAGTATATTAAAAAATATATAAAATAATACAAAATAAACTAAAGATTTGGTGGTGAACTGTGCCTGACAGCAAAGGAAATTTATTTTTATTTGAAGCAATTATGTTGAGGAATGAATATGATCGCAAGATAAAGCTTCTGGATAATTTAATTGAAGGTGTACAGGAAAAATCTGACAGGTTTTTTGGTGGAAGAGACGAAGAAGAAAGAGAACCAGCCTCAGATTTTAGCCAAAAAGAACTTGAGGGGGAACTGGCGAAATTAAAGAGCAGGAGGTTGAAGCTTAACCAGGCAATACAGACGGCAAATTTTAAATATCAGATTGAATATGAAGGTGAAAAAATAAGCATTGCAGAATCATTGGAAATCAGGAAAAATCTGCTTAAGGACATTGAAGCTGTTTATCAAAGGGTTATTAGCTCTGCATATAAACGCATAATCCATAAAGAGGAAAGAGATATTGTACGCGAACCCAAGCATCTTTTTAAACAGACTTACGGCATTTACCTGGATAATATAAAAAAATTAAGAACTCTTATAATCCAAATTCATATTGTCAATAACAAAAGTATTGTAAATTTCAGGGAAGAATAGCAGAGACAGTGGAGCAAGAGCGAAACTGCTGTGAAGCAGGTTAGCCCGAAACTCAATTGCGTAAATTGGGAGTGGTTATGCTATCTATCCACTTAAAATAAGTATAGTCCGGGCTGGGAACCCTACTCTCTTTAACGATTTACCATTAACCGGTTTATTATTTACAGCCTTACATTTTACAACTTTTTTTAGGGCTCCGAGTCTCTGCAAAATTATACAGGTGGCTTTTAATCAGGTAATTACTTTTAATATTGTTTCAGGGGATACCTCCAAGCTTATTGCTTTCACGCGAAAAAGTTTCTCTATTGACATATTTCAAAAATGTGCTAATTTTATTGTTGTATAAATGTTTATCAATTATTCCTTTTGAGGGTATATTCAATGTACAATAATACAGTAAGTGCTTTGGGTCAGAAAGAAGCTGAAATAGTATCCCGCTTAGCATATGAAGAAAAAGATATAGTGACTGCTAAAGAGCTGGATTCTTATTTGCCGGCTGGTTTTAAATATAGGAATAAATTAGTATTCAGCCTTAAAAAAAAGAAAATATTGATTCCTGTTAAAAATGGAGTCTACATATTTGTACCATTAGAATCTGTGCCTACCGGGCGCCGTGTCAGTGAATTTCTTATTCCGCCGCTTTTTTTTCCTAAAAATGACTACTATATTGGCTATTCGACTATGTTTAATTATTATAACTTTACCGATCAGCAATTCCAGACTGTTTTTGTACTCAACCCCGGTATTTCAAGAATGAGAACAATAGCCGGTGTGTCTTTTAAATTTATGAAAATTTCTCCTGAAAAAATGTACGGATTAGAGAAAATAAATATAAAAGGCAGGGAAATTGTTGTAAGTTCAAAGGAGAGGACACTGATAGACCTTATTTACTTCAACAAACCTGTCGGAGGCATTAATGCAGCTGCAGCCACATTGGAAAGGATCGTTAAAGAAGGGAAATGTGATATTGGGAAATTAATTAAATTTGCCAAAATGTTTCCGGCAGTTAAAACACGCAAACTAATAGGCATGACCCTTGAAAAAGCAGGCGTGTCCGAAACTTTATTAAAATCTATTGAGAAAAGTGTCAAAAACACTTCGCTGATATCATTTTCAAATAATCGAAAAGGCAGGATAAATAAAAAATGGAGAGTAATTTGTCAATGATTCATAATGATAAGGATAAATTTTCTAAAAATATCGCGTAAATCTTGGCCGGTCTGACGCTGAAATCAAAGATATACGCTCACGGATCAATTCTGAATTACTCGGGGTTTTAACAGAAAAAGAACATCATAATTTTAACTTGGAAGATGCGCTTAAAAGAATTAATAATGCAATGGAAAGCGCAATACAGTGACTTTAAAGCGAGCATTAATAGTTCTATAAACCCTGGAAATTATTTCTGTTCGGGGACCCGTCACTAAGGATCGACCCGGTAAAATAGCTAAATATTTAAGCTTGCAAAACCTGGGAGACTATAATAGTATTATATGCATACATTTATGTGTATACACATATATCGTTAGATTGGGATGAAAAAAATATGGCAGACAAAATAAACAGACGCACACAGGTGCTTTTGACAGAAAAGCAATATTTAAAACTGCAGGAACTTTCAATTGAAAGAAAAGAATCTATGGGTTATTTGATAAGGGAGGCAGTTGACCAGGTTTTTATAAAGACAACAGACAAGAAAAAAGTTATTGACAGGATTTCATCCCTTAATTTGCCTGTTGATGATTGGGAAAAGATGAAGGAAGAAATCCTTAAGGGCAAACTAAATCTTAAATGATGACAGAAGTTGACGACAACTATTTTATTGACACAAACATAGTCATGTATGCTGCCGGCAGGGAACATGAATATAAGGATTATTGTGTAAAAATCCTGGGAAATATTGACAGCTTTGAACATAACTTTGTAATAAATACTGAGACTGTCCAGGAAATATTATACAGGTATCAATATATAAATCTTAAAAGTTTTGGTATTGACCTGGCATTAAACACACTGGAGCTCTTTGATAATGTTTTGCAGATAAGCGTTAAGGACTTATACCTGGCCATTGATTTATTTAAGAAATATTCCTTTTTAATAAGCAGGGATGCTTTGATTATTGCCAATATGGTAAATAACGGCTTAAAAAGAATAATTACGGCAGATAAGGTGTTTGACAGGATTGAAGAAATCACCAGGGTGGACCCTAAAGATTTTTATTAAGACAAGTAAGATCCTTATACCATAAATCACGGGCCCATTTGCTGGTAAAATCTTTTCACCATATGTTCTATGCTGAAAAACAACTTTTCTTATTGGCCTACGAATCAGAAGCTGATGTTTTAAACCTGATTATTTAGGTGATTTATATGAATAAAAAAGAAATATCCTGGGAAGAGGGCGAAGCAAGATTACTTGAAAATCCAAAAGTTGCTGAAGAATCTGGAAGATTGGAGCCAGAATTCCAGGCTTTAAGACAATTAATTATATTAAGGAAAAAAATAGAATTACTCAGCAAGTCCTTTCTGAAAGGATAAATATGCGACAGTCCCATATTGCAAGACTGGAAACTGGTGAAATTACTCCAACTTTAAAAATTTTAAAAAAATATGCTGATGGATTAAATCAGGTTATTACTTTTAGTATTATTTCCAGGGAAGAATATTATAAAAATTACAAATATATGAAAGCTTTATCGGTTATTGGATCAGATTAAAAAAAACGGCACATGCTTTGGTCTGATTAATTTAGGATTGGTCAGACTTATCTATTTGAGTTTTATGCTCAGACTATCTCATTTGTGCAGAATATGAAAATCAGATTATTCATATTCAAATAGCTGCTGATTTGAGAGATGATAATATAATAATTGTTACAACATATAAACCAACACCAAACAAGTGGGAGGAAAATTTTAAAACAAGGAGGAAATCATGATTTGCCATAACTGCGGAGGAAAACTGGAGAAAGTCATTACTGATTTGCCATTTAAAGTTAGGCATGATTGTATCATTATCATTAAAGAATTACCTGTCTTGCAATGTCAAAATTGTAATGAATATTTAATTGAAGATTCAGTAATGGAGAATGTGGATAGAATCCTGGATAAGATTGATAGAACAGCAGAACTTGAAATTCATAGTTATGCTGTATGATAGATGCTAATGCATTGGCTTCTCTTTCTTTCTCATCTATATCAATTGCCTTTGCTCCTTCGTTTTCCTGAAAAAATCTCTGATACCCGGCTTCTGCTGCCAATATACGGCACCGGGTCAACGGGTTTAAGATTAGCTTGCTCCATTCTGAATTTGATTGCCTCAATCGGGCCGGAAAGTGTTTCCGGCAGTGTTCTTTTTTCATAATCCTGGATATGGGTGCTAAGAAGATCAAGTTGTTCACCCATAGCAGAATTGGAATCCGGGTCGAAATTTAGCAGCTCTTCAACTGCTTTGAGAGCTTCGTAATAGTCTTGTTCAGTTTTTATAACTTTAATTTTACTCATTTTTAGCTAATTTATTTCCCAATTATCATATTCATTGTGGGTACCGATCTTTTTTATCAGCACTATCCCATTTTTATAATTTATCAGGGTTAATAACCTATACTTATTTCTACAAATATCGAATACTGCCTGCTGATTCCCTATAAAGCTGGCTTTTGGATATCTATGCTTAAGAGTGTCGGGCCGCTCCACTGGGCCCCTTCCACCTCAGCTTCCCAAGATTCAATTTGTGACCGGGCATCTGCATGTTTGTCCTTGAAGTCTTACAAGGCTTTTTTCCCCAATAATTTCATACTTTATTGTCGAATAATATATTACACATATAATTGTTCCCATATTGGTAATACTATGCTGTCTAATCTACAAACCCAAGTGATTAATTAATATCATGATTATATTCAACATATCAGCACTGCATAATCCAGATCCCCAATGATTTTTTAGATACTTTCAAAATCTATATTTTGAGGTTTGCTGTAAATAGGAAGGAATATTATTCATATGTATAAATATTTAATTGCATAAATAATTTAATTGTGATAAAATTATGAAAATTAAAAAATTTAATAAAAATAGGTATCATCGGCTGGCACCAGCTTAGTCAAGTGTGTGGCCAACTTTTGGGGTTCAGATCATTATTATTCCGGGGCTTATTATTCAAGAAGTAATTACGCAAAATAATTTCAGGATAATATTTATTATTTTATGATAAAATGTATATATTATGATAATAGACATAAATTCTGTTATATTACCAAAAAAAATCAATCCCTGCCCAATTCTTGAATGTGTTGTGGAATTGCGTTTTGATTCTTCATTCCCGCACGATGCGATTTTTGGAATTATATATAATCAATTCAAGGATGATTATCCTGACTTACAGGAACTTCCTATTTTACAACTTCCTGAAGCAGTCAGAAAACAAGATCCCATGCTCAAATATAAGCCGTATTATAAGATGATTTCAGAAGATAAAAAATTTTTATTTCAAATTGGTGCCAGGGTTTTTTCTCTGATCAATTTAAACCCTTATTGTGGATGGTCCGGTTTTTTTAATAAATTAAAAAATTTAATTGAACGTATGGAGAAACTATCAATTGTAGATATTTATACACGAGCAGGTATCCGGTATATAAATGGCTTTGATTTTAATATTTTTGAAAAAATAAATCTTTCAATAAATTTAGGAAAAGACAGCACTACTGATTTTAATTCAACAATTCATATGGAAGTGCCAACAGGTCAATTTAGCAGCATGCTTCAAGTAGTAAACAATGCTCAGATTAAAAAAATCGATATGGCCGGCAAGGGTTCAATTATAGATATTGATACGTATATTGAAAATCCTGGAAATGGTATTATTAAAATTATTGAACAGGGCCACTTGGAAGAAAAGAAATTATTTTTTACTTTATTAAAGAAAGAGTTTATCAATAATGAATTAAATCCGGAGTATTGATATGTCACCAATTCTTGAAGCGTTACCGCCAAAATTAAATTTAACGACTTCCAATCATAATGACGATTGGCTTAATTTTTTAGATAATGGCACGAATACAATGAATATTATAAAGAATATGCAGCTCAATTTTCCGGAACTCTCAAATAATATAATAGAACATTCTGATGAAAAATGGATATTGATTAATGGCGAAACTTCAAAAAGTGAAGTATTCCTTGGGCATCCTGAAATGGATTTAATTTACGATATTGAAAGTCTGTCAATACCCGCACCTAAACAATTTGCTGTAAACCTTTTAATTGGAAAAATTGAAAAAGGACATCCTTCTATTTGCGATGAGGTGGAACTGTGAACGCAAGTTCCGTAGAATTATCATATCCGTGGTATTCTCAGGTAGGTTCAAGTGAACCATTGCAACAGGGAGATTTTATTTTAAAATGCCAGATATTCCAACCGGTTGCAGAAGCTTATAAAAATGGTCAGAACATTGAAGCAATTGCTAAAGAATATGATGTTATTGTAATGAGCCAATCTTGTGATTTGATTTATGATAAAATTGATTTGGTTTTAGTAAGTCCTTTTTATTCTCTAAAAAAATTGGGCAATATTCAATCTAATTATAAAAATTCTGAAATGAAAGAGCGGTTACGCAAAGGACAAATTATTGGAATGCATTTATTGGATAAATGTAATATTAGCAGTGATGCTGACTATTTAGTAATAGATTTTAAAAGTACATTTGCTGTACCATTATTTTTTGTAAAACAAATAATTTCTGGTGTAGAAAACCGCAAAAGATTACTGCCTCCCTACAGAGAGCATCTATCACAGGCATTTGCCAGATTTTTTATGCGTGTCGGTCTGCCAATTGACATTCCCTCCTTTATTTAAGAAAAGCCTGTTGTAATGATAGTTTTGTATATTGTAAGATTATACTACAAATGTTGTAAGGAGTTTCAACAATGTTAAATTATTTTGAATTAACTAAATCCAGGGTAAGAAGAAAAATATTAGCCTATTTTTTTTCTAACATAGACATTGAATTATACCTCAGAGAAATCGCAAGGCTTCTGGATGAAGATCCCGGGATCTTGGCAATGGGCTAAATATCTTGATAACTTTTATTTGCTGACTTTTGATACAAAATTGACTTCAAGATTTGCGTCCAGGACCTCTGCAATTTTTTTTAAAAATTCAAGGGAAGGATTATAATCTCCACTTTCAAACCTTGCAATACTTGGCTGTTTGGTATTTATAAGTTCTGCTAATTGTTTTTGTGTTATTTTCTTTTTCTTTCTTAAATCTATAATCTGGCTTATGATTTTATATTCCGGTTCCAACCTATCATATGCTTTTTTCATTTCAGGTTCTTCAGAAAATCTTTTTTTCTTATATTCTGCCCACTCCATTTTGGCCATCTTTTCTTTTTAAGTAGTCTTCCATCCTTGCCTTCGCAGTTTCCAGTTCTTTTTTAGGTAAACCTTTTGTCTTTTTTATAAAACCGTGTAATAGAATAAAGGTATTTTTTCCTACAGGGTTTTTGCCTTTTTCAGTTATATACAATATGACTTTCCACATTTTATAATATAGTAAAAAATAACATATAAGTTATATAATTTCAATAATTGTTTATTTAATCCTATTTAGTTCCTGCTGAATAATTGTCTGAAATTTAAAAAAAAATAAATAAAATGTGCTCAAAAAACTAAATATTACTGGAAAATGATGAATTATTAAGCAAGAACTAATTAGTTCACCTAACGCTTTAATCAAAATTTTGCCCACCATTAATAACTATATTAATTAAAACAAATAAAAAAATATTATGAAATAATATTATTAATAAATAGTATATTATTAAAATTAGATAAAAACCTGACAACTATAAATAAATCACTGTTAATAAGTGAACTGGTAGTGAACTGCCAGCGAAGTTTCAAAAGGTAGCATTATATGTTAATATGCTACCCAATAAAATAACAAGGAGATATTATAAATTATGAGTACAGCCATAAAAATTTCAAAAGAGATTGCAGAAGAGGCAAAACTAATGGCAAAAGTATCGCGAAGGTCCATGGCGGGACAAGTTGAATACTGGGCCTTTATAGGCAAGATTGCAGAGGATAACCCGGATTTGTCTTTTTTGGTAATAAAAGATATTTTACTTGGAAGAGAGCAGCTAAAAGGAGGTCTTGGGACACCCTATACTTTTGGAGAAGGGGACTAGAAATTATAATAATCCAATCACCACTTTTTGCAAAACAAAAGAAAAGGCTGCACAAGAGCCAGATAAAGATTCTTGACAGTGAGATTCGTAAAATAGCCTCAAATCCGGAAAACGGCCAGGAAAAAACAGGGACCCTGAAAGGTGTAAGAGTATATAAGTTCCATGCTGAAAAACAACTTTTCTTATTGGCTTACGAACTGGAAGCTGATGTTCTAAACCTGATTATGATAGGCAGCCATGAAAACTATTACAGGGATCTTGCAAAGTATGAAAAAATTTAAAAATTCTGATGGATAATTTTAGTAGTCATAACTTTTGTAGCAGTACTGTTTGCAATTTTAACCTATTTGCAGGCCTATTCTTTACAAAAAGAAAACAATGAATTCAAATATTAAAGTTTTCTGTAAAACTTCTTGCAGGCATAAATCTTACCATGCAATTGTTAAATTTTACCTCTTCATCTAAATTCATATTTGCTGCCGGTAAATTTAAAATAAATAAAAACCTGACTATTTTAACATGCGTAAATAGTATGGTTATTTTAACATATTTAAATAATTACAGCAATATCAGCCCGGTGTCATTAAGGCTATTGCTTGAGTTTTTAAACATAAGAGCTTTTACCTGGAATTTATCTTGCTTTAATTTTTTAAAAATACATGCGTTCTATTATCAGTTAAAATACCCACACCAATCTCTTTTATTATTTTTTTATCAGAAAAACAATTTTTTTAAAATAACACTTGCATTATGACAGTAAGCTGTTATAATAAAGAAATCATGGAATCAAATCAGGATTTTTCTAATAAATATACAATTGAAGATTTGTCCGAATTAACCGGCTTTTCAAGAAGGACGATCAGGTATTATATCCAGGAGAATATAATTGAGGCGCCGGCAGGCAGGGGAAGGGGCGGTTTTTATTTTGACAGCCATTTATCAAAATTAAGGAAAATTAAAGAGCTCCAGGAAAAGGGATTAAACCTGGATTCCATAAGCAAGGTACTGCATGGGCAGGAGCCCGAGCTTCGGGTGCGCGAGGGGGATTTACCTTTTAAAGAAAATCCAAGGCAGCCATGGGTAAGATACCAGATTGCAGATGGCATTGAATTAAATATAAGAAGAGATATTGAAGAAAAAGATTTTAAAAAAATAAATGAGATTTTAAGAATAGCAAGTTTAATAGCAGGGGAGACTGATAAATGATTAATTCTTATGCAGAGATAATGGATGCCGGGCTTTGGACAAAAAATGGCGAAGCCGTGCCCCTAAAAGGCGTTTTGGTTAATGCAGATATAATCGGCAAGAGTTCAAAAGTAATAGTAACTCAGCAATTTAAAAATGAGGGCAGGAGGGCCATTGAGGCTGTCTATAAGTTTCCCCTGCCGGAAAATGCAGCCATTTCAGGATTTCGCATATTATCTAAAGGTAAAGTGATCCGGGGTGTGGTGGAAGAGAGAGAAAAAGCATTTGAAACATATGATAAAGCGCTTGAAAAAGGCGATGGAGCAGTTCTGCTTGACCAGGAAAGACCCAATATTTTTACGCTTAGTGTGGGCAATGTAAATCCAGGCACTGAAGTCAGCGTTGAAATTGAATATATATCCATACTTGATTTTAAGAATAATATTTTAAGTTTTTATCTTCCGACGACTATTTCTCCAAGATATGTACCTGAGAGCATGCCGGACAGGGGCGGAATTTCCGTAGGAAGGCTTATACACCCGGAGTATGCCGCCGCAGTTCCATACGGGCTGAATATAAAGGTTAATGTTTTAAAGACTGCCGGCATAAGTTCCATAAGTTCTCCCAGCCATAAAGTAAAGACTAATATGGGCAAAGAAAGCTATATGGTTGAGCTGACTGGCGAAGCGGCTGGAATGGACAGGGATTTTGTTGTTGATATCGAATACAGACAGGGTTTTAAAAGTGAGGCTTTTTATCTTAGAGGGAAGGATGAGAGTATTAGCGTTGGTATCGGCGATGGCGGTAATGTTGGCGGCGGCAAGGGCTCCGGCAGGGAGGAGGCCGGGGGCAAAGGCGAGGGCTTTCTGCAGATAGATTTTACTCCTGATTTAAAAGGGCTTGCATCAGACGTTGGGGGTGACAAAGAGGCATTAGCACCGGCAAATGATATAGTATTTGTCCTTGACTGTTCAGGTTCAATGTCGGGCAGCTCCATGGATCAGGCAAAAAAAGCGCTTGAGATTTTAATAAAAGCATTAAAGCCGGAGCAGAGATTTAATATTTACAGGTTTGGAAGCACTTTTGATAAGTTTTCCAATGCGGGCGAAATATCCGGGGAGAATTATTTAAGCTCTGCCCTTGATTTTTTGGGTAAAACAGACGCAGGTTTTGGGGGCACAGAAATACTTGGTCCTCTTGAAGATATTGTTTCAGGCGGTGCAATGGGTGAAGATTTTGGCTGTGCAGAGGGTAAAGATTCAGTCAGCCAAAATGGCAAAAGGATTAAAAATATTGTATTAATTACTGATGGCGAGGTAGGAAATGAACAGGAAGTAATAAACCTTGTCAGGGAAAATAAGGATCGATTCAGGGTGTTTACAGTTGGGATAGGCTTTGGCCCGAATGAGTATTTTGTCAAAGAGATGGCGCTTCTGACAGGCGGGGACTACATAATGGTTCATCCCGAAGAAAGGATTGACCTAAAAGTAATATCACTGTTTAAGAACTTAAACATGGGGGCCCTGGAGGATTTAACGATTGAAGCAAGGTCCGGAAACAGGATCATTGCAATTGAGCAGGCGCCGAATTTGCTGGCAGCTTTTGACAGGAACAATTATTCAATATTTGCAAGGGTAAGCGGGGCAGTCGGCAGTGCAGGCGGGACGGACGTAGCAGGTGGCGGTGTTGGCGGAACAGTCAAGATCAGCGGCGCAGACGGCGGTGTAGGTGGAATAGGCGGGATGCTTAGTGATACTGCTGTAGATAATGTTGTGATAAAAGGCTTATATAATGGCAGGGCGGTTTCCTGGAACATAAATGTTTTAAACAGCAATAATAATGTCTTTGGTGGTGATAGCGATGGAAAAGCGGCCGGAAGCTTTATAGCTAAATTATGGGCAAAGGAAAAAATAAGAGAGCTTGAAGCAGGATATATTCAGGCAAAGGGCTCCCAACAGGCCGAAAGAAAAGTAATTAGTAATGATAGTTTAATTGTGGAACTGTCTAAAAAATATGGGGTAGTAAGCAGCAAAACCAGCTTTGTAAGTGTAGAAGAGAGAAGCGCAGAGGATAAGACAAAGGGTGAAGTCGAGCTTAAAAAGATACCGACTCTTGTTACTTACGGGTGGCATGGTATTGGAGCCGGCGAAGGACAGGTATGTAATAACCTTAGAATTGATAGTAGTATCCCATTCCTGGCTTCGGCTCCCAGCCCAGGTATTGCTCAGAGAATATCATACGACAGATCTTCCAGTCCAACAGATGCTGAAACGTTCTATTGCGCTAAGGAGATGCTGCATAGCGCTAATGAGGACAGTGACAATGCTGTAGCGTATAAAAAATATAGTAAATCGCATGAAATTCTTAGGAAGACGACCAGGAATTTTTCAGATAAGTCTTCAACACTTCCAAAAGGCATATATAAAAGAGCATATACAGCCGACAAAGATATTGAAGAAGTAACAAAAGAAAATGTCTTAATAGAGATCCTTTCATGCCAGATGCCAGGTGGCGGTTTTGAGATAAATATTGGCCTCGGAAATTTGCTAAATATCAATACCCAGGAAATTGAAAGACTTGCGCAACTGGTCGGTTTGAGACAGTCAGACATGGATTTGACCGGTAAAATAAGACTGGTATCAACAGCTTTGCTCCTGGAAATTCTTAAGGTAAACTTTAAAGACAGAAGTGATTCCTGGGAAAGCATTGTAGAAAAAAGCCAGGACTGGCTCTCAGATATAGTTAAAAAGTCAAATCCATCAGTCGAAGGAAAACCTCTTATGGATTTTATAAAAGACTATGTAGAAAAAATTTAAGTATCTGAAGTTATTGTGTAATGCATCTACTTTAATCTAATGAAGATAAATATCATGGATTGATGCTAAATCAATCTATGTTTTTCATCTTCCACAATGCCATGGGGTGGTTTTTTACCCGCTCAACTATAGCAGGGTCATCAAAAAGCAACTCTGGCCGGTAATGTTTCTCTTTAAAGGAAATTAAAAAATTATTTTCTCCTGGAGTAAGTTTCATTAATTCATTAATGAATTTTTTAACTTTTTCTTTTGCAGCCTCTAAATTAAATAATTCACTTTTGCAAATTAATGGCAACAAATCTGTTTTGATCTTTTGATTTGTTATTGTATTGATAACTGAAGTATCAAATTCCATTTTAACCTGTACTGACGATATAGCTGAATAGAAAACAACACTTTTTCTAAGAAGAACATATTCGCTTTCATTAAAATGTATGCAGTTTACCATATTGTTTACATCATATAAGTCCCTTGGGGCTATTCGGTTAAGTAGTGTGGTTATTTTACTTCCGAATATATCTATTACAGAAAGACAATTTACTTTAAAGTCCAATGCTAAGAAACTGGTTAAGAGTCTCCTTTCCTCCTGTGGAAGTATGTGCGTTCTCATCGAATAATTAATCTCAATTTTGACATTATCCTTATTGTTGGCTGAATTGATGTATTCGAATATCCAGGAGTCTAAGCTATAATTGTTTTTTGTTTTTGGACTTAAAATATAGCTTTGTGTCTGCATGTATTTTAAAATATCCTTGCTGATAGGTTCGCGTTCTTGGAGCATTACTTCTCTACTGACTGCCTTGCAATAATCCAGGTCTATGTCTATTGAAAGGCGCGGAAGATTAAAAATTGTCAAATTTATTGCAGTGCCGCCTTTCAGGGCAAGGTTTTCTTTAAGTAAGGGATTTTGATTGAAATACTCTAATATGTTTGCAAGGCGATAAACTTTTTCAAGAGTATCCCGAATAAAATTAAGTTTATCGGCCTGTTGGCCGAGCAAACGTTTATCATATATGGTCAAGCTCGCTGCCTCCCTGGTCGAAAATATTCGTTAGATTTTTTGGTACAACAAGCTTCCACTTTCTGTTATACAATGAATCATCGGACTTGGTTCCTTTAAATAAATATCTTGTACTTTTCCCAATGTTAGTTTTACAAAATTCAAAAAAACTATCTCTAAGTTTTAAACTATCCTTATAATATTCTAAAATGTATCCAGTCTTTTGGTACAGCATTTGTATATTATATATATCAAGATACTTTTCAAGTTTTTCACTGTCTAAATATGTTATCATGCCGAGGCACCGAAGCAGCTCTTCAAGTCCTCCAATTTTCTCAAAATCTTTAATTCCATCCAAAACAGTTCGCTCTATATCAGTTACCCTGACCCCAGAGTAATTTTGCGGTTCTAAAACTCCATCATTAAATTTTGAATGGACAAACTTATATAGTATTCCTTCAAATTCAAAATTGTTAAATCTTTCTTTAGATGATACATAAACTTCATTGAACACCTGATTAGTCAAACCGAAATATTCAAAAGCGCTATAATGAGAAACATAAGCAGATTTTGTTAAGCTGCACCCTATTTGAAATTTATTAACGATTGTCTGCCTACTTTCGAGGCTTATTGCTGCATAAAGATTTCGCTTAATACTTTTTATATAACCTTTTTGGGAAAACCTGTATATTTTGGAGTGGGCAGTTTCCCTGTTTCCGGTCAAGCTAATCACATCCTCAGAGGAAAATATTCCAAGTTGTAATAATTTTTCAAAATCTTTCATATTCATCACCATTTATCTTTATACATAACATGATATGGTGCAATTTTAAACCATTGCGGGCAATTAATAAAGTAATTTAGTTTTAAGAGTTTGATTACTTTATATTTATCTTTGAAATGCTCATAACTGCAGCACACCAAGTAAAATATAAAGTAATGTAGTCTTTTTCAAGAACTTTAACTCTAAAATTTCTTTACCAGGCGAATTGATATAAATTCTATAATTATACATGTATAAAATAATATATATTTATAGTATATTATAAAAATATCACTAGATTAGCAATATATTTTAGATTTATTTTGGATTTAAATAATTTATAATGTTGCTTGGATTTTAAAGAATGTAAGTTATATTTGGGCAATAAACCGCCTTTTAAAAATATTTTCTTATATTACCCTGACATAGTGTTGTCGTACTGAAAGATTATTCTGTATTTTATACTGATGTGGATTAATCTTTATTATAATAAAAAAAATAGGTGCAGTGGTACGGCTTCTTTGGTTGCAAATCATTTGACTGGAGATATTTAACTTGCAAAAAGAACAAATCTTAAAGCAATATTTTGGATACATCACTTTTCGTGAGGGGCAGGAAGAATTAATAGATAACATTTTAAGCCGAAAAGATGTAATAGGGATAATGCCGACAGGAGCAGGGAAATCACTATGTTTCCAGGTACCGGCGCTGGTGTTTGACGGCATAGCTTTGGTTATATCACCTCTGATTTCTCTTATGAAGGACCAGGTGCAGGCGCTTGCTGTAAACGGTGTTCCTGCGGCTTTTATTAACTCAACTCTTAGCTATAATCAAACAATAAAAGCCATAGAAAATGCCAAAGCCGGCAAGTATAAAATCATCTATGTGGCGCCCGAACGGCTTGACATAGCAGAATTTTTAAAGTTTTCGCAAAATGCCAACATATCCATGGTTACTGTTGATGAGGCTCATTGCATATCCCAATGGGGGCAGAATTTCAGGCCAAGTTACTTAAAGATCAGTGAATTTATCGAAAAGCTGCCTAAAAGACCGGTAATATCCGCGTTTACTGCAACAGCAACAAGTGAAGTCAAGGATGACATCATAAAAATCCTAAAATTAGACGATCCTCTTATTGTGGCGACGGGTTTTGATCGTGAAAACCTGTATTTTGAGGTGCAAAAGCCAGCTGATAAATACAGGGCGGTCATAAAATATTTGGAAAATAATCCAGGCAAAAGCGGTATTATTTACTGCCTGACCCGAAAAACAGTGGAAGAAGTCTGTGAAAATTTAATTTCTGATAATTACGGCGCTACTCGTTATCACGCAGGTCTGCCTGAGGATGAGCGGACAAAAAATCAGGATGATTTTTTGTATGACAGAAAAATAATAATGGTTGCGACCAACGCCTTTGGAATGGGGATCGATAAGAGCAATGTATCGTTTGTTATCCACTATAATATGCCCAAAAATATAGAAAGTTATTACCAGGAGGCGGGCAGGGCAGGGCGTGACGGGATCCCCGCTGACTGCATTTTGCTGTACGGGGGACATGATGTTGTTATCAACCAGTTTTTAATAGATAAAACTGAAGATAATAATGATACGGACCCGGAAATTTTGGAACTGGTAAAAGAAAAGGAGAGGGAACGCCTAAAGCAAATGACCTATTACTGCCATAGTATGGATTGCTTCAGGGAATACATACTAAAATATTTTGGCGACAGGGCATCAAATTTTTGCGGCAATTGCAGCAACTGTAAGACTAATTTTGAGGAAATAGAAATTACCATTTATGCCCAAAAAATACTTTCTTGCATTGTAAGAATGGGTGAGCGTTTTGGCATTAAAATGGCAGTTGATACTTTGCGCGGAAGCAAGGCTGAAAAAATATTAAATTTCGGTTTGGATAAAATTAATACTTACGGCATTATGGCAGAGGTTAAAGAAAAGCGTGTTCGTGAGATCATTAATTATTTGGTGCTGCATGAATATCTTCTGCTGACAAATTCAGAATTTCCGGTAGTAAAATTGACCCCAAAATCAAGAGATTTTTTATTAAATGGGGGAAAATTAATGATGAAAGCAGCAAAAGAGACTCAAAGGGAAACCAAACCGGTAAAACCAACAGTGGGGGTAAACGCTGAATTATTTAACAAACTAAAGGAGCTGAGATTAGGACTGGCGCAGGAGGAAAAGGTCCCTGCATTTATTATTTTCTCAGATGCTGCGCTTAAGGATATGTGCAGTAAAATGCCTGCAAATGATGGTGAATTTTTAGAGGTGTCAGGGGTCGGCAGGGCAAAGCTGGAAAGGTATGGAAAAGAGTTTTTAGAGGTTATAAATAACTTTTAAAACTTTGAAAAATACATTAAAAAAAGTCATGGATTTAAAAAAACTTTCAGGTTTCATTAAAAGATAGAAATCATAATGCAGAGAGCCGGACAGTATTAAACTTCAATAGGCAGCTTTCTTATTCTTATCCTATCTTCTTCGATAATTACTATACAACCTTCATTAAGCTCAGATTCAATTTGAGGCAGGACATTTCCAAAATTTTTGTAACTTTATCAGGTTTACCTATACGAATCCTTAAAGTAATAACGCTTGGTTTGTTCGTCCCTCTTTTCGCAAGTAAAAAACTAAAATCCAAGTCCTGGGTGATAATAATGCTTTCTTCTCTTAGTGCTAAATCTAATATCTCTTCATCTCCCGCATTAGGTTTTAGAAATTCTGTTAAGCGGCTGATTTTATAACCCTTCGCGGCTAAACTTTCAACAGTTTGAGGAGATATATGGATATCGGCAATAAATTTCATTATTAATTAATTGTAACAAGTGGTCTAATGGATTCATTTGATAACCAGGAAGCATATTGAATTGCCTGAAGTATGTCATCTTTTTCAAGTTCAGGGTAATCTGCTAAAACCTCTTCATAAGTCATTCCTGAACCCAATAGTTTCAAAATAAACGATACAGTAATTCTCATACCTCTTATTGTGGCTTGCCCCATGCAAACATTTGGATCGCAAGTAATTCTACCCAGCTTTTTATTCATTCTATCCCTCACATTGAAAAAACTTATTTTTTCTATTTAAATAAATATTGTTTTAATTATAGTTTAAGGCCAAATTTCTACATACATTATACCACACTATAACCATTTAGATATTAATCTGCAAAGTATGAAAAACGGGCTTTTGATGGAATTTTATCAGGTAATTAATAAATTTTTCTAAATTAACTTTTTTATTATTTTCTTAATTTCTTTAAAGAATACTCAAGCACGTCTTTCATATATGGTCTTTCCTCTACTTAGAATAATTTCCTTAAACTCCCTGTCTATTGATTCAAGAAACACTGTGTCCACTTTATGAAGCCCTTGAAGGTTCACTCTGTTTTATCCACCCCACCCAGCAGGTCTGCCCAGTTTTCAGGGAAACCTTCATAATACTTTTTTTCCTCCAGTTTGTAATGGTTCCAGATACGGGCCCTTATAATGGAAGGCACCCCCACAATAATAAGGTAAAACCAGCCAAGCCAGAGGGATTGAATTGTATGGCCATACTCATGCCTTATTGACCTTAAGTTACTTAAGTCAATTAAATCAGTGTCACTCAAAAAAATCATAAAAGACAGCGATATTCCTCCTGGGAAATCTTTTACAAAGAAAACTTTTGAATCTTTGTAATCAATTGCCTGAATCATTCTTTTTTTCACAATGGCCCAAAGGATTAAGGCCAGTATAATCTGAGGCAGTTCCCATATTATAAATAGTTTTCTTGGCACGCCTTACTCCTATACTTGCTAATATGCCGGTAAAACAAAGCTTTATATGTTTTGCTGATAAATTACATTTTTAATTGTTTTGAATTGTCCCTGAAGTCGGTGTTTTTGAATTAAGGGCTCTTTTGCTCAATCTCTCTTTTGTTTAAATAACTACGATATTTTCGAAACCGGGATTTCTTTCTTAAAAAACTTTATTTGTAATAATCTGGCTTTAATAAATTTTATGATATAAATTATAAACAGTTTTAGAATTTTTATTTAGATTAAAAAATAGATATTAGAGACTTGGAAAAAATGGAAGATAAAAAAATAGATATAAGAGATTTGGAAAATAAAAATTTTATATTGGATATTTCTGATATGAACAGCTCCGGCCAGGGTGTGGGTAAAATCGAAGGCTTAACAATATTTGTAGATGGAGCAATAACCGGGGAAAAAATCGAGGCAAAAGTCACCGAACTTAAGAAAAATTACTGCATCGGCACAATAAATAAAATAATTGAACCTTCCCCTTCTAGAACCGAACCATTCTGTGAGGTATTCGACACTTGTGGAGGCTGCAGCCTTCAGCACATTTCTTATGATTACCAGCTTAAATACAAAACCAGGAAAGTGAAAGATGAAGTGGAGAGGATCTCCGGCATCAGGGATATTAAAATAAATGAAATAATTGGTATGGAAAATCCGCTAAATTACAGGAATAAGGCTGAATACTTCATAGACAATATAGATCAGCAAAATGCCGGGCCCGATATCGGGTTTTATGCAAGGGGAAGCCACGAGATTGTCGGGCACCAAATCTGCCATATCTGCAGCCTTGAAAGCAATGAGATTAAAAATTATTTTAAAGAATTATTGATTAATAATAACAGCGACGGCACCCGCAGCGGCGGCACCAACAGCGGCGGCATCAACAGCGGTAGCAGTGATAGCAACAGCAGTAAAAGAGGCAGCGGGGATAATAGCGGCAACATCGACAATAACAGCGTCGACAACAGCGGTGTCAACAACAACAATAATAATAATAATCTAAAAAGCCTGACTGTAAGAAAGTCTTTCGGCACGGGTGAGGTCATGGTCATAATCTCAGCTTATGAAAATAAAAGCATAAATAACCAGAGCGAAAATCCCGGTGCAGTTTCCGGGCAAACTGGCATTTATGCGGATATGGATGCTTCAATTACTAAGAGCTCGACCGGTAATCCTGACTGCAGCTCTGCTGCTAGTACTGTCGTCAGTCTCGCTGCCAGCCTTACTGCCAAATTCCCCACAATCAAAAGCATATACCAAAGTATTATAGGAAAACACCACACAACCTATGATTTGCTTTATGGCAAAAAAACTATCAGGGAAAATATCAACGGTTATAGTTTTGATATTTCTCCGGGGTCTTTTTACCAGGTAAACACAACAGGGGCCGAAATATTATTTGCCGCAGCTCTAAAATATGCAGGGCTTTCGGGCAGGGAAGAGGTCCTTGATCTTTACTGCGGCACGGGTGCAGGCGCTATTTTGTTTGCCGGCAGCTGCAAAATAATCATTGGAGTCGAGGTACTTAAAGGTGCGATAGTTGATGCAAAAGCAAATGCGCGATTAAATAGCTCTAAAAATGTCGGGTTTGTCCAGGGAGATACACTGAAAATACTGAGGGATTTTGAAAGAAAAAACCGCAGCCAAAGCAGCTTCTTTGATGCGGCA
>JBBQDW010000030.1:0-18310 GCA_038320085.1 Candidatus Humimicrobiales bacterium
ACCTTTGCCTACTTTTTTTGCAAATTCAGGATCCGCGTCTTCCAGCACATGTTTTGCAAGCTCCCCAAGATTTGAACGAAGATGAAAATACCTTCCGGGCGTAATCAGGTCCGTAGAGATATCGTCACCAAATTTAAAGGCTCTGCCTGACAGCATCTCGCTGTCTTGTTTATTTTTGTCCGGGTGGCTGCCATTTTTATATATAGAATTACCGGGATTATCAATAATGCTAGAATTTTTCAAACTGTTATTAACGGAATTTTTTATATTGTTATTAACGGAATTTTTCATATTGTTATTAACGGAATTTTTCAAATTGTTATTACCTGGATTTTTCATATTGTTATTAACGGGATTATCTAAATTGTTATCACCAGAATTATCCATATTGTTATTATCGTGATTTTTTATATTGTTATTACCGGGATTATCCATATTACTTAAAGCACCTCCCTCGGATCCGAGATATACCCTTTAACAGCGCTCCAGGCAGCTGTTGCCGGTGATGAAAGATAAATAAAGCTTTCAGGATTTCCCATCCTGCCTTTAAAATTCCTGTTCTGTGTCGAAAGACAAACTTCTCCATCTGCCAGTGTACCTTCATGGACACCAACACACGGGCCGCATCCCGGATTAATAATAGTTGCCCCGCTCTTAATAAGTGTTTCAATGACACCTGATCGTATGGCTTCAAGATATACATTCTTTGAGGCAGGCGCGACAATCAGCCTTACTCCTTGGGCAATCTTTCTGCCTTCAAGGATTTTTGCTGCAATCATAAGATCGCTTAATCTGCCGTTTGTACAGGTTCCAATCAGTACCTGGTCGATTTTTACTTTTTCGATTTTTGCGGCCGAAACTGTATTATCAACCGTATGAGGTTTTGAAATCATGGGTTCAACACTGCTGCAGTCAATCTCTATTACCTGTTCATAACTGGCGCCTTTGTCAGGAAAAATCTCCCTGAAGCAATCGGCCCGGCCCCTGCTTTCAAGATAACTTTTAGTTATATCATCAGTCGAAAACAGTCCAGTTTTTGCGCCGGCCTCTACGGCCATATTTGAGATTGTAAACCTGTCATCCATTGTCATCTGTCCGCATGCGTCCCCGCCAAATTCGAGGGATTTGTAGGTCGCGCCCTCAGCGGTGATTTTTCCAATAAGATAGATGATGAGATCCTTTGCAAAAACCCCTTTTGGCATTTTGCCGTTAAAGTTTACCCTGATTGTGTGGGGAACCATCAGCCATGTCTTTGCAAGCGCAAAACCGACCGCAATATCAGTCGAACCCATTCCCGTTGCAAAGGCCCCGACGGCTCCAGATGTACAGGTATGGGAGTCGGCGCCAATTACAACATCTCCGGGGCATGCATATGATTCGACTAAAATCTGGTGGCATACGCCTTCATTAATATCACTTAATCTGGCTCCGCTTTGCGCCGCAAAATCCCTCAATACTTTGTGGGTGTCCGCAAGCTCTTTTCTAGGGCTTGGCGCCCCATGGTCTATAAAGAAAATCGATTTGTCCGGATTTGCAACCTTGCTAAAGCCCAGTTTTTTTATCTGGCTTACGGCAAGCGGGCCCGTACCGTCCTGGGCCATTACAACGTCCACATCAACAACTGCAATATCCCCTGCAGAGACATCTCTGTGCGCATGCTCGCTTAATATTTTTTCCGCAATAGTCTTGGCCAAAAAAACCACCTTCTTTTAACAAATATTTATATTTTTTTGTTATTGTCTTCATAATCCTTATAAATATACATAAGCTCCTTATCAAACAATGGCCTTTTTAAGTCAACTGACATGGACCTGGACATCGCAAGGATATCATTTGCTTCATTTATTGTCAGTTCTATCCCAAATTCTTTAAATTTGTGAAGGATTGTATGGGACCCCGAATGCTTGCCGACTACAATCTGCCTTGTAAGGCCCACTTCACCAGGTTCGAATACTTCATAGTTTATTGGATTTTTAAGAACCCCGTCTGCATGGATGCCGGATTCATGGGCAAAGACATTGGTCCCGACAATAGCCTTCCAGACCGGCACAGCACGGGCCGAAGCTTTGGCCACATATTCCGCTATTTCCCTGAATCTTGCAGTAGTAACACCCAGATCGATATTCTCAAGATATTTGAGAGCCATTACGATTTCCTCAAGAGCTGCATTGCCTGTACCCTCGCCTATACCGCTTATGCTGGTTACAAGGCTCACAGCACCTGCCCTTACAGCCGCCATTGCGTTAGCGGTTGCCATCCCGAAATCATTATGATTGTAGACTTCGACAGGAAAGTCAACTGTGTTTAATATGGTGCTTATCAAAAGAAAGGTCCTGAACGGATCAAGCCTTGAGACAGTATCACAAATCCTGAATCTGTATGCCTCTTTTTTTTGGGCAAGATGCAATAGTTTTAATAAAAATTCCAAATCTGTCCTTGTTGCATCTTCAGCGCTTATAATATAATTCAGGTCGTAATGTTTGGCGGCGGCAATGGTTTCCCTTAGCTGGTTTAATACCCAAGTCTTGTTCTGGCCATATTTTACTTTAATATGCAGGTCAGAGGTTGAAATATTAATGATAATATTTTTTATGCCGCATTCGACTGCAAGCGCGATATTCTCAGGTATAGCCTCAGTGTAAGTGAAGAGCTTTCCCTTGATGCCGGATGCAACGATTTCCTTGATTATCTCCCTTTCAGATGCTCCTATTGAAGGTGTTCCTATCTCAATTTCCGAAATCCCGATCTCGTCTAACATTTTTGCCATTCTTATTTTCTCGTGCTTTGAGAAAACGACACCCGCTGCCTGCTCACCGTTTCGAAGCGTTGTGTCTATGATGTTTATTTTTCTATCCTTAGCTTCAACTATCATTATTTATTCACCCCTTTATTTTTAGAATCAGCGCCTACCGGCCCGGTTCCAATAAATGAATTAAAAGTATCAATAATCTCACTGTCAAAAAGCGCTCTTTTTAAGGAAAGCGCTTTTTCCCTTACAATTTCTGCAAGCTCCGCTGCTTCTTTTTCCCCTATCTTATAGCCAAGGCTCCCAAGCTTGCTTATCAATGTATGTACCCCGGAGCTTTTGCCGATAATTAACTTTCGTTTTAAGCCTACATCTTCAGGACCAAAGAGCTCAAATGTTTTCGGGTCTATTAGTGTTGTAGAGGCCCTTATCTCGCTTTCGTAGACAAAAAGGTTTGCTCCGACTATCGGTTTCCATGTCGGGATGAACCTGCCTGATGCAATTGCAACATATTCAGAGATGTCCCTGAAAAGATGTGTGTCGATTCCGAGATCAACATTTTCAAGATATTTCAATGCCATCACGAATTCTTCAAATGCTGCATTGCCGGCCCTCTCACCAAGACCGTTTATTGTTGTATTTATATAAGTCGCCCCGGCTTTTACCCCTGCAATTGCATTGGCTATTGCCATTCCGAAATCATTATGAGTATGCATCTCGACATCTATGCCAACTATATCTATTATGGTTTTGACTCTCATGAATGTCTCAAAAGGATCAAGTATCCCCAAAGTGTCGCAATACCTCAGCCTGTCAGCACCCAGATCCCTGGCGGTTCTTGCAAACTGCAGTAAAAACTCCATATCGGCCCTTGATGCGTCCTCTGCATTTACAGATACATAGAGATTATATTTTTTTGCATGGTCCACAGCAGTTTTTACACTGTCAAGAACCCATTCCCTGCTTTTTCTGAGTTTATGTTCGATATGGATATCTGATGCTGAAATAGATATAGCAACTGCATCAACTCCGCATTCGACTGAATCATCTATATCTGAGACTACGGCCCTGTTCCAGCCCAATATGCTGCAGTTAAGGTTTAATGCAGCTATTGCCTTTATTGCCGCCTTCTCATCCCCGCCCATGGTAGGGATCCCGGCTTCTATCTGGTGCACTCCGACCTTGTCAAGCATTTTTGCAATGTGAATCTTTTCATCATTTGCAAACACAACCCCGGCTGTCTGCTCTCCATCCCTTAAAGTAGTGTCATCGATTTTAATTTTCTTTGGTTCGATTTTGTGTCCGGCTTTCATGGAAAATTCCGTAAGCACATCTAAACCTCTCATAATAACCACCTGTCTTAATATTTTTTATAAAATAAGTTTAATAATTAAAATAATTCTAAATTATATCTATTTTTTAATAATTATTTTAAATTTAATAAAATATTTTAAAATTCCCCAATTTATTAATATTTTTTCAATTTTAATAAAAAATTTTAAATTATTTTTTAAATTAAGGATATTTTACAATAAAATTTATAAAATTGAAATAAAAATAGAAATAATTTCGTAATTCTAGTTTTTAGCCTAATTACAATTTATTTAGGTATTTTGGTTTTTCAGCCTAATTAATATTTTTTTAGGTATTTAAAACGCAGAATTAGATAGACCTCTGGTAACCAGCAGAACTGCCACTGTCTTTTACTATTTCAGGATTGCCTGTTTTTACTCGCCCCACAGATATAATATTTCCGAATTTGTCGTATATCACAGCCTTTATGGTAGTAGAACCAATGTCTATACCCATAAGATATATTTTATTACTCAAATCTTTTTACACATTTTTTAAAAATTGATGATAAATACCTGGTTAATTAAATAACACCAGACAGGGTTGCTTATTCTATCTATTATCTTTAAGCTTATTTCCAAGTCTTCTAGCAATCGGTCTTTTATATACTATTCAATGACTAGTTCCAGTTTCCACTCGTTATAACTTTTTGCTCCAACTACATCAAATGCACCTCTTTGTAGTGAATCCTCAAACCTGTCGCTGATACAATTGCACGGTTCTATAGCCAGAACCCGGTAAGGGTTTTCATTAAAAGGCCAACCTGCCCGATCAATCCATATTCCACAATATTTCAATACATCCTTATTAAACCTAAAAACCATACTTTCATGCTTGTCAAGGTAATTAAGCCTTGCTTCACCTGTCAGCATGTTACAGAGATACAATTTATCCGCCATGCCATCATCAATATCCGATATCTTTGAAAAATCTACCGCTCTTCCTTCTTCAGTGTTTAAAACTGGCCACTTATATTTACCGGTTTTAATCTTAAATGCATTGGTTTTTGAAAAATCTACAAATACGTCTGTTTCCTTACCGGCAATTATTTCGGTATTTTCAAGCAGTACAAAGTGAGGGTGTATTGACCATATATATTTAAAATCAATTCTGCTTAGGTTTTCAAGCCTATAATTTAAGGAGACAATATTTTCTTCCAAATTGATTGCACGATTAAAACGATAGGGAAACCTTATTCCATTGACTTTTTGTATGATAGTTTTTCCTATTATTTCTGTTTCAGTTTCCTGGGTCCATATTTCACCATGGTCGGGAATTGCTATGTTTTCCCATGGTGGTTCGGTGTATTTGCTCAATGCGACAGTAGGAAAGCATTCATCTATTCCTGAAGCGCTGGAAAAGGAAAAATCGCTGTCATAGCTGCAGGGTTTATTTTTAATATGCTTATTTTTAAAAGCATAATCGAATCCACTCTTCTTATTTTCAATAGACACAATTTTCCCGCCTAGTGCTGGAATTGTTGTCAAAGATATAAATGAGTTTGAGGCATTTATAGCCTTAAAACCTTCGAATTCGATTTCTGTTATTTTTGACATTTGTTACTCCTGTATAACTGGTTTTCAATAAAAAATATAATTAATTATATAATAATTGTTTTTATGCAGGCAAAAATACAAAAATCAAGAAACGAACAAACTTTATTATCGTAAGTCATGCAGCTAAAAATATTTTTTTAAAATCCTCTAACCTTAAACTTTCTTTCATTCTTCAAAATTTTTTTTTAGGATTAAGAATCTTTTTATATTTGTAAATATTAAAAGTTCAAATACTGTACTTATATTAAGCCCCTTACCACCAGCCATTTTTTTATTGCGTCTTCATCAGGCTCAATAAGATCGGTTTTTACCCCCGGCATATATTTGGAAGCTTCGAAGAGAACAGGGGCTATTTTATCATGCAATCCTACGACGTGGTGGATATACGGACCATTTATCAATTTTTCTTCCCATTTGATCCAGTCCTTAACCCTGATCCACAAATAAGTACCTTTTGTTTTAGGGCCATCAATGCCTTCAGCATGACCGACAAATATTGAGTAGTCCCCATTTAAACCATCAAACCTTACAATTGATACATCGCCTCCCTTAATTTCCCAGTTACATGTCCCGGGTGGGTGACCATCTAAAATAAAATGCGTATCTACACAGCCTGTCGTCCCTTCTTTTTTCAGACTGAAAGGAAAAGGCCCGCAGTGCCATAGAAGTTCAGAGTTATCGTCTTCAGGATTTCTTATTGTGAGATCAGCAAAAAACAGTGGTTTTTCACCAAATGCCGCAGCACTGGTAATTACTGAAGTTATTGCACCATTTATATCTGTTTCACATGCCACAGGTATGCCTCTGTCAAATAAAATAGAATGTGCAAGACAAGGCATGATACCCATATTTTCCTGAAGGGAATCCCAGCATTGCAGTGCAAATGCATCTATTTTATATCTTACAGAAATCTGCTCGATGACTACTGCAAGTGCCGATATCTTTATAAGTGCTTCGTCCTGGATTTTGACATTCATGTTTTCTTTTACATATTTTACAGTCTTTGTTAATTCATCGGTGGGTTTTAAAACCAGTGCTTTAACCATGTTTATAACATCTATTAAATTGAATGGAACTATTTCAACACCGAATTTTTCAAGCAGCTCACCTTCATTACAAATAACAGTCCAAAATCCGGCAGGCCTGACACCGATCTGCCCTATCCTGATTTTTTTAAATTTTTTTATTACATTTGCGGCTCTTATGAAATTTTCAAATCCCCTGTTAAATATTTCGTCTTCTATTCTTGAATTTACTATATAGGTATATTTCACTCCAAGGCGTTGAAGGATTTTACTGGTTGCAAAAAGGCCACACTGTGTATCCCGAAGTCTTGATCCATCCGGTAGCGGCATTTCATCTCTTGGTCCCCACAAAAGCAGCGGTTTTGAAAGCTCTTTACCTAAATTTGCGACAGCATTTTCAGTCCCGAAGTTGCAATGGGGTGTAAAAACAGCGTCAACTCTTTTGTCCTTAAATTTCTTCACAGCATTGGTTGTGTCTTCATCAGTTAGCAGAAGCCCCTCATCATTGATGTCATCAATATCGACTATATTGATATTAAATTTTTTTATTTTTTCCAGAATCATCTTTTTATATTTTAAAGCATCTTCCCTGCTGAAAACATTTCGCCTTGTTGGAGCATAGCCCAAGCGAAATTCCTTTCTTTGGCTCATAGTTTTTCCCTCCTCTATACTGGTTACCATTTATATAAAACTTTGGGGTTCATATTTTATTCTCCTGAATTATTATTTTTGGTTCTCTTAGCAGGGGAATAGAAATATTATTTATTATTTTAGTATCCACCGTATTCAATCCCTGTCTTAACATATGCTTCAAGGTTCTCTAAGGGAGTCCCATACTCAATAAAATCCGCAGATTGAAGTACAAATTTACCACCCGGCTTACCAGTCTCAACAGTCTGTTTTGTTATGTTTTTGATATTATCTAAAGGACCGGGTAATAAAACATTCACCTGGTCTAAATTACCGAAAATCACATATTTTCCCATAGAGCGCTTTTTAGCTTCAAACAGGTTGCCATCACCTAAAGGATGCGGAGAAAACGGTTCAACCAATTTTGGCCCAATTTCTATATAAGATTCAACATAGTTCATGATTTCACCACAATTATGATAAAGTGCAGGAACTCCCTTGCCCTGGACAATATTCATATATTTTTTTTCAAAAGGAAGAATATATTTATCAAATAATTCTTTACCGATAAAACCTCCCGCAACATTTGCACCAATACTGTGCACATCAACTCCAGAATCACTGATTGCATTAACATAATTTTTAAATCTGTCTATGGAGAAATTCATTAATTTTTCGTAGAAAGGATAGTCATATAAAAACAAGCAATACAGGGTATTTAAATCAATTAGAGATGATGCATTATTATAAGGACCATGCGGAGACCATATACCGACAATTCCATCCTCCCCGACAGCTTTTTTTATCACTGATACATGCTCTTTTATTTTTTTCGGGTATTCGGGATCCATCCCAGGTTCATATTTTATTATTAAATCCAAATCTTTTTCATTTTTAACAGGGTGAACAGTACAGTTGTAAAAATATGTACCATTGCCATTGTAAAATGTAGAAAATTCCTGGTAAATTTCTCCTTCAGGGGTTCTGATCTTATATGATTTTACTTTAGTTTTATCCCTGGCATATTCTTCAGAATATATCTCCCAATTTTCTGTTTCACGATCTGTATTTACACCTCCATACATAACCCATAAAGGTGTTGAGCCATACAACAACCTCACATATACGTCACATCCCAGTTGCTTCTGGATCTCTATGACTTTAAGCTGTCCTTTGATGTAATCTTCTTTTTTAAGATCGGGATAAATATAGTTAATAAAATGCCCCTGTTCTATTATAAAAAGTGTTACAGGAACTCTGTCGGGAATCCCACCATTTATTACTGTTAAAAATCTTTCCCTTGAATTCATTGATTAAATCTCCTTTTTTTAATTGGGCTTTAAGTTCAAGAAATTTTTAAATAAACAATACTTCCCCATTAGTTTTTATTTTTTTTACCCGTCTGCATAGACCTCTACATAAAATCTATTTCCTTGGGTTCATAAAGAAACTCAAAAATATCAGTGCCTTTATCAGCTAAAATTCCAATCCTTATTTTTTCATTTTCTAAAAATACAGTTTTAAGGCCTTTATAAATTACTTCACATATCCTGCAGCCATAATTTCTCTCATGATTATATAAGATCATTTTAAACACTCCTCAAAAAATAATTTGCTAACTAGAATTATAACGAGTTTTTCATGGTCAACTCATCAATGAGGAATAAACAGGTATCCTACCTTTTCTTGGTCCAAAGATCACTGATAAATAGTGCAATTATCAGAATTATCCCCGTGACAAGATCCTGGATATATGTTGGTAGATTTATTAAAATCAGGCCGTTTTCAAGAAATGCAAGAAAACTAATCCCAAGCAAAGAACCTAGAACTCCGCCTCTGCCTCCTGAAAGAAGTGTTCCCCCGATAACACAGGCTGCAACGGTTATCAACGGATAATTCTGGCCAAATATAGCTTGCGCAGAAGTAAGTTTTGAAGATAGTAATACTCCCGCTATTGAAGCAAGTGCACTGGTAATTGTAAAAAGCAATATTCTTATCCGGTCGGTATTTATACCTGAATATTTTGCAGCTGTTTCATTGTTGCCTATCGCGTATATATATCTGCCAAATACTGTGGTTTTAAGAACGAAATAAAAAATAATATAAAAAACGATAAGTATAATAAGTGGAATAGGAAATGCTCCTATTGTCCTGAAAAACTGTGTTTCTATGCCAATATACTTACTCTTTGTTATAATTAAAGAGAGACCAAAAATTATTGATAGCATGGCAATTGTTGTAATTAGGGCATTTATTCTTACTTTGGTTATTATAATGCCATTAATAAAACCAATAAGTGCACCAATTACTATGACAACTAAGAGAACAAGCAATGATCCGGCTGTGCTTTGCACATTAAAAACATCAAGTAATTTAGCTAAAATAACCCCCGAAAAACCAACAACCGCACCAACCGATATATCAAAAGTACCTGATATTAAAAGAAAAGTCTGCCCTATACAAACAATACCAATAGTTGATATCGCAATAACATTTGTTATTATATTATTAACTGTTAAATAATCTTTACTGCTAATTGAAAAAAACACAATCGTAAGAATAAATACACCGACAATCAAAATAGAATTTAGATATCTTTTAATATACTTAGCCTTGAGATTCGTTTCCCCTGAAATTAATATATTTTTATTTTCCATAATTAAAAATTAATATTATTTTTATATAATATTTAAGTTAGCCGCCTATTGCATATTTAAAGACATTATGCTCAGTCGTAGATACGTCATTTTTTAATTCTTTTATAATTTTTCCTTCTCTAAAAACTATTATTCTATCACTAAGATTGATAATCTCGGGTAATTCTGAAGAAATAAATATAATACTTTTACCAGAATCTGCTAAAACTCTTATAAGTTTATAAATCTCATTCTTTGAGCCAACATCAATACCTTTTGTCGGTTCATCAAATATAAGTATTTCCGCATTAGCGTTTATCCATTTACCTATTGATACCTTTTGTTTATTCCCTCCACTGAGAGAGTCTACTATCGTATATATGGTTGGCGTTTTTATGTTTAAATCTCTTACAATTTTTAATGAATTCTGCTTTGCTTTGTTACTATTTATAAAACCAAATTTAGATATCCGGTCAAAAATAGACAGATTTATATTATTATTTACATCAAGGGTCAAGACAAGACCCTGACCATGCCTATCCTCCGGTGCCAAACCCAATTTTTCTTGAATTGCTTTTTTAGGAGAATTTATTTCTACTTCTTTTCCAAAAATCTTAATAATCCCACTAGCCTTATCAACTCCAAACAGTGCTTGTACCACCTCAGACCTACCCGAGCCAACTAATCCAAACCATCCAAGTATCTCACCTTTTTTAAGATTAAAACTGATATCGTTGAATTTTTCTTTAATACTGAGATTTTTTACTTCCAGGACTTCTTCATTTGAAATATTTTCAGATCTGTCCAGTTTGACAAGTGAACTTAGTTCTCTTCCAACCATTGAACTAATAACATCGGGAATAGTAGTATTCTTTATATCTAAAGTCTTAATGTATTTACCATCCTTGAAAACTGTTACCCTGTCTGCAATTTGAAATATTTCTTCCATCCTGTGGCTTACATAAATAATTGAAATGCCATTATTCTTAAGCTGTCTTAATAGTTTAAACAACCTCTCAGCTTCATCTTTGGTCAATGAAGATGTTGGTTCATCAAGGCACAATATTTTTATATCAAGTGCAAGCACTTTTAATATTTCCAGAAGTTGTTTGTTTGCTATTGTAAGCTCTTCGGCAAGTGTTGCATTATCCAATCCAGCTATAGCGCCACCAAACATCCTTTTTATATCATTAGTTTTTTTATTCAACTCTCTCCATTTTATAAAACCAAACCTGCTTGGGTATTTACCTACATATATATTTTCAGCTACATTCAATCCATTCATCAGTTCAATTTCCTGGGGTACAAAAGTTATCCCATGTCTTCTGGCGTTTGGTACATCGGGAATTCTTATACTTTCCCCATTAACATAAATTTCTCCACTATCTTTTGAATAAACACCACAAAAAATCTTGATGAGAGTTGATTTCCCTGCACCGTTTTCGCCCACCAGAGCATGAATTTCACCCGGTTTAAGCTGAAAACTTACATTGTCAAGTGCAAGTACACCAGGAAATTGCTTTGATATGTTTTTTGCTTCTAAAATATATTTTTCATTACTATTCATTTTGGTCTAACAACCTTTATGTCTTTATTTCTTGAAATACCCAAGCAGTTTAAAAAAACCTTGAAATATTATTTCATTTCAAGTCTTATTTCCCTACCCAGAATGGAGATTCCTTATAATTGCTAACATCAACAATTGTACCATTCATATAAGTAATTTCTGGTAGAGCTTCATCTTTCGTCAGGAAATTATTCATCAGCTCTCCTGCTTTATATCCTTCATTATCTGGTCTTAGACCTGTAGTGATAAAACTACTATTACCTTTATCAAGTTCTTCAAGCGCCAGGTCATATCCTCCTATTCCACATGCTAAATAATTAGCTTTGTCAATGCCTAGCTCTTCAAAAGATCTTATTGCAGCAATTGCACAGTCGTCATTAATACCTGTAGCAATCCAGTGGGTAACATTTGGATTAGCGCTAACTGTTGCATTACATGCTGGTAGTGCATTATTCATCATACCATCTTCAGTTTCAACAAAAATAACATCAGCTGGATCCTTTATAGGTGTCTTTGCTGTTATTGCCTCTGTGTAACCATCTGTTCTTTCCATAAGAACTGAAAGCTTAGCTGAACCCACGTTCATTAATTTATAAACATTACCTGTTGCAAAAAAATCTCTTTCGGTTGCCAAGGCAGCAAGAGCTTCTCCACCCATAATACCAACATCTTTGGTGGGCATACCGACATGCGGTACAGGTTTGCCGTTTTGGTCTACAATCGTGTCATCGATTGTCATAACTGGAATTCCTGCTTTTTCACATTTTTCAGTTACAGCAGGACCTATCCCTTGCGAAGTCACGCATATAAATAATGCGTCTATGCCCTGGTTAATTAAATCGTCCACAAGTTCAAGACATCTTTCATCATCCATATTTGCATCTGCTGATATATATTTTATACCATTCTCTTTACAGAATTTTTCAATTCCAGCAGACTCTGCAGTAAACCATGGATGTGTGAGCAATTTCGAGATGTACCCAAAAGTAAGCTCTTTCGTTTCTTTTGCTGCTGTCGTAGCAGCCGCGGTCGTCTCTGCTGCTGTTGTAGCTGCGGCGGTCGTCTCTGCTGCTGCTGTAGCTGCGGCGGTCTCTTGCACTGCTTCCTTTTTACAACCACTAAACGACATTGTCGCTACCAAGACTATTGTGATTACCAGCACTAACAGTCCTATTGATATTTTTTTCATTTTATCCTCCTTTTTTTGATAATGCTATTGTACTATTGTTAAAAACTCTATGATACCGATAATAACCTCCTTTCAAGTTTCGAGTTTTTAAAAATATTTAATTCCAGTTATTTTTTTCTAAATACATCAAAAAATATTGCAATAAGCATCACAAGCCCTGATGCAATATACTGGTAACTTGATTCCAGACCCAATCCTAAAAGTCCTATATTTATACTCTGAAGAATTAATACCCCTGTAAACGCACCAAATATGGAACCTTTGCCACCACTTAGAGAAATACCTCCAAGGATTACAGCGGCAATTGAATTTAATGCAAAATTACCGCCAATAGTAGGTTGTGCGGCCCCTACTCTTGATGCAAAAATATAACCTCCTAAAGCTGATAATGTCCCACTTATAACATAAACTGAGGTGATTAATAGATTTACGTTGATACCTGAAAATCTTGCAGCTGTCTTGTTTCCCCCTATTGCATAAATATATCTGCCATAATAGGTATATTTTAAGATTATAAAAAATATCACAAATAAGACAAACATTATGATTATTGGCATCTGTAAGAATTTCAGATCAAGTATTCTGTACAAACCAAGAAATCTAAAAGACTCCTCTTTTACATTGATGAACTTTCCTTTTGAAAGAAAGAATACAAGACCACTTAGTATTGAAGACATTGCCAAAGTAGCGATTAATGGATTAATCCTGCCCTTTGTAATTAATAGACCATTTATCAAACCAATTAAAATACCCTCAACTATAATAATAAGTAATGCTACCCAAACACCCACTCCTAAGTTCCTGATTAAATATCCGGCTGTTACCCCCGATATTAAAACAATCGATCCTACAGAAAGGTCAAATCCTCCTGTTAACAAGCAAAAAGTTTGTCCAATACATGCAAGACCTATAATAGAAGCAGACATTAAAATTGTATAAAGGTTATTTACGCTGAAATAGTTTTTATTTAAAATGGTAAAAATAACAACAATTGCTATAAGAACAAGTACCAATCTTATATTTCCTAAGAAGTTTAAAAATTTTAAACCCGCTCTCGGTTTAGTTTCACTTAGGGCCAGAATAGGTTCATTTGAATTCATAAAACTCTCCTAATAAGCATAGATGTTGAGTTTATACAATATTTTCATTCTTCAAACAATATTTTGATTATTTTACAACTTGTATGTTATTTATTTAGTAGAACTAGTTTTTCTTTATTAGTTAAGTATATTACATAACTAACTAAAATTTGTCAATATAATCTTTAAAATATCATCGTAGATTTATTTTCAATAGATAATTAAGGATATTACCGTCTGTACTTTTGGATCACTTCTAGCATTGCTAGGATATTGTCTAACGGTACATTTGCCTGTATATTGTGTACAGTATTAAATACAAAACCGCCATCATTATTGAATATTTCTATCATTTTCTTAACCTGCTCTTTTACTTCAGCTGCCGAACCTAAAGCAAGGATCTTTTGTGTGTCTACTCCACCACCCCAGAATGTAAGGAATTTACCGTATTCTTTTTTCAGTTTGTATGGATCCATGCCAGCAGCAGAAATCTGGACCGGATTGATAATATCAAAACCTGCCTCTATAAAATCCGGTAAAAGTTCTTTTATGGCGCCACAAGAATGCATAAAAGTTTTCCAGCTTGTGTGATCATGTATCCAATTGTTTATCTTAAGGTGGAATGGCTTAAAAAGCTGCCTGTAATTATCAACTGAACTAAAAAGCCTGTCCTGGGTGCCAAAATCAGTGCCAGAAACAAACACAGCAGTTAATTTATCACCAACCAGGTCATGTACGCGCTTGTAGTTTTCTAAAGCTACCTCACACTGGATCTCAAAAACCTTTTTTAAATAGTCTTTTCTAGTAATTGTTGAGATATACCACTCTGTCACATCACGTATACCTTTAGGTTCTTTCAACATCGGACCCGGAACAAACGCAATATCCCCAATACCAGAAGAAGCTACACTTCCAACCAGTGCAAATTCTGTGTTCTTATATTTTTCCTCTGTACTATCAGTAATATATTTTAAGTCGTCATCACTTAAGGGTCGAAATTCTTCCGTATTATTATAAGGATTTAGCTCATTTTCTTTAAAAGATTTCTGCCTGCTTAGGGAATCAAAAAAATAACCCTTTTTTGGCATTATAGCAGCAGGAGGATAATTTTTATCCCCTTCTGCATATTGATAAATACTTCTATCACTATTTGTTTCTACATTGAATTTTTCTGGTACAAGAAGAGGTGTTCCATCCCATAGTTTCCATAGTTTCCAATTTTCATTTTTAAATCCGAAAAACGTCCCCGGACCACTTATGCTTGTAGTATCTATGCCCATCATCTGTTTAAGGTCATCATTTATCTCACCTAACATCTGATAGGGTTCAATAACTTTAACAGGTGTTCCCGGCTGGTCAAGCCCGAAGTATTGCCTGAGCTTATATACCACACTTACATGTATGCCTGAAGTTGATGTACCCCCAAAGTCTACAGGTAACTTATCAGGTGTGCTGTGTTTTAAAGCTGAACATATTCTTTCTCTAGAATTCACAAACTACCTCCATACCTTTTCTGTCATTTCTGGCCATAATAAGCATCTTGTCCGTGTTTTCTTAAGTAATGCTTGTCTAACAATGTGCTTTTCATTGCTTTGACATTCGGATTCATTAGTCGTGTATATAAGTTCTGGAGCGCAACTTCTTCAAGCACTCCACTTATAAATACTGCTTCAATAGGATCTTTCCCCCAGGTGAAAGGACCATGGCTTGCAACAAGGCAGGCCTGCATTTTTTTATAATCGATTTTCCTGTGTGCAAGCGTATCTTTAATTAGAACTCCTGTTTCGTACTCGTAGTCTTTGTTTATCGCTTCATCCGAGATTATTTCTGTACACGGAATATCGCCATAGAAATAATCAGCATGAGTCGTCCCAAGACAATTGATAGAAATAAGAGATTGTGCAAAAATTGTAGCATATCTTGAATGAGTATGGGCAACGCCACCGATTTCAGGAAAAGAATTATAAAGTACAAGATGTGTCTTTGTATCTGAAGAAGGATTGAAGGTCGAGTCGATAATTTTACCATTAAGACTCACTAGCACAAGATTTTCTGCAGTAAGACTGTTATAATCAACTCCACTTGGCTTTATAGCAATTACTCCTCTTTCTCTATCAATGCCTGAAACATTGCCAAAAGTAAAAAAAACAAGGTTTGACTTGTAAAGCGCAATATTTGCTTCAAGTACTTTTTCTTTAAGCTCCTTTATTGCTTTATCTTGCATTTTAAATTTCCCTTTATCGTTGATTTTCTTTCATATTTTTATAATTACAGTGTATTAAAAAATGAAAAGAGTAAAGCAGGTTTTACTGACTTTTTAACTTCACCCAACCTTAAATACAGATCTATTTTAAAGTAACACCCTATATTTAACACCCTGTAAAGCTTATAGTCTTATTGAAAAACTTTCCAGTTTTTTACCAAATTCGATATACAATCTATAAAGCTTGTCATATACTTTAACCCTTTTCTTTTCCGGATAATAGGTCTTAAGAAACTTGCTTGACATTTTTCCCTGGGCTTCAAAAATATTTTTATAATATCCTGATGCAACTGCTCCAAAAATTGCAGCACCTAATGCTACAGCTTGAGACGACTTAGCGACTTTTACTGGAATATTTAAAACATCAGCAAGTATTTGCATGACAAGCGGAGATTTTTTTGGAATACCGCCAATAGCCACGACTTCATTAATTTTCAGGTTATCTTCTTTAAATCTTTCTATTATTGCACGAGAACCAAAAGCTGTAGCTTCAACTAAAGCTCTGTATATCTTTGGTGCTGTTGAGCCTAGTGAAAGCCCTGCAATAGCACCTTTTAATTTTTGGTCTGCAAAAGGTGTCCTCCTTCCATTAAGCCAGTCAAGAGCTATAAGGCCTGTTTCTTCAGGGGATATTTTTTCTGCAACCTCTTCAATTTTTCTGATTATCTTATCCTGAATTTCCCCTGATATTAAAACTGCAGTTTTTTTATCAACAATCTTTAAATCTGGAAGTATCTCAGTAAGCGGCCAGGACAATATGTCCTTAAACCAGGCATAAACATCGCCAAAAGAGGATTGGCCGGCTTCATATCCAAGCATACCTGGAATAATAGAACCATCGACCTGTCCGCATATACCCGCAATAAGTTTTTCATCCATGGTTTTTGGACCTACAGCCATATCGCAACAGGACGTCCCAAGTACTTTTACAAAAATACCTTCAGAAATCTGGCCCCCGACTGCACCCATATGAGGGTCAAATGCGCCAACCGTCACTGCTATATTTGCATTAAGCCCAAGCTTTTCCGCCCATTCTTTTGTTAGAGTTCCCGCTGCAGTATCTGAGGTATAAGTATTGGTGTAAAGCCTGCTTCTTAATCCTTCCAGAAGTGGATCAACTTTTATTAAAAATTCTTCTGGTGGAAGGCCTTCCCATTCTGAATGCCACATTGCCTTATGGCCCGCAGCACATCTGCTTCTTTTTAGTTTTAAAGGATTTATATTGCCTGTCAATATAGCAGGTATCCAGTCTGCAAGTTCAACCCATGAGTAAACTGAGTTCCTCACTTTTAAATCTTCCCTTAAGATATGCAGTATTTTCGAAAAGAACCACTCAGAAGAATAAACTCCCCCGGAATATTTTGTAAAATCGGTACCACCCCAGGATTTTGCTATATTATTTATCATGTCAGCTTCATCTATTGCGGTATGGTCTTTCCAGAGAATAAACATTGCATTAGGATTTTCATTAAATCCTTCTTTTAAAGACAAAACTATTCCCTCTCTATCAACTGGGGCAGGCGTGGAGCCCGTGGTGTCAATACCGATGCCTATTATATTTTCAATTGGAACTTCAGAAATCTGTTTAATCGATTCCCTAATAACTTCTTCCAATGCTTCTATATAATCAAGAGGATGATGTCTGAACATGTTTTTCGATGGGTCCTGATATTTGCCGCTACACCACCTCTTATAGTTTGATACATGTGTTGCAACTTCTTCCCCAGTTTCAACTTCAACAATAAGCGCCCTTACAGAATCAGTCCCAAAGTCCAGACCTATCACATATTTACCAAAACTCTTTTTACTATGCATATTAGCTCTTTCTAATAAAAATTATAAATTATTTGCATGTAATAAACTCAATATAACAGCATGATTACAACTGCAATTACAATTAAATAGTAATTTCCAACAATTGCTTATTTATTCTCTTTTTAAAATATAATGGTCTGATATGTCCGGATTATCAAGATTAAAAACCCTGTCAAATACAATATAGGTAACCCCTATCAAACCGACATTCTCACCCAGTTTTGAAAATTGGATATCATGCACCTCATGTACCATAGGAAATGTATTTTTAGCTACAGAGTCTTTTACTTTATCTAAATATTTTTCTCCAAACTTGATAAACTCACCCTGAATAATAATAATTTCCGGGCTGAAAATCTTAATGGCATTTGATATCCCGATACCCAGGTATTCTGCATTTTTATCAATATTTTTTACAACTATTGCATTCCCCTGTTTATATAATTCATAT
>JBBQDW010000031.1:0-18083 GCA_038320085.1 Candidatus Humimicrobiales bacterium
GATCCCTGGGGAGATATAATTGCTGAAGCCTCTGAAAAGGAAGAGATTATTTTTTCTGAAATAAATCTCGATTTTGTTGATAAGATAAGAAGAGAACTTCCATTATTAAAACACAGAAAAGAAGAGGTGTATAAAGTAAGACGAGATTAAGGTGCCATGATTTGCGCATTATTTAGCTGCTCTTGTCTATATCTTCTTCAATCATCCTTGCAACTATTGAAGTGATGCTTTCCGCAGCATCAATCCCCCAGCCCTTTGTAAAAAGCCATTCATTTCTAGGATTATTTATAATTGAGACAACTTTTGGGCGATTTGACTGCAGTTTTGCCAGTTGTGCGACTACAAGATTATCCTCGTCATCGCCTGTGACCGCAGCAACGACATCTGCAACTTTAATACCTGCTGTTTCCAGGACAAGAGGATCGCAGCCGTCGCCGCATATCACTTCCACATTGCTTGACTTTTCAAACTTACTGCAGATGCCCTCGCTTTTTTCCACAACACTTATTTTATGCCCTTTTAGTGACATATCTTTTGCAAGATTTGTTCCAACCTTGCCAGCCCCTATGATTAAAATATTCATATATTGCCTCCTAAATTCCAAGTATTCTCTTAAGCTGCGGTATTGCCGTTGACGCTACTGCAATATGGAGCAAATCACCTTCACTGATAACTGTTCCAGCCACTGGTACAAAAGCCCTGCCTAGTCTTGTTATGGACATAACCATTATCTCTCCAGGCACATTTATTTTGTCACTTCTAAACCCAGCAATTTGCGGTGTCACTTCAATTTCAATAATTTCAACTTCTCCATTTCCAAGACTTATTTGCGTATTTATATCAGAATGGCAGATAAGCTCCTTAATTTTATTTGCTCCCCATCTTGTAGGAGAAATTGTAGTGATTCCCAGTTTATTGTATACATTTGCCCTTACGGGATCATAAATCCTGGCAATTACAATAGGCACTTTAAATTCACGTTTTGCAATTAGGGCTCCAATTATATTCCTGTTATCACCCGGTGAAACCGAAGCGAATGCATCAGCGTTTTCAATACCGGCATTTATTAGAACTTCCTTGTCATAACCAAAGCCGACAACTTTTTCTCCTTTAAAACTTTTCCCCAACTTGTCAAATGATTTTGGATCCAGATCAATTATACTTACCTTATGTCCATCCATGGAAAGAAGATTTGCAAGCTGTGAACCTACTCTCCCGCAACCCATTATTACTATTTGCATTTAACCACCCTTTTAAGGAAAAGAATTAATAAAAAATTTTATTACTTTTTAGGTAAACAGTTTTTTACAATAATTTATTTGTCTTCCTGTACTTAATTGTCTTCTTATATTTACCTGTCTGCTTGCGTCTTCCTGTGTACTTATGTTTGCCTTGTTTTGTCTTCCTGTACTTAATTGTCTTCTTATTTTACCTGTCTGTATGTATTTACCTGTCTGTGTGTATTTACCTGTCTGTGTGTCTTAGTATTTATTATACAGCTAAAACCATATTATACTATTTCATCTTACTTTTATTTAATAGATTTATTATTATATTTTTTTATACAGATTGAAAAGGCTTTCTCATCCTTCTTAAAATTAATTTTCTCAATTCTTCAAATATTAAAACAGAAGGTATGAATGTCAGTAATATAAGCCAGTATTTCAAATCTATTGGAGTATTATTAAACAATGTGTTGACCTTTGGAATATAAACCAAGGCAAACAGAATAATCAGCTCGGATAATATTCCCCATAAAAGAAGCTTATTTTTAAAAAACCCTACTTTAAATACAGAATCATAATTTGTCCTATTGGCAAAAGCATTTCCGATCTGTGACATAATTATTGCACCAAAACTCGCTGTTGTGGCAGCCAAATAAGTATGGTCATTAACGTAGTTCTTTGTATTTGCACCAATTTCTCTTAGCTGGGCAAAAGTAATGCCTTTATCAAAATAAACAATAAAGTATGCCAGCATTGCAACTGCCGCTTCAATTGGCCCTAAGAAAAAGTATGCCCTTGCGAGCCCTTTCACGGTCAGCAGTCTTTCGTTTCTTGATCTTGGAGATTTATTCATTATCCCCGGTTCCGGTTGCTCGGATGCAAGTGCCAGCGCCGGCAGCATATCTGTCCCAAGGTCAATAGCAAGAATCTGCATTATTGCAAGCGGCAAGGGTATTTTAAACAAAACCATCATTATAAAGGGTACGGCTTCAGGGATATTGCTTGCCAGGATGTAGTGCATAAATTTTCTTAGGTTTTCAAATACGGCCCTACCCTCTTCTATGGCGTTAACTATACTTGCAAAATTATCATCAGTCAGGATTATATCAGCTGCCTCTTTTGCAACATCAGTGCCGGAAATCCCCATTGCAATTCCTATGTCAGCAGCTTTTAACGCAGGCGCGTCGTTAACTCCGTCCCCGGTCATTGCAACAATGTGGCCGTTTGTCTTAAGCGCCAGCGCTATCCTCATCTTATGTTCAGGTGATACTCTGGCAAAAATTATATTTTCCTGTTTTAAGACTTCACTTAATTCAGTTTCTGACATATTTTCAATATCAGTTCCCAGATAAACCTTTGATTCTCCTTTGACGATCCCTATTTTCCTGGCTATCGCATCCGCAGTCAGGCCATAATCACCGGTGATCATAATTATTTTAATTCCAGCTTTAAAACATGCAGTGACAGCCGCTTCAACTTCAGGCCTTGGCGGGTCAATCATAGCTGCCAGACCCAAGAAGACCAGATCCTTTTCAACATCATCTACTGAATATTCACCCGTATAACTTGTTAAATCCCTGTATGCAATTGCAAGAACCCTTAGGGCCCTCTTTGCATAATCGTCATTTGACCGGACAATCTCATCCATTATTTTAGGTGTAAGTTCTTTGACTTCACCATTGATTTCAATTTTTTTGCATAGCGAGAGTACTTCTTTTGGTGCGCCTTTTGTAAAAGCAATAATGCTATTTGAAATATCATGAATCGAACTCATCCTCTTGCGGTTTGAATCAAAAGGAAGCAGGAAAATTCTTGGTTCGCTGGAAAGTTGGCTATTATAGTCAAAGCCTGTTTTTCTTGCAGCAACCAGCAGGGCCCCTTCTGTCGGGTCCCCTTTTATGGTCCACAAATTAGTGTCTTTGTCGGCAAACAACCTTGCATTATTACAGTATGACATTCCTATTGCCAGATTGTTAAAAGTTTTAAAGACCTCATCAGGTGATAATCTATAGTCTTTCAGCGTAAAATCGCCCACAGGATCATACCCGGCACCACTCACATCATAAGTCTGGCCGTTTAGCCATATTTCCCTGACTGTCATAGCATTCTGGGTCAAGGTCCCGGTCTTGTCCGTGCAGATTACAGTGGTACATCCCAATGTTTCAACTGATGAGAGCTTCTTTATAAGAGCATGCTTTTTTGCCATCCTTTGTACGCCCATCGCGAGCGCAAGAGTAACTGTAGGAAGCAGCCCTTCAGGAATAAATGCAACAAGGATACCTATGGCAAAAACGAAGGAAATAATAAATCCAAGTTTGACTACTGTAAGCGAAAGCACGAATATTAATAGGCCTATCCCGATTGCAATATACACAAGAAGCTGGCTTGCTTTGTTTATTTCTTTTTGAAGCGGACTTAATTGTTCTTTAACGCCCTGGGTCATATTGGCAATCTTGCCAAACTGGGAATTCATCCCGGTTGCAAATACAATTGCTTTTCCGCTTCCTGAAGATACGCTTGTTCCCGCATAAACGACGTTGGTGAGCCTTAAAGGATCGACGTCCATTCCGGTAATCGGAACAGTACTTTTTCGCTGGGGATCAGATTCGCCTGTAAGAACCGAATTATTTGTCCTTATATCAAACGCTTCTATAAGGCGGGCATCAGCTGATATATTGTCCCCTTCCTCAAGGACAACAATGTCACCCGGAACCAGGTCAATGGATAATATATCCCTGATTTCTCCATCACGCATCACTCTTGTGTATGATGGAAGCATTTTTTTTAATGCCTCAAGCGCTTTTTCAGCCTTGAATTCCTGCATGAAACTAAAAACTGCATTTATTATTATAACAAGGATTATTGCGTATCCCAGCTGAGGCATATCAACACGGGGTATAAAGCATAAAGCTGCCGCTATCCACAGGATAATTGCCAGCAGATGAATAAAATTATCAATGAATCTTAAGAAAAGGGACCTTTTCTTTTTGCCCTTTATCATATTCGGACCGTAAGTTTCCAACCTTACTGTAGCTTCTGCTTCAGACAAACCTTTATCCGTAACATTAAGTTCTTTATAAAGCTGCTCTTTATCAAGTTCATAGTATTGCATTTTAATTACTGCCAACCCTAAATCAATTTTTTAAATTATTAAAATAATACGTTAAATAACTTTATAATCCGTTAAATGACTTCAAATTACGAAACTGTGATTATACTCCTTTTGAAAAATTATATGGATTTATTTTTTTATTATTTTTTTATTAAGATGACTTTACAATAACAACTATTTTAAAATAGTTGCTCATATATTTCTATTAATCATTAGATTCATTACTCATCAGATTTATTACTAATCAGAAAATAACAGATGCTTCCTTTTTTATTTCTGCTTATTGCCTATTCAACTTCCCAGACGTTTATAAAATCTGTACTTCCTGGTTTGCTGCTCATTATTCCGCCCGTTATTACGACCTTTTCTCCTTCCAATACATGGCCCGCCGCTCTGCTTACTTCAACAGCTTCTTGTATCATCGTGTCGATATTTGCAGTAAATTTTGTCCTGACAGGATTTACTCCCCAGCTTATCATAAGCTGCCGGATAACCCGCTCATTAGGACTTGCCCCTATTATAATGCTCGTGGGCTTGTTTTTTGAGACCTGTCTTGCAGTGCTTCCTGATTGTGTTGCTGTTATAATTGCTTTGGCCAAGAGTACATTTGCAATCTCACAGGCTGCAAAACTTATTGCCTCCGTAATAGTATTCTGTTTTAATTTAAATTTCTTCTGTATGATTTCTTTATAATCAAAGTCTTCTTCGGTTTTACTGATAATCCTTGCCATCATTTCAAATGACTCATAAGGAAACTGGCCGGCAGCAGTCTCACCAGAAAGCATAAGTGCATCAGAACCATCATAGATAGCATTAGCCACATCACTTACTTCAGCTCTTGTGGGCCTTGGATTGCGAATCATGGAATCAAGCATTTGTGTGGCTGTTATAACCGGTTTTCCTACAAAGTTTGCCTTCCTTATGATATCTTTCTGGATACCAGGGACATCTTCCGGAGGAATTTCTATTCCCAGATCCCCCCTTGCTATCATTATTGAATCTGCAATTTTTAAGATAGAATCAAAATTTGCAACTGCTTCATGCTTTTCTATCTTGGCTATGACCATTATATGGCTTTTCTGCTCTTTGATTATCTCTTTTACCTGCTTTACGTCATTTGAGTCCCTTACAAAAGACTGCGCAATGAAGTCAACCTCTAATTCTATCCCTAACTGCAAATAATGAAGGTCTTTTTGTGTAATTGACGAAACACTTACGGATGTGCCGGGGAGATTTATCCCTTTTTTGGATTTTAAAATCCCGCCTCTTATGACCCGGGCATAAGCGAGCGCATTGCTTTTGTCTACTCCTCTTATCCTGCATTCAATAAGGCCGTCGTCAATAAAAATAACTGAGCCTTCTTTTATATCTTCAAGAAAATTAGCATAATCAACACTAATGACTTCCATACTGCTTTTATCACCTGAGCTTTTAGCTGTAATGTTGTCCTGAGGTCTTACAGTAAAAATAATATCCTGGCCGTCTTTTAAGTTTATTTCATTTTGCAGACTGCCGATCCTTATTTTTGGCCCCTGAAGGTCAAGCATAATGGCAGTATTTTTACCATGTTTTTTTGCAATGCCCCTTATTAAGTCAATACATGCTTTTACATCTTCCGGGGAACTGTGGGAGGCGTTTATCCGTGCAACATCCATTCCGTTTACTATGAGTTTCTCAAGTATTGATTTGTTGGAGCTTGCAGGGCCTATTGTGCAGATAATCTTAGTCTTACGCAAAATTACCCCTTTTGTATAGATTTTGGAGGCGGCATCCGGATTCGAACCGGAGATAAAGGTTTTGCAGACCTCTGCCTTACCACTTGGCTATGCCGCCAAAAAAGAATGGAAACCTATTATAAAATAAAATATTATAAAATAAAACATAATTACACCATTTCTTTTACCATGCTTTTTACATATCGGGCTATTGCAATCGATGATGTAAGGCCCGGTGAATCGATGCCTATAAGATTTATGCAGCCCGGAAAACTGCTGTCCCTTTCAATAATAAAATCATAACCGCCTCTTAGCTTTGCCCTTATACCTGCCTGGTGCATCATAAGGTCACCCAATTGTAATCCCGGAAAGAACGGGGCAACATTTTCAAGATAATAGGACAATTCCCTGAAAGGTTTATAATCTTCCTTATTTTGGGGTTTTGAGTATGCGGGCCCGACAATAAATGTATTGCCTGTAATATATTTTCCCCCTGAAAAATCAAAAGACGGCGAAATGTGAACTCCTACAGACTTTGTCACCTTATTTTCCTTAAACAGCCTAAAAAACTCTTTGAACGGGACACGGAGCCTTTCGCCGTTTGGGAGATAACCGAATGGAACCGGGTATATACTAAGGCCGCTGATTTTAATATCGTCTCGCTTAAAGGAATAAAACTTTGCTGATTCGCCCTTTATAGGATCGATAATATAGGGGCTGGCAGGATTTACCATCCTTGCTATCTCATCAGAAAACAGGCCCGCTGAATTTATTAGTATCCGGGTCCTGAATTTTTCTGTCTGGTTTAATGACTGGAGTGTCATTTCAAAACTGCCGTTTGATTCATCAGGAACGATACCGGTTACCTCATTTGATGTTAAAAAAATTACTCCATTATTTTCTGCCCGCCTGTAAAGTGCGTTAACAAAACTTGTGGCTTCGATGATGCCGGATGTCGGCACATACAGGGCTGATGTTCCCGAAATATTAGGTTCGAGTTTTTTTATTCGGCTTTTATCAATCATTTCTACATCAAGGACCTCATTTTCCTCTGATATCCTCAATACATCTTCCAGGTATTCCTCTTCAAGCTCATCGGTGGCAACCACAAGTTTTCCGCATTTGGCAAAAGGAACAGAATTATCCCGGCAAAACTCGTAAAGCAGACTGTTTCCCTCTACACACAACCTGGATTTTAAGGGACCAAGACCCTTCGGATAATAAATCCCTGCATGGATGACCCCAGAGTTCCTGGATGACTGATTCTCTCCGTTTACCTGGCTGTTTTTTTCAATTACTACAATATCTCCCTTTATGGCCCCGGAGAGCTCATTGGCAATTGCACAGCCGACTGCGCCTGCCCCTATAATCGTTATCAGGACTTCATCTGTCATTATCCCACACTCCGTCTATTTGGTTGCCGCAGTTAGTGCAGCACCCGTCCTTTATACTGTAATCTGTTATCAAATACCCAGTTCTTTTTATAATTTCTTTTCCACAGTTGCTGCAAGCTGTATTTTCATATTTACTGCCATGAATATTGCCGCCATAAACATACTTTAAACCCGCTTTTTTTCCAATCTCAATAGCTTTTATTATGCTCTTTACCTGTGTTGGGCCAATGTTTGACTTGTACTGAGGATAATACGCGCTTATGTGCCAGGGTATAGAAGCACTTATGCCTGATAAGAATTTGGCAATATTTTCAAGTTCTTCATAAGAATCATTTAAGCCAGGAATTAAAAGGGTGGTTACTTCTATCCAGATGCCATACTCGAACATCTTTTTTATACTGGCAAGTACAGGTTTTAATCTTCCTCCGGTCCTGTTTTTATAAAAATCTTCCGAAAAGCTTTTCAGGTCCACATTGGCTCCATCAAGATACGGCCGTATCATTTGAAGGCACTCCCCTGTCATGAAGCCATTAGTGACAAAGATATTTTTAAGACCTTTGGAGTTTGCAATCTTTGCCGTATCATAGGCCAGCTCAAAAAAAATGGTTGGCTCCGTATAGGTATATGAGATGCTTCTGCAATGATTAGACATCGCGTCTGCAACAATTCTTTCCGGAGGGATTGCCTTGCCTTCTATCATTTCGTAATCATCGGACACCTGTGATATCTGCCAGTTCTGGCAGAAAAAACATTTGAAGTTACAACCCGGTGTCGCAATCGACAGGGACTTTGAGCCCGGAAGAAAATGAAATAATGGTTTTTTTTCTATCGGGTCTATATTTTCAGAAATAACCTTATCGTATATAAGACTATAAAGAATGCCATTAATATTTTTTCTGACAACGCATTTTCCATTTTGGCCGTCTGCCACTACGCACCTGTGGGCACAAAGGTCGCACCTTACCTTTAAGCCATTTAATTTTTTATAAAGATATGCCTGCTTCATAATTGCTATCATTTAATTTAATGGACAATTGCTCGTCTTCTATTAATTATCATTTAATTTTATGGACAATTGTCTGTTTAGTATTTATTGTCATTTAATTTTATGAATATCCGGTAGTCTCCTATTTTATTATCATTTAATTTTATGAATGGTCCATGTTAGTAATTATAAGTATTTATCAGTTTTTATTAAAAGAAAACATTGTTTTTTTTGTTCTTACTGCTTTTTGCTGCTTCATTGATGTAATTATTGTATTTTTGATTTTAAGTAGTATTATATGTCAAGTTTCTTAATAAGCTTATAATTTGCTTTATTAGCTGAGAAATAGAGTTTATTGGCTGTCAGTCTTATAAATAATAGAGTTTATCAGTTTTCAGCCTAACGAGGAATAGAGTTGATTAGTTGTCTGGGTTATAAAGAATAGAGTTGATTAGTTGTCAGCCTTACGAGGAATAGAGTTGATTAGCCTTACCAGCCATAAAAACAAATTAAAAATACGACACCTTAATAAAGAACCGGAGCAAAATGTTTAATGTAGCAATGTTTAGCAAAGAAATTGTGATGTGGTCCGCAATAGTGCTGGTATCAATAATGATGCAGGTCATCCTCGGAACCATGAGAGTTATAACCTTGTTAAAAGGAAATCGGGCACTGACTATTATTGTAGGTTTTTTTGAAGGTGTTGTAGCAATAACTGTCGCGATAACCGTTATCTCAAATGCAGTAAAACAGGGTATTAATATTTTCCTTATTGCTTCATACGGAGCCGGGTTCGCCCTTGGGCTTCTGGTGGGAATGATCATTTCAAATAAAATATCCAGGGAAGTTTTCAGCGTAAATATCATTTCAACAAAATACAGCGTTGAAATTGAAAAAGTCCTAAGGGCAAATGGTTTTGGCCTTACCTGCTATACCGGCAGCGGCAAAGACGGTGAAATCAAAATGCTTAACATAATTTGCAAAAAGAGCAACTTGTTAAAACTTCATGACCTCTCACAAATAATAGACCCCGAAGTAATTGTTGCAAGCCATACACTGGAAGGTATTCGAGGCGGTTTTTTTTATGATATTAAAAGCCGGATTTAAAATATAGGTTTTTTAACCTTTTTACATATTTGGCCTATCCCCACAGATCAGTTTGTCGTAGGTGTTATTTGTGGCTGCGGCTTTTCAACTAGCTCCACATTAACAGTTAAATAGGTGTTATTCCTGTAATACTTTACAGTCACAGAATCTCCAACATTGTGCCTTAAAAGTTGAGCCAGTAACTGATATGGGCTGTCTATTGCTGCACCACCGATCTCTGTAATAATGTCCCCGGCTTTAAGCCCTGCCAACTGCGCAGGTTTCCCCTCTATAACACTGGATACCAGCACGCCTGCAATATCAGAAGTATTGTCCCCCATTTCGATACCTATAAAAGGAATTTTTGCTACACCATATCTTATGATTTGACTGGCAATATTAACTGCAGTATTACTGGGAATTGCAAACCCTATCCCTGCACTTGAACCTGATGTTGAATAGATCATTGTATTTATGCCTATGACCTGGCCCGCTGAATTTACAAGGGCTCCTCCGCTGTTTCCGGGGTTTATGGCCGCATCAGTCTGGATTAAATCCACCATCGGTAAAGATTCACTTGTAACCATATCCCTTCCGAGAGCACTCACAACACCAACAGTCACTGATTGCTGCAGTCCAAACGGACTTCCAACAGCAATGGCCATTTCCCCGACTTTAATTGATTCAATAGTTGTAAATACTGCCATTGTAAGATTTTTTGCATCAATTTTTATAACGGCGATATCTGTGTTTTTATCAGCTCCTATAAGCTTTGCAGGATATTCTTTTCCATTACTTAATGTTACTTTTAAATCAATCGCATCTCCTGCTACATGACTGTTTGTGACTATATATCCATCTGCGCTGAAAATTATCCCTGAGCCGACACCTTCTCCCTGCCGCAGATTACCGTATGCATCCTTCTGCTCTACAGTTACCTGTATATTGACAACCGAAGGCTTTACCTTTTCGGCAACAGCGCTTACAGCATCATCTAAAGAAGCCAGGATTTCCTGGTCACTCTTTTGTTCCTCTTGAAGTTCCGGAAGCCCGGTTACTTCAGCTGCGTCTGTTATTTCAGGTTTTTCCTGCGTCTGTTTGACTGTTGCAGGTGTAGTAGCCGCTGTGGTTTCTGTTGAGGCAGACTGGTTTGCAGGCACAGCACTGTTTAATTTTGATAACAATATCCTTCCAATTGCAGAACAACCGGAAAATGTCAGTATCAGTGAAAATGCAAGGACTATTACCAGAAAAGTAATCAATACCCTGTTTTTTATGTTTGTCTTATTCATTTATTACCCTTTCGTGTAGAAACAATTTTGCAAAACCCAGAAATCCCCTTATTATATTTATAGCCTCTTTAATTTATCGCCTTCCTTGTCCTACACGGACAGGGGAAGCTTTACGGTAAATCTTGTACCTTTGTTTATTTCACTTTCAACAGAAATCAGACCCTTATGGACATCTACGATCCATTTGACAATTGATAGGCCAAGGCCTGTTCCGTGCCCGTTTCTTGCGCTGTCTGCCTGATAAAACCTGTCAAATATATAAGGAATGTCTTCACTTGAAATGCCTACCCCATTGTCTCCGACAATGATTGTTGCCATGTTTTTTTCATTAAGTATTTCAACATCGACTTTACCGCCTTTTTCATTATAGTTTATTGCATTATCAATGAGGTTAATAAGCAATCTTGTGATGAGAGTCTGGTCTGCTTTTATCTTTATACTTTCGTCAGTCTTAAAATTTATACCAATCCCTTTTTCAATTGAAATATTTTTATACTCTTTTACAACTTCTTCGGTAATCAGGTTTAAATCCAGCGTCTCAAAACTTAAATCATATTTTCCTTCATCGCTTCTGTAAAGCATTAAAAGCTGGGTTATTATATAACTCATCTTCTTGCTTTCCTTTAATATACTTTTGAGCGCACCGACATATTCATTTGGGCCCCGTTTGCCTGCCAGTGCCTGCTCTGCCTGTGCCGAGATTATTGATATGGGTGTTCGCAGCTCATGTGATGCATCTGATGAAAATTGCCTTTCTTTCTTAATAAAAGCTTCAAGCTTGTCAAGCATCTCATTAAATGTGGTTGCCAGCCTTCCGACTTCATCTTTTGCTGCCGGCATATTTAACCTCTGTACCAGGTCGCCCTTACTTATATCATGGGCGGTCCTTGTTATGTAATCAATGGGCCGCAATGCCCTGTCTGCTAAAAACAGCCCGCCCAGGCTGGCGAGTAATATATATAAAGGAACTGAAATAAACATTATGAGCCTTAGATTCTGCAAAGTACTAAGGAGGGAATCAAGTGACCTGCCTATTCTTATCCAGCCTATTGTATTGCCCTCAGATAAAATCGGTTTGTCATAAACTGCCCATCCGTGTCTTTCCTGGAAAATATACCTGGTTTGTTCTTTTTGAAGAGGCATATTTAATGCCTCCGGCAATAATTCACTCTTTAGACCTGTGGCGCCTTTCGCATCATACACAACAAAGTATGTATTTGTAGCAATTACTTTATAAGGCTCTGCAATTTTGATGGAAGACCCTTCCAGCTGCAGGATTGACTCAACCTGGCCGGCATCAGCCTTAATAAGTTCCTCTGTATGTCTATAAAGCAGCCTGGAAATCGTAAAGTACAGGAAAAAATTAAAAACAACCAAAAGCAGCAGCAAAAATGCTGCATACCATAATGTGATTCTTATTTTGATTGTCAGCCTTACCATATACTGCCTTACTTTTAGTTCTTTTCTTTGTCTTTTATGACGTAACCGCCGCCTCTTATGGTATGGATCAGCTTGTTTTTAAAATCCTCGTCCATTTTCCTTCGAAGATACCTTACATATACTTCGACAATATTGGAATTATATTCAAAATCATAATTCCAGACATGTTCCGCTATCTGCGATTTTGTCAGTACCCTGTTCTTATTTCTTAAAAAATACTCAAGTATCGAGTATTCTTTTGAGGTAAGCTCTATTGCCCTGCCGTCCCTTTGGACCTCACGCGTTACTGTATCCATTGTAAGGTCACCGACAGAAAGGACCGTACTCTTTTTGTCTTTATGGCGCCTGAGCATAGCTCTCACCCTGGCAAGAAGCTCATCAAATGAAAATGGTTTTACAAGATAATCGTCTGCTCCGCTGTCAAGTCCCGTGACCCGGTCTGCAATCGAATCTTTTGCAGTTAAAAGCAGAACCGGTGCGGAAATATTTTTAGCCCTTATTTTTCGAAGCAGGGTCAGGCCATCCTGAATAGGAATCATAATGTCCAGGATTATACAGTCATATTCTGCAGAAGTGATATAGTTTTCCCCTTCCCTTCCGTCTTTGGCAGAATCCACACCGTAACCCTCTTCTTTTAATCTTTTTGTAATAATATTTAAAAGTGATGGTTCATCTTCAACTACAAGCAATCTCAATTTGCACACCCCCGGTAAAAATATTTCTATATTCCTTATGCATATTTTAAACCAAATTACATGAAGTTAAGTTTAAAATAAAATTAGAAAATTTTAATGTAATTTTAATGTCAGTTTAATAAAAATTTGGGAAACTGTTAGATGAAACTACTGCTGATTTTAAAAATTTAAAAGATTTTTTAAATTTAGAATATGATAGCAGTTATTTTTCATTTTCCCCTCCTTTATAAATCACAGGACTTTACAAAAGGTTCTGTGATTTATAATTTAATCCCTATAATATCATAGAATTTGCAAGTGTTATTTTTTTTGGAGTGATTTAAGGGTTATGACGCTTATTTTTTCAAAAACTATTTTTTCAATAGAGTCAATCTCAGATTTTAAAAGGCAGTGCTCCTGATTAGGACATGTGTTCTTCTTAAATATACACTCAGATATCTTGAATTTTCCCTGGAATATCTGCATCAGGTCCAACAAAAATATTTCCTTCGGTTCCCTGGCAAGCCTAAACCCGCCATTCTTGCCTTTATATGATTTTAATATCCCGTTTATGCCTAGAAGCTGCAGTATTTTTCTTAAAAATGGTTTTGGCGTATCAAGCTCTTTTACGAGCTCTGTGATTGAAATCGTCCTTCCTTCATTGCATACGATGTAGTTAAGCGCTCTTATTGCATAATCCGTATCCCTTGTTATTAACTTCATGGTAATTTACTTTTCCTATTTTAATATTGTTTAAAACTAATTATTTCCCAAGAAAGCTATTTTCTCTGAAAGTTTATCTTCCATGATAATTTATCTTCCATGGGCGCTATTCCCTCTGCAAGCGAAAATTTACTTTATTAGAATAATGATACATTAATAGTGTCATTTGTCAAATAAATTTAAATGTTAAACTTAACTTAAAATATCCGGACCCTTTAGCTTAAAAGCAGGCTGATTTCATTAAGTATTTTATCTGCATAGTCATAATTTATGGATAAAAGTTCCACTATATCCTCGATCCGGTAGGCAATCAGCTCTTTTACTGTTAAAACATCATGTTCAAAAAGCCTGTTTTTATGGTTTTTGGAAAGGGTTGAAAGAATTGTGACAGGATATAGTTTTTTACTTTCTATATAGAATTGCAGGCTCTCAGTTTCAGGGTAGCCCCATGCAGTGACCTTCATTCCGGAACAGTTTGCATATTTTATTGCCTCAGAAGTACATTTGGTATTGGTAAACAGCCATGCCCCGGTAAAAAAATAGACATTATCCGGTTTATTGTCATCATTTTCAATATCTTTATCTATATTTCTATTTTCAATATATTTACCTTGATTACTATTATCAATATCTTTACCTGAATTTCTATTATTAATATCTTTATCTATATTTCTATTATCCCATCCTTTTTTCAGGTCCAAAAACCTGCTGTTAATATATAAAGCAGTCTTTATATCAGACTGATTACCGGAGATATTGTGATATTTGCACTCCACCATGAGATGTTCATCTTCTTTATTTGCAATTATATCCACTTCATGGTCCACACAGAAGCCGCTTAGCATCTGGGGCATCTCTGTCCTGTATCCGTTCTGCTCCAATACTTTTGCCGCATATTTTTCAAATATAAAACCGGCAGGACCCAGGCTCATAACTGCCCTTTTGAGGGTATATTTTAACCCGACCGCCGGGTTGCTTTTTTTTATATGGTCAAGCGCCAGATTATATACGTCATCCGTATTCATGCAGTTTTTAAATTGACTGTCGACCTCCTCTGTTACGGAGGCTGAAAGTTCGCTGCCGGCTCCGGCTTTGAGCAATGAAGCGTTTAACTTACTTTTATCAAAATCTTCTTCTTTTTCATTTGCTTTTATTACAACCTGATTCACTTTACCCCGTTACTTCCCCAAAGTTACTAAAATATTATTTAATTTTTACCAGCCAATTACCTTGAAATTCAAAAAACACCAAATTTATATATTATATATTTTTATATAAATAAAAAGTATTTTAATAAAACCTGCAAAATATTAAAATATTACCTGAAACAAAATCGAATAAGGAAATTGAAGAAGTAAATAGTATTTTAAAAATCATAGCAGGCAGGATGGTGCAATAATGAAGTGTGATATCTCCTATGGAAAACAAAAGATAAATATCAATATTCCGGATAATAACATTATCAGTTTTAAGAGCAGCAAATCTGTAAGTCCAAAATCAAACGATACTAAAGGTATAGAAAAGCAAGCCATAACCTCTGAAGCTGAAAGTGAAAAAGATATAATTGAGAGAGCCTTGCAAAACCCCATTGCCTCACAAGGGCTAAAAGATGAAGCTTATTTGAAAAAGAATGTCTGCGTACTGGTATCAGATATAACAAGGCCCTGCCCTTCTTATAAATTCCTGTCTTTCCTTATAAAAGAACTGAAAGAAGCAAAGGTTAAATCTATTAAAATAATATTTGGGCTTGGCATACACAGGAAACACACTGGAGAAGAGCAGGTAAAGCTCGCCGGATCTGAAGCCGCAGATGCTTGCGAACTTATAGATTTTGATAAAAGCAGGGTAAAACTTATCGGTACCACGTCTTATGGAACCCCGGTAGAAGTGTTTGAAGAAGTAGCTGATTCTGATTTTATCCTGGCAACAGGCAATATTGAGTACCATTATTTTGCAGGGTATTCCGGAGGCGCTAAAGCGCTTATGCCCGGAGTGTGCTCATACAATTCTGTGAGGGCAAATCACTCGATGATGCTTGAAGAAATGGCGCGTTCCGGTGAGTTTATTGATAACCCTGTCAGAAAAGATATTGAGGAGGCAGGAAAGATTGCAGGCATAAATTTTATTTTTAATGTGATACTTGATGACAGCAAGAAAATAATCGGGGCCGTCGCCGGTAATAATAATCAGGCTTTCCTGGAAGGTATAAATATCTACGATTCGATTTACGAGATAAGTTCTGACATAAAGGCTGACCTTGTTATTACTTCTGCTGGCGGTTATCCAAAAGATATCAACCTGTATCAGGCTCAAAAAGCGCTGGAAAGCGTAAAAGACATAGTTAAAGAAGGCGGCACGATTATTCTTACAGCAGAGTGCCTGGAAGGATTTGGAGAAGACAGGTTCGCCGAATGGATGCAGGGAACAAGAGATTTTAAAGGGCTTTATGAAAAAATAAGGCAGGATTTTGTACTCGGGGGCCATAAGGCTGTTGCAGTCTCAAAACTTTTAACCAGGGCCAGCGTAATCTTATATTCAAATTTTAACAGCTCTCAAACTTATGATATGGGATTTGAAAAAATTAATGATGTACAGGGATTTATTGACGCAAAACTTAAAAAAAACAAAGACTTAAGGATTGCTGTCGTTCCAAACGGAAGGTTTATCAAATACAGCGCCTGACCTGCCGGCAGTATATCTAATATATTCGTCCAGAGAAATATTAAATAGTCACAGAATAGTGACTGAACTGACTTTTAGCATAAAAAATTCGACTGAGGCCGTTTTGTTTTCTAAGGCCCTTATTTTACTTCTGGCTTAAGAAGGTATAATAAAGTTGCTGTGTTTTCTAAATCCTTACCTAATTTTTGGTTTGAAAAGTTCGCCTAAGGTCGCTTCTTTCCTGAATTTAAAATTTAGACCCAGATTTATCTTTTTATTTATCTGTTTTGGAAGCATTATTACAAGCAGTAACAACATCATAACTAAAAAGATAACCGGCCCCTTATATACCCACAAAAATATCCCTGTAAAAATAATGCCCAGTGATACCGCCCATATCATATTTCGCGCAACCATGATTCCGGCCAGAAGCCCTGCTGCAGCAGTGATGATCGAAAAAGGGCTCGCAGCAATCACAAGTCCTCCCCAGGTAGCTAAGCCTTTTCCACCATTAAATTTTAAATACGGGGTGTAATTATGGCCCGCAACTGCTGCGCATCCCGCAAGAATTGCAACCAGCTGATGATTTGTCGCGCCTAGGACCTCTACCGCACCTGCGCTGCTGAATCTGTATGCAAGATAATACACAAAATAGCCTTTTGCCATATCTAAAATGATCCCGATAAATCCCCATATCTTCGAGACATTAAAAACAAGGTTCCAGCCGCCCGGGTTTTTATCACCGATTTCAGTAAGCCTTTTGCCGCCAACAATTTTTCCCAGTACAAAACAAAAAGGTATGGCTCCAACAAAAAAACCGGCAATTATTATCCCTATGTCTTTAAGCATGTCCAGCATCTATAGCACACTCCTTTAACTTTAAACTTTGATTATGCGTATAATACAGGAATTAATGCCAAATAAGCAAATAAAAATTACACTTTTTTGGTTCCAAATTTTACCTGCTGCTCTTACCGTATTATAATTATTTTTTACCCAAATTAATAAAAATATTTAAGGCTATTTGCTTGGCCTTTCTGTAAAAGTTATTCATGATAAATCAGCTTATGATGCCTGGATTAAAAAATATCTTTAAGGTCCATGCTTAATCCATCAAAAATATATGAGCTTGCAGCTTCATCCTTTTTAAATGTCTCATTTCTGAAAATGTCATTATTTTCAAAACAGTATATCGAGATCTCCCTGCTGAAAGGATTTACTATCCAGTATTCTTTTATGCCGGCGCACATATAAAGGTCAAGCTTTTTTATGGCATCCTTGCTGCGGGTCGACTCAGATAATATCTCTACAACAAGTATAGGAACACCCATATAATAATCTTTTTTGTTGAGGTTTTCTTCAAGGTCACAAATGATGGAAAGATCAGGCTCCACAACATTTATATTATCTAGGCTTTTTTTTAAAGTTATATCAAAGGGCGCCAGCAATGGCATACATTTCTTACCCTTAAACCAGTTGTAAAAAAGCATATACATTTCGCCGAGCACTTTCTGGTGAGTTGTCCTCGGGGCCGCAAGAAGATAGGCTTCACCGTCTATATACTCATATCTTTTTTCATTATTTTCTGTAAGCTGCAGGAATTCTTCATAGGATATTTTTTGCGGAGCACATTCAAAAGCTTGAGCCTCTTCGCTGACAACACCATCATCAACAACAAATCCCCCTCTCTCCCATCTGTCTTCTTCATAAGAGTAGAGACACGCTATTTTCCTGCCGTTGCTTGTAATAATCACCTCTTCTTTTGCACAGTCCCT
>JBBQDW010000032.1:0-17892 GCA_038320085.1 Candidatus Humimicrobiales bacterium
GCAAAAAAATTGCATCAGTTACCTATTCGCAAGAATATATGACCATTTATCCGCAGCCCGGGTGGGCCGAACAAAAAAGCAGTGTGTGGCTTGAAAGTATTTCACAGCTTATAAAAAGAGCTCTTGCAGAAAATAACCTTAGTAACATCCAGATAGCTGCCGTAACCCTGAGCGGGGTAACCCACAGCCCGGTACTTCTTGATAAAAAATTGAATGTCCTGGGAAATGTTATACACATCACAGACAGCAGAAGCATTGGCCAGACAGCCAGGTTGAAAAAATTTAACAAGTTATTTTTAAAATTAAATTTCAATTCAGTGAGCCCGATGTGGACAGTTTCCATGCTGAAATGGATAGAGGAAAATGAGCCTGACAGATATGGCAGGATTTTTAAAATAATCTTTCCTAAAGATTATATAAGGATGATGCTTACAGGGGAAATTGCAACAGATGAAATAGATGCCCAGGGGACCCTTTTTTTTGACACTTTAAATAAAAAATGGAGCCATGAGCTTGCAGATGTTATCGGACTGGATTTAAATATTTTGCCGGATATTTTATCTCCACTTGAAATAGCCGGAAAAGTCACAAAAGAGGGTTCAGCCTGGTCCTTTCTTAAAGAAGGAACGCCTGTTGTTACAGGCACCACTGATACCCTTCTGGAAATACTTGCCGCCGGTAACATAAAGAAGGGCGACTGCACAGTAAAACTTGCCACATTTGGCAGGATATGCGTATTATCGGAAAACCCGGCTCCGTATGAAGGCATAATTAATTATACATACATTATACCGGGACTCTGGTATCCGGGGACCGGTACCAAATCCTGCGCCTCTTCCTACCGCTGGCTAAGAGATGAATTTTTTAAGGATTATTTATTTAACAAACAAAACCACCAGGATTTAATCTCCCTGCCCGGTGCTGAGATTAATGGAAAGAAAAAAAATATAGAGACTGCTTTTAAGAAGATGGATTTTGAAGCTTCTCAAGTGGAACCGGGCAGCAACGGGCTTCTATTCCATCCTTATCTTCTTGGTGAGGGTTCCCCATATAATGATTCGAAACTAAGAGGCGATTTTCTCGGATTAACGCTGCATCATAAAAGAGCCCACCTTGCAAGAGCTGTTTTAGAAGGAACTTCTTTTTCGCTAAGAGACAGCATTGAATTTTTGGCACAAAAAGGGATAAAGCCAAAGGGAGATTTAAAATTTATCGGCGGAGGAAGCAAAAGTAATTTGTGGGCGCTGATTCTTGCTGATGTGCTCGGACACGACGGCTTAATCCCGCTAAATACTGATGCTTCTTTTGGCGCAGCCATGCTTTCGGCGGTTGCGATAAAAGCATATTCATCCATAGAGGAAGCTGTAAAAGAGAACATGCAGTGCAGTGAAAAAATAATTTATGAGGTCAGCGAAAAGAATAAATACTCCAGGATTTATAAAATATATAAAAAAGCAAAAGAAGTCCTGACTGAAATAAATCATGAGCTTTCAGGATTGTATTAAAGTTATAAAAAATCCTGTTTTTTAGAAACCGGGATTTAGGAATGAAAAAAATTGGAATTTGAGAAAGAATAATCCGGAATTTGAAAATGAAAAAACTGTGGGATTTAAGAAGGAAAATATCGGGATTTGAGAGTGGAAAATGAAAATATCGGAATTTAAAAACGAAAAAATTTAGAAAGGACAAGCAATAATGCAATACGATAAAGATTCATATCTTTTTTATATGATAATGCATGAACTTAAGGATATTGTTGGAGAAGAAAATGTTTCTGTTGCCAAGTCTGATAAAGTCGCCTATTCAGTGGACTACTACTGGGTATCGGAGCTCTGGCATGACAGGGGTTCTAAAAGAACAGAGCCGGACTTTATTGTTTTTCCAAAAAATGCCGAGGAAATATCAAAAATAATGATTCTCGCAAACGAATATAAAATACCTGTGACAGCCTGGGGCGGGGGTGGGGGCTCTCAGGGAGGAGCTCTTCCTGTCTGCAATGGAATTATTGTTGACATGAAAAGACTAAATAAAGTATTTGACATTGATTTTGAAAGTATGACCGTCGAAGTTGAAACGGGTATGATAGTCGAACATCTTGAATGGGAACTTGCCAAGCACGATGTTTCTACAATGCATTTTCCTGCATCGATTTACTGTTCTACAGTTGGTGGTTTTATTGCTCACAGAGGGACAGGAGTTCTATCTACAAAATACGGTAAAATGGAAGATATGGTAATATCCATGGAAGTGGTGCTCCCAAGCGGAGAAATAATTAAAACTCTTTCGGTTCCTAAAACTGCCAGCGGTATTGATTTGAACTGGTTTTTTATCGGTTCTGAAGGAGTTCTTGGAATAATAACAAAAGTAAAACTGATAATACATAAAGTCCCTGAAGTGCGTAAATTTCAGGCATTTCTATTTAAGGACCTTGAAAGCGGGCTTGAAACAGGGCGAAGGATTATGCATGAAGGACTTAACCCGTGCATCATAAGGCTTTACGACGAAGCTGAAACTAAAAGCCTCATAAAAAGAGTTCTTGGTATAAATAAAGAAGGCATTTATCTTGTTTATGCATTTGACGGCAAAGAAAAAATTGTTGACCTGCAGCATGAATACGCAAAAAAAATAGCACTGGAACTGCATGGTGAAGATCTCGGAACCGAAATGGGTGAGGAATGGTGGCTCCACAGATATAAATTTTTCTTTCCGCCATATGTATTTTCCCTTCCGCAGGCATTCGGGACATGCGACACTGTTGCAACTTACAAAGACATTTTAAAAATATACAACGGTATGAAAAAAACTGTTGAAACCAACTATCCGCAGGCAAGATTTATAGGGCATTTTTCACATTGGTTCATGTGGGGCTGCATGCTTTATGCCAGATTTATAATTGATAATCCGCCTGAGGACCCCGGGGAAGCGCTTCATCTTTACAATAAAATATGGGACGATGTTTTGAGGTCCGTCCTGTCAAACAACGGGGTTTTAAACGAACATCACGGAATAGGTATAAAAATAGGCAGGTTAATGAAGGAACAGTATAAAAATTCTTTTGAGCTCCTTAAAAATTTAAAAAAACAGCTTGACCCCAATAATATTATGAATCCCGGCAAAATGGGCCTTGGGTTTTAGTCCCGGAAAAGTTGGCTATTTAAGATAATTATGAAAAATAATGGCGATTTCAGCTGAAAGGTTTAGAGAAAAAAATGGAACTGGAAAAAAATTATCCGATACTTAAAGCATGCAGATTTTGCCCGATGTGCAAGCACCTATGTTCTTCGGGAAATCTTACTATGCACGAAAGCGATTATCCCAGGGGCCGAGGCCTTATAATGTTTAGCATTTACAGGGGCGAGCCTGCCAATGAAGATTACATAAATGCGCTTTATAACTGTTTTATGTGCGGGTGCTGCCTGGCGGGCTGCGAAGGAAATTTTAATCTTCCGGAGCTTATTAAATCTGCAAGGGAGGATATAGTAAACCTAGGCCTTGAGCCGAAGGCCGTTAAAGAATTGAAAAACAACCTTCTCTCAAATGGTAATATTTATGGGGTGACCCCCGATAAATCTTTTACATTACAAAATAAAAAATATGCAATTAACGATGCCGATGTTCTATATATCGCAGGGCCAAGCGTGAATTATAATCATTTTGAAATTGCAGAGGCAGCAGTAAGATTTTTTGATAAAACGAAAATAAAGTTTTCTATAATTTCAGATGAACCGGACTGTGGGAAAGCATTATCTCTTTTGGGATACAGAAGCGAAGCTAAAGCGGCTGCTAAAAGATTCTACGAAAAAGTCTCAGAGTTGAAAGTTAAAAAATTAGTTTCCAGTGATCCTATGGTAGTTGACTGCCTTTTAAATGATTTTAAAGAATTTGGATTTGATATAAATTCTTTAGTCAGCATAATGCATTTTTCAGAGTTTGCGGAGGTTGTTGCCAAAGAATCTGATTTGTCTTTTAAAAAGTTCAGTAAAAAAATTACCATTGCTGATTCCGAATTTTTATGCAAGAAAAATAACAGGTGTGAAAGCGCAAGAAATATTATTAAAAATATTGCAGGTGAAAATTTTGCTGAGCTTTTCAGGAACAGGAAAGAAGCATATGCAACAGGTGAAGCTGCTTTTTATCAAAATGGATCAACTTTTAGAGATGGCGCGGCACTTGGGAAAAAGATCTGTAATGATGCTTTAAAACTTGATATAAAAACAATCATTACTATGTCCGGCATTGCAAAGGAAAATATACTGGCAGCAGCCAAGGGCAGGTTTGAAGTTTTAGATATTGCAGAATTTATATTTGCCAATTTTCGATTTACGTTATAAATTATTTAATTAAAATTTAACAAGATTTTAGCCAAAGGAAACCTTTATGGGGGAACCCGAAACACTAATTATTGAGCGTAGGCGAAGAATATCGGAATATGTCGGGGCAATTGTTGCTAACGGAGTTCTGTTATTTGTCCTTAATAACCTTTTAGGCTGGAATGTACCTTTTTTAACGGAAAGTTATAAAAATTGTTTATGGGCCATAGATATTTCGCTCGGAGCAATTATTATAGTAAATTTTGTTTTTATTTTTTTTGACAAAGACTGGTTTAAACATTTGCTGCAGGTCTTTACAAGTATTGCATCTTTTATATCACTGTGTGTAATTCATGCAATTTTTCCGTTTGAATTTGCTAACCCGGCGTGGTATCTTGCCTTGAAAATATTTTTAATTGTGGCAATGGCAGTAACCGGAGCAGGTATTCTTTACAATATAATAAGGACCATCATTCCACACAGGTTTAGAAGATAAAAACTTCATCCATAAATATTTCATACAGCTCAGGTGGAGATGCACCGGTTATTACAACGTCTGGCTGATAGTTTTAGTCTTCATTTAATGCCTCCGGTTAAGTTATTGGGTTGTCTTTGCGGTTGTCTCCGCACTGCCGCCAGAATCTGAGGCGCCGCTTGAGTCCCCACTGTCTGTTGAAGTAATATCACCGCCGTCAATAAATACAAGCGAACCGAGTGTACCGGTATTATTAATATCAAATTGTGGGGAAGACGACATTGCAAGTTCTGTTGATTCCTGGTTATCGGTGTCAAATATCGTGGCTGTAAAACCTAAAACATCCAGGTCTTTTGGGCCATAGCTGACAAAGTTTTCCCAGGGAACACTTGCCTCGACAATATATCCCTGCTTGTTTTGTGATGATTTTACTACAATGTCCTTTCCTGTTTTTGAAGGAAAATAAATAAATGCAGACGGTTTTATGCCGGAAAAATTTCCGGGTGAAAAATCTATCTGCGAATCATCGCTGTTATAGAACGGAATGTTAAAATCACCGGAAAGGTCCGTATCAAAAACCAAAGTGACGCTGTCGCCGTTATTGATCTGGTTTCCGGTATATATCTGGTTGAAGACATCATCAGTCACCTGTACCGCGAAATAAAAATTTGTGTCGTCCCAGCATGTATATATTATTCCCGAGCAGTCTTTAATGCTTGTAAAGTTTTCCTTTTTGATAGTCGGGTTGGCAATCTGTGCTTTATCATAAAGTGCCCACTCATCGATTACACCGTCGATTACAGGGGGTATATAACACTTGAAAGAGAACAAAGGGGTCCCGTTTTGAGACCTGTATTCAGATTTATCCAGGGCCTCTGTTTTTTTTGCTTCTATATCCATACTTCTTTCAACTGTCTCTACAGTCTCACCGGTATATTCCACCGAAAAGCTTACCTCGTTTGAACTTGAAACAATCTTACCGCTGCTGTCTACCAGATTTGCAACAATCTTATAATCTCCAGCGCCGTCAGGCGTCCAGTTATACTCGTAAGGAGGAGAATTAAAAGTCTTGATAGTATCCTTATCATTTAAGACTATCTTTAACTTATAGTCTAAGTTTTCACTGTCTTTGGATTTTACAGAAATAGGGATTGCTTCGTTTTCATTGGCCAGCTTAAAAACCTGGTCACCTACAGGAGAGTCGATAAGAATCGAGTAAGATGTTGTTTCCTGGGTCTGCTGCGCGGCTTTTCCGGAGAAAAAAGGAAAAGTGAACTTGGCCCTGAAAATCAATAAGAAAACTATTGCAAAGCCAATTATCAAAATTACAGCAATAAAAGGAAATCTGTCTGCCATTGAAGCATATTTATTGTAATTCTTTCTCATTCTTTTTCCTTTTCTTCTTTCTTTTTCTCAATCAAAGGCTGAGCCATAAGTGCAGGCATTTCATCATAATGTGAAAACTTCTGGACAAACTGGCCCCTTCCCTGGGTTATGGATTTTAAATCTACGGAATAATTAAAAGATTCTGACTGTGGAATCGTAGCCTTAATAATCTGCATCTTGTTTTCTTCAGGAATCATTGTGATTATCTTACCTCTCTTAGAGTTTATATCTCCTATTATATCACCCATATATTTTTCAGGAATAGTGACTTCAAGATCCATGACCGGTTCCAGTATTACGGGGGTAGCTTCTGCCATGCCTTTTTTAAATGCCATTGAGCCGGCAATCTTAAAAGCCATGTCCGATGAGTCAACAGCATGGAAAGAACCGTCATACAGATTTACAGCTATATCAACAACAGGAAATCCTGCAAGGATACCGGAAAGCATTGCTTCCCTGACACCTTTTTCAACGCCGGGTATATAGTTTTTAGGTATTGCGCCGCCAAAGACTGTGTCTTCGAATTTAAATCCCTCGCCGCTTTTGAGGGGCCTAAGCTCAATAAGAACATGGCCGTACTGTCCTCTTCCACCTGACTGCTTTTTATATTTATATTCTGTTTTTGCCGTTTTTCGTATTGTCTCCTTGTAAGCAACTTCAGGGGAACTCATGGTCACATCTATATCAAATTTCTCTTTTAAATTTTCCCTTATCATGGCAAGATGCAGATCACCCATACCCCAGACAATACTTTGGTGGGTTTCAATATTAAGTTCCATCTTTAATGTAGGGTCTTCTTCTACAAGCCTGGAAAGCCCCATACTTATTTTTTCCTCATCCCCTTTACTGACCGGGAGGATGGCCTTTGGAAGGGTTGGATTCGGGTAAACAGTTTTATCCATAACAAAAGGCCTGTCAAGTGATGAAATGGTATCGTCGTTTGATATGTCCATTATTTTGGAAACTGCTACTATGTCGCCGCACGTTGCTTCATGTAAGTCCTGCTGATCCTTGCCCTGGAGCTTGAAAATGCTTGTGACCTTATGATGAGACTTGGTGCCTGAAAGATAATAGCTGGAGTTTGTCTTTATTGTGCCTGAGAATATCCTGAATATAGACAGCTTGCCTATGAAGGGATCTGCCATTGTCTTAAAAACATATGCGAGCGCCGGACCGTCTGCAGATGGTGTAATCTCTGTTTCGGTATCTTTCCCGGCTTCTTTTACTTTAATGGCGCTTATTTCTAAAGGAGAGGGCATCAGGCTGTTTATATAATCCATTATAATATCAATTCCCACATTTTTGCCGGAAGAAGCTGCAAATGTAGGGATTACCTTGCAGTTTATAACAGCTGATTTTAATACCTCGCTTATGCTGGACATATCAATTTTTTCACCTTCAAGGTACTTGTTTAAAAGCTCGTCATTAGTTTCTACTATTGATTCGACGAGCCCATTATGAAAGTTTTCAGCATCGGATTTTTTTGAAGCTTCTACATCAGTTATCTGGCCCTTGCCGGATGCGTCGTTATAGTTATATTGCTTGTTTAGTAAAAGATCGATAACACCTGAAAATTTCTCACCTTCATTTGCAGGAATAGTTATAGGCACAAGATTTAACCCCGAATTTGCTTTTATACTCTCTACGGAAGCTGAAAAATCAATATTTTCCTGGTCAAGCTTGTTTATGATGCAAAATACCGGTTTTGGGTTTTTTTCCAAATACTCGACAATCCTTTCGGTTGCCGCCTGCAAACCTGATTTGGCATCAATTACCAGAATAACTCCGTCGACTACTTTCAGGGTAGATATGGATTGTCCTATAAAATCCATGTATCCCGGCGAGTCAATGAAGTTTACATCAAAATTTTTCCATTTGTAGTGAAGGATGCTTGAGCTTATACTGAAGCCCCTTTTTGTTTCAAGAGGGCTGTGGTCCGAAACCGTATTTTTAGATTCGATTTTACCCAGCCTGTTTACTGTTCCGGAGTTAAATAGAAAACACTCTGCGAGAGATGTTTTACCTGAACCGTTTCCTGAGACAAGTCCGATTACTTTCTTGTTGCTGTTTTCTGTATCAGTCATCAATTCCTCCCAAAATTACAGTGATGTTCTGTAAAAAATTTCACAGAATTTAATGAATTTGTTAAAAAAATTTAAAAGAAATATACCATAAAAACAATATTGTGTAAAAATAAATAAGTCATTAAAATCAGCAAATATGTTATAATTCTGTTTTGTTGATTCGATATAAATTTATTATTTTACTTTAAGGAGGAATTATGCTGGCAGCAATACTTGTTCCAATAATCATAGTAGTCGTGATAATTGTGGTAATTCTAATTGCCGGTGTCGGTATTTACAACGGCATTGTCACGATGCGAAACAGGATAGACAATGCCTGGTCGCAGATTGATGTACAGTTGCGAAAGAGGTTTGACCTTATCCCAAATCTTGTTGAAACAGTCAAGGGTTATGCGGCGCACGAAAAAGAGACCCTGGAGAAAGTCATTATGGCCAGAGGCGTCGGTATGCAGGCCCAGACAGTCGAGGATTCCGCCAAAGCGTCAAATATGATAACCGGGACATTAAAGACATTGTTTGCAGTCGCTGAGCAGTATCCTAACCTTAAAGCGGACCAGCATTTTACAAAAATGATGGAAGAGCTGCAGGGGATAGAGAGTAATATTGCATATGCAAGGCAGTTCTATAATGATACTGTACTTTCCTACAACACAAGGATTCAGACTTTTCCCGGAAATATCTTCGCCGGATGGTATAAATTTATTACAAGGCAGTATTTTGAAATTGAAGAAGCCGAAGCAAGAGGGCCCGTAAAGGTTCAGTTTTAATGTATGAGCGCATAGCAAGCAACAGAAGAAGAACAACTTTTATAATTATTTTATTTGTAATATTTATTGCGGCTCTCGGGTTTGCAATCGGGTACTATCTTGATTATCGCTATAGCGTAAGCAGCAGTTATAGCATACTGCTTATGATATTTGCACTGGTTATTGCCATTATAATAAGTTTTGGCAGCTATTTTTTTAGTGACAGGATAGTACTCGGGCTTACCGGTGCGTCACCGCTCTTACGGGAAGAAAATCCAAGGGTATACTACATGGCGGAAGGCCTATCCATTGCGGCCGGTATCCCCATGCCAAAAGTTTATGTAATTGAGGAACAGGGCATGAATGCTTTTGCAACAGGAAGAAATCCCGGCAAAGGTGTCGTTGTGCTGACTCGCGGCATAATAAACAACCTTGATGACGAAGAGCTTAAAGGAGTAATTGCCCACGAGCTTTCTCATATTAAAAATTATGATATTTTACTTGGCACTGTAATTGTCATACTCGTTGGAATGGTAACAATAATAAGCAATCTAATGTTCAGGAGTTTTTTATTCGGCGGTAACCGGAGGTCTTCTTCCAGTAAAAATGCCGGTGGAGGAATTTTTAGTCTGGTTTTCTTGATTATAGGACTTATTCTGATAATATTTTCTCCGCTGATTGCAGCGTTTATAAGATTTGCGGTCAGCAGGCAGAGGGAATATCTTGCGGACTCAAATGGAGCTTTAATTACCAGGTATCCTGCCGGACTCGCGAATGCTTTAAAGAAGATAAGCTTATACAGTGAAGTCAGGACGGCAAATAATGCAACTGAACATATGTTTATTGCGTCTCCATTCGGGAAGAATACCAAAATTGCTTTCAGCAGTTTGTTTAATACTCATCCGCCGATTGCTGAAAGGATAAAAAGGCTTCAGGAAATGTCTTTGGGTATAGGGATAAAAAGTGAAGCTGAAATAGCAAGTGAAGTTAAAACAGAAAACGCAGCTGAAATAGCAAGCGAAGATGAAATAGCAGATTAAGATTAAAAAATTAAGGAAATATAACGGGAGGTATGGTTAAATGGAAAAAGGCACACTTAGGGTGAAAGCCGGGCTTGCGGAAATGTTAAAAGGCGGCGTAATAATGGATGTTACTACTCCTGAGCAGGCAAAAATCGCACAGGAAGCCGGTGCGGTAGCTGTTATGGCTCTTGAGAGGGTGCCTGCAGATATAAGGGCAGAAGGCGGAGTTGCCAGGATGACAGATCCGGAGATTATTTTAAAAATCATGGATGTCGTTTCAATTCCTGTAATGGCAAAATGCAGGATAGGACATTTTGCTGAAGCGCGAATACTTGAAGCTATTGGAGCAGATTATATAGACGAAAGCGAGGTATTGACTCCCGCAGACGATAAGTATCATATTAACAAATGGGATTTCAAGGTGCCTTTTGTATGCGGGGCCACAAATCTTGGTGAAGCGCTAAGGCGTATCGGCGAAGGCGCTGCAATGATGAGGACCAAAGGCGAAGCGGGAACCGGGGATGTCATTGAGGCTGTAAAGCACATGAGGGTCATAAAAGATGAGATTTCAAGAGTATCCGGCCTGCCATACGAAGAATTAATGACGGTAGCAAAAGAAATGGGAGCGCCTTATGACCTTATTCTTTACGTTCATGAGAATAAAAGTCTTCCTGTCGTTAATTTCTCTGCAGGCGGAATCGCAACACCGGCAGATGCAGCGCTTATCATGCAGCTTGGAGCGGACGGGGTATTTGTAGGCTCAGGAATATTTAAATCGGAAAATCCTCTCAAGATGGCATCTGCAATTGTTGAGGCCACAACCCATTATAATAATTATGAAGTACTTGCAAGGGTATCTAAAAATCTGGGCTCGCCCATGAGGGGCATTTATGCAGGCGGAATTGCAGAAAGCGAACAGCTGGCGCACAGGGGCTGGTAACTTACATGCATCCTGAAGAAATAATTGTAGGTGTCCTTGCACTGCAGGGCGCTTTCAGGGAACATATGAATGCCCTGGAAAAGTGCGGCGTGCAGGCAATAGAGATCAAGTTTCCACAGCAGCTTGACGGGGTGGACGGACTTGTCATTCCAGGTGGCGAAAGCACCACAATTTACAAGCTGATACAAAAGTATAATTTTGAGCCTGCGCTTGAAATATTTTATAAAAAGAAAAAACCGATATTCGGTACATGCGCGGGACTTATATTGCTTGCAAAAGAAGTTATAAATGACAGTTTTGGCCTGGGGTATATCGATATAACAGTAGACAGGAATGCTTACGGCCGGCAGGTCGACAGCTTTGAGCAGGTTGTTGAGCTTGAACTTGGGCATAATTTAGATGAGATTAAGCCTGGTTCTGACTCAGACGGAATTAAGCTTGTGTCTGACTCAGATGAGCTTAAGTGTGGGCAGGATGCAAATAATGCCGGTTGTTTTAAATCCGGCAAAGTATCTGCTGACAGCCATAATAAATTTAAAGCAGTATTTATAAGGGCCCCAAGGATTGAAAAAACAGGAGAAAAAGTCCGGAAATTAAGCTGCCTTGACTCAAGGCCCGTGCTTGCGCGGCAGGAAAATGTGCTTGTCTGCGCTTTTCACCCTGAGCTGACAGATGACTTGAGAATTCATAAATATTTTATCGATATGGTCATTAAATCAAAAAGTGTGTTAAAATTAAATTGAAAAATTATAAAATAATTAATGATTAATTTAAGAGGGAGATTTATATGTCAGGTCATTCAAAATGGCATTCAATCAAACATAAGAAAGCAAAAGAAGATGCAAAGAGGGGAAATATTTTTGGAAAACTGTCTAAAAGCCTGACAATTGCGGCACGGGAAGGCGGCAGCAGTGATCCTGAAAGCAACTTTGCGCTTACCAATGCAATAGCAAAAGCAAAAGAATATAATATGCCCCAGGAAAATATCGACAGGGCCGTAAAAAAAGGTGCCGGTGGAGATGATGGTGAAAAATTCGAGACTATAATGTATGAAGGGTATGGTCCCGGCGGAACAGCTCTGATGGTGGAAGCAATGACTGAAAACAAGAACAGGACAGCAGCTGAAGTAAGGAATATGTTTTCAAAAAGCGGCGGCAATCTCGGGGAATCCGGCAGCGTAGGATGGCTCTTTGAAAGAAAAGGCATTATCCTGGTAGATAAAAACCTTATAAAAGATGAAGAAGCCTTTATGCTTGACGTAATAGATTCCGGCGCTGAAGACATTCAGGAAGTTGACAGTATTTACGAGATCAGCACAATTCCCACTGAATTTATGAATGTCCGAAAAGGCTTAATCACAAATAAAATAGATATGAAGTCTGCAGAAGTCACTTATGTTCCTAAATCCACTGTGGAAGTTTCAAAAAAAGAAGCTGAAAGAGTTTTAAGGATTATAAATACTCTTGAAGATCATGACGACATACAAAACGTCTATTCCAATGTAGAAATACCCGATGATTTCTTTCAGGAGGAAGACCAGTAACCTAAATGAACAATGATTATACCAGAGTAATCGGTATAGACCCCGGTATCGAGACAACGGGGGTGGGAATCCTAGATATCAGGGGAAACCAGTATGTCCCTGTTTTGTGCAGGTGTATAATAACAAAAAGTAATCTGTCGTATCCTGCAAGGTTAAAACTTATATACGATGGGTTGTGTCTTATAATAAATGACTTTTCTCCCAACTGCCTGGCTATTGAAGATATTTTTTTCAGCGCTAACGTAAAAACTGCTTTGGCAGTCGGCGCGGCGCGGGGAGTGTGCATTCTTGCAGGCAGCAATAACAATCTTTCAATTTATGAATATACTCCTTTGCAGGTAAAACAGGCCGTGGTGGGTTACGGAAGAGCAACAAAAAAACAGATGAAATATATGCTCCAGATGATCCTTGGTGTAAAAGATAATTTTTTTACGGCACAGGATGACGGCTGGGATGCTGTCGGAGTCGCGATGTGTCATGCGAGCATGAGTAAGTTTAACAGCAAAGTCAGCGAACTTCTTAAAAAATGATATTTTTAAAAAAAGGTTAATAAAATAATGATAGCAAGACTTACGGGAAGGCTTATAGAAAAACAGCCCGGCGCCATAATACTTCAAACAGGCGGAGTAGGGTTCGAGGTCCTTATATCCAGCAGGACATTTGAGAAACTTCCTGAAGTCGACAATGAAGTTACGCTAAACATACATACGCATGTCAGGGAAGAGGAAATAAGGCTCATAGGTTTTTTAAATGCAAACGAAAAGGAGCTTTTCTTAAAACTTTTTAATGTATCGGGAATATCTGTCAAAATCGCTTTAAGTTCACTTTCGATATATTCAGCTGACGATCTTAGGCGAATTATTATAAACAAAGATGTGGACCTTATAAAGAGGATACCCGGTATAGGTAAAAAACTTGCGGAAAGGATGGTACTGGAGCTAAAAGACAACCTCGAGGATAGCGAACTTGAGGCAGCGTATGTTGGCGTTTCAGGGGAAAATGAGAAAATTTCTGAAGTAAAACAAGCGTTAAAGACTCTTGGATACAGTGTTCCTGAAATCAATAATGTATTGAAAAAAATAAATATAAGCACTTTACTTGAAAAAAGGACTGAAGATATATTGAAGACAGCATTAAAGGAAATGTAGCAGAACATGGATAAAAGCAAAAAGCGCTCAGACAAAAACACCGGCAATGTAAGAAGCGATTTACATAATGAATCCGAATCGTATAGCAGCGTACCGAACGGCGACAGCAGTATACCGAACGGTGATAGCAGTGCGCCAAACCTTGAGAACACTGACGAGCAAGACGAACTGAGCTATATAACGCCCAAATTTAAAAAAGAAGACTCGGACCTTGAAAAAAACCTAAGGCCGGGGTACTTCTCAGATTTTATAGGGCAGGAAAAAATCATTGATAACTTAAGTATCTTTATTAATTCAGCAAAAAAAAGGAATGAACCTCTTGACCATGTAATACTTTCAGGTCCTCCGGGACTTGGAAAGACCTGTCTGGCCGAAATAATTGCAAATGAACTGGGAGTCAATTTTAAGATAACAAGCGGTCCCGCAATTGAAAGAGCGGGGGACCTTGCCGCCATTCTTACAAATCTTGAAAAATACGATGTATTGTTTATTGATGAGATGCACAGGTTAAACAGGGCCATTGAGGAAGTCCTTTATCCCGTAATGGAGGATTTCAAGCTGGATATAATAATAGGGAAGGGCCCCTCAGCTCGCTCAATAAGGATAGATATTGCGCCTTTTACAATAATCGGCGCGACCACCCGCATAGGGCTTATAGCTGCCCCTCTGCGCGACAGGTTCGGGGTCAATTTAAGGCTTGATTTTTACGGTATTGAAAACATAAAAAACATCATAAGCAGGTCCGCTGATATCCTGGATATGAAAATATCACAGGATGGCGCAGAAGCAATTGCGCGCAGGTCAAGAGGTACACCGAGAATAGCAAACAGGTTATTAAAGAGAGTAAGGGATTATGCGCTGATGAGCGGTGATGGTGTAATAACGGAGAAAATAGCAAACGGCGCGCTGACAAAGCTGGATATTGATGTGCTTGGGCTTGATATCATTGACAAGAAAATACTTAATACTATTGTCAATAAATTTGACGGCGGCCCTGTTGGCCTGGGAACCATTGCCGTTTCCATAGGTGAAGAGGTCGGTACAGTCGAAGATGTTTATGAACCATATTTAATACAGCTTGGATTTATAAAGAGGACCTCAAAAGGAAGAATGGCCACGGATCTGGCTTTTAGGCATCTTGGAATTGAAAATAAGAAAAAAACTGATGGCGAAGAGTTAAAAGAAAGGCTTTTCTAAACAGGAGCATGAGCCAGTTAAAACTTGAAAATTTTTATTATGACCTTCCGTCCCATTTCATTGCCCAGGAGCCACTGCAGGAAAGGGACCATTCAAAATTATTGCTCCTTGATAAAAAAACCGGCCGCATAAGCCATGACATTTTTTATAATGTTATCAATTACTTAAAAAAAGGGGATATACTTGTAATAAATGAAAGCAGGGTTGATAAGTGCAGACTTTCCGGAAACAGGGAAAAGACTGAAGGCAAGGTCGAATGTTTCATTTTGAAAAAGCTAAAAGACAATAAATATCTTGTTCTTTTAAGGCCCTCAAAAAGAATCAGGGAAAATGATATTGTAAACATCGGAGAGTTTTTTTATACAGTAGCAAGAAAGCTTGATTACGGAAAAGCTGAAGTTATTTTTAGCGATGACCTTGCCAAAATAACAGGTAAATACGGCTTGATCCCTCTTCCGCCTTATATAAAAAATGAAAATATCGAGGCGGACCGGTATCAGACTATATATGCAAAGGCTTGCGGCTCCGCCGCCGCGCCTACTGCGGGGTTCCATTTTACGGATGAACTGATGGATAAAATAATTGCCAAAGGGATAAACTTTGCAAAACTTACCCTTGATATCGGACTTGATACGTTCCGGCCGATTGTGGAAGAAAATGTAAAAGAACATGTAATACATAGTGAATCTTACAGCATTTCGGAATCTGAGGCGCTAAAGATAAAAGATGCAAGGGAGCTTGGCGGAAGGGTCATAGCAGTTGGGACCACGGCGACAAGAGTGCTTGAAACGGTCATGTCAAAATTTGGCGCTTTTGTAAAGGACAATGCAAACACCTCTCTTTATATTTATCCGGGCTATGAATTTAAGGCAGTTGATGCCATTATAACAAATTTTCACCTGCCTCATTCAACACTGCTTGTCATGGTCAGCGCTTTTGCGGGTCGGAAAAATATACTTAACGCTTACGAAGAAGCAAAAAAAAACTTCTACAGGTTTTTTAGTTTTGGAGACTGTATGTTTATTTATTAAAATATGAGATTAAAATGTAAAGACTGTATGTTTATTTATTAAAATATGAGATTAAAATGTGAAATTTAAGCAAGAGTTTTTGGAGGGTTTTTTTAGTTTTGAGCTTTTTTAATATACTTCACAAAGATGAAACTACGTCTGCCAGGAGTGGGCAGATAACAACCTCAAGAGGCATTATTAAAACTCCTGTGTTTATGCCTGTCGGGACAAAAGCTACCGTAAAAGCCATTACACAGCAGCAGTTGTATGATATGGGCTGTGAAATAATCCTTGGAAACCTTTATCATCTTTATCTTGCGCCGGGGATTGAAATCATTAAAAAAGCCGGGGGACTTCATGATTTTATGAGCTGGAATAAAAACATACTGACAGACAGCGGAGGTTTCCAGGTCTTCAGCCTTGATAAAATAAGGAAAATAACTGATGATGGGGTGCATTTCAAATCGATAATTGACGGTTCCATGCATTTTTTTACTCCTGAAAATGTAATAAAAATGCAGGCGGACCTTGGTTCGGATATTGCTATGGTGCTTGATGAATGCATCCCTTTTACAGATGACCTGGCTTATACAAAAAAAGCTGCAGAAAGGACATTAAACTGGGCAGAAATTTCCATCAGGGAAAGGGACCGGTTAAATAATTTAAGGCAGGATATGGCGGCCAGGCTGTATGTCTTTGGAATAATCCAGGGGGGTTTTATAAAACAGACAAGAAAATCGTGCGCAGAGTCGATTTCTTCAATGGATTTTGACGGGATTGCAGTCGGGGGATTAAGCGTTGGTGAAAACAGGGAAATAACAATGGACATGCTCGGCTATACCGCCGAATTTACAGACAGGTCGAAACCTTTTTACTTTATGGGGCTTGGCGACCCACTGGGTATAATCGATGCAATATATTATGGTGTAGACATGTTTGACTGTGTCATGCCAACCAGGATATCAAGAATGGGCAGCGCTTTTACGAGTTCAGGCAAAATAAATATAAAAAACAAGAAATTTTCTGATGATTTCAGCCCCCTTGATTTAAACTGCAGCTGCTACACCTGTAAAAATTTCACCAAAGCTTATTTAAAACATATTTATAAATCAAAGGAGATATTGTCTGCAATTTTGCTTACAATACATAACCTCCAGTTTATTTTTGACCTTGTGAATAATTCCAGGGCAGCAATAAGTGAAAACAGGTTTGGACAATTCAGGCAGTCATTTAAAAGCAAATATCTTATAAATAAAATATAAGCAGTATAATATTTTGGTGTTATCCTCTAGAAAAAAAGTTTAAAAAGAGCTTCATCATCTTTAATGTATATCGTAAATGAAATAGCAGTGTCCAAAAAAATCATGCCTTTAAAGCAAAATATTTACTTCCTTTTCAACTGTTTACCATATGAAATTGTAAAAACATAATAAAAAAAGCATTGCATATTTTTTGAAAATGTTAATAATAGTAATGTTTGATTTGAATTTATTAAAGCAACATATCTGAAAGTGAGTATTTAATGTCAAAAAAAGTAGTTTCTATTATTCTTATTAGCGTCATCGCAATAGGACTTATTGTAGGTCTTGCGGGATGTACGGGTTTATTCCCCACAGCAGCAACAACTGCTGTTGGAGGCGCCACGGCTCCTACAACTGAGGCCCCTACAGGTTGGCGTGCCATCCTGGCAAATTACGGCACCTGGCTTTGGCTTGTGGTGTTGGGAGTTGCCTTCTATTTTCTTCTTATAAGGCCACAAAGAATGAGATCGAAAAAAACCACTGACCTGATGGGCAGCCTCAAACGTGGGGACGAAATAGTTACAATAGGCGGTTTTTACGGCAGGATCAAAGATGTAAGGGATGACAACATAATCATTACAATAGCCGGCGGAGTGGATGTAAAGGTCTCTAAAAGCGCCATTGCAAGAGTTGTCACATCACAGGGCACTACCGATACGCAGAATAAACTTTAATTAAATCTTGTATTAGTAAACTTTTAACAGGAACAGATTATTAAATGAAAAACAAG
>JBBQDW010000033.1:0-17156 GCA_038320085.1 Candidatus Humimicrobiales bacterium
TCCTGGTAAGCGTCGCAGGTTTTTATTATTTCCGGTAACTTTGCCAGATTTTTGCAGTTTGTATTGATGGTGAAAGAAACATTCTGGAAATCTGCAGAATTCGCTTCTATTTCTGTTACAAATCCGCATATGCCGGCTTCAACTTTTGCCTTTGCCATGTTTTACCTCCTTTATGGAATTTTAGGTTCTTATTGAATAATTATTTATAAAAAAAACATAACTATGAATCTCTGATACTGGGCAGGATACTACAAAGATAATTATTTTTAAAGTAATAATAAAGATTAATATTTTGGTTGATTAAATGCCGGATATCATTTATTTTACATTACTTTTTATATAAAATACTTGACAATAGGGCAAAAATATTAGAATATCAATATATTATAATATATCTATAAATATCTATAATTAAAAAGGGGAATCAAATGAAACCAAAGTTAAGAGAAGAATTAGCTTCGATTTTTAAAAATAGAGTGTCTTTTGACAAGACTGAAAGAAAACTATACAGCCACGACATTGCGTCAATGCCCAAACTTATAAAACCGCTTATAGGCACCTCTCTGGCTTCTGCAGTGCTGCAGCCCGAGACAGATGAGGAAATCTCAACACTGGTAAAGTGGGCAAATAAAAATAAGATTCCTTTAACACCGAGAGGAAATGCCACTTCCGGATATGGCGGAGTATTGCCAATGTCAGGAGGGATAGTGGTTGATTTCCACAGGATGAGCAAGGTTGTAAGTATAGATACTGAAATGAAAACCGTAAAAGTCATGCCTGGCATTATATGGGAAAAACTTGACAATGAGCTTAAGAAAAAAGGCCTGACCCTTCGATTGTACCCGTCAAGCTATCCCGGTTCGACTGTCGGGGGGTGGCTGGCAAATGGAGGGACCGGCATAGGCGCCTATGAAGCCGGGTATTTCAGGGACAATGTAATCAGCGCACGGGTTGTGCTGCCTGACGGAAGCGTAAGGGAATTCTGCGGTAAAGAACTGGATATTATTGCTGATGCTGAAGGCATAACCGGTTTTATAACAGAAATTGAATTAAAAGTCATGAAACTTGAAGATATGGAAATAGTTTCTTTAAGCATCCCTGATTCATCCAATCTTCAGAGATTCATGGAAAAGATAATTGAAAATAACCTTCCATTATGGTCATTATTATTTATTAATCCGGAAATGGCAGCAATGAAGAACCTTTCTCCTTTAAGGACCCATTTTGGCCATGAATCAGAGGAAAAAGTAAAGCTTCCTGAGTCTTTTATTATCACCCTGACGTACAGGAAAAAAGACAGCAAGATAATAAATGAAGTGTTGCCGGGAATATTAAAAGATGCTTCAGGGGAAAAATTAAGCGCAGAGATTGCTAACCATGAGTGGGACAATCGCTTTAAGATAATGGCGGTTAAAAGACTTGGGCCCAGCCTGGTTCCGGCAGAATTTATTATCCCTTTGTCAGCTTTGAGCAGTGTCACTGAAGAAATTAAAAAAGTTGTAAAACACCCTGTCATCAAAGAAGGCGTACTATTAAAGAGCGGAATTAATGGTGAGCCGGAAGTTGTAATCCTTGGCTTTATACCGAGCGATGAGAGAAAACTGTCCTATAACTTTGTTTTTGTACTTTCACTCAGCATTATGAAAATAGCCTTAAAACACGGGGGCAGGCCATTTGCCACCGGAATATATTTTGCAAATTTTGCCAAGGACATACTTGGCAGTGAAAGGATTTCCTTATTAAAAGACTTTAAAGAAAAGAATGATAAAGGAAATATTTTAAATCCCGGAAAAGTTCTTGGTTTTAGAAAAATAAATGCTGTAATGAGGCTGGCAGGTATTGCAGAGCCATTTATAAGGCCATTTTCCAATAGTATTGTCAGCAAAGTGGGAGAAAGGCCCAAAAAACCAAGGCGTTCCATTCCGGCAGATATAGTCTGGTATGCCTACAGCTGTTCCCAGTGCGGATACTGTGTGCCTGAATGTGACCAGTTTTACGGCAGGGGCTGGGAGAGCCAGAGCCCTAGGGGCAGATGGTACTGGCTCAGGGAATTTATTGAAGGAAGAGAAAACTGGACACAGAATATGGTTGACTCATTTCTTGCCTGCACCACCTGTGAGATTTGCAACCTTAAGTGCTCTGAGGGTCTTCCAATAGAACCATCGTGGATGAAAATGCGTGGGCAGCTGATTAATAAGGAAGGCAGGATGACTATACCGCCATTTGAAATGATGTCTGCTGCGCTTCAAAGCGAAGGGAATATATGGGCAGGTTACAGGAAAGACAGGGAAGAGTGGTTTCCTGAGGACCTCAGGGAAAAACACGGGCCGGGCAAAAAAGCCAAAGTGGCTTATTTTGCAGGCTGTACGGCAAGTTATGTGGAAAAGGATATAGCTCAGGCTACAACAAGGCTGCTGGATAAAGCAGGGGTTGATTTTGCATATATCGGGAAAAGTGAGAATTGCTGCGGGACACCAATGCTTGTTGCAGGCAAATGGGATGTCTTTAAAGAAACAATGATAAAAAATATAGAAGCCGTAAAAGCAATGGGCGCAGACACTGTAGTTACTTCCTGTCCGGCCTGTAATATGATGTGGAGACATACATATCCTGAATGGGCAAAAAAATCAGGCATAGAATATAATATCAAGGCGCTCCATTACAGTGAAATACTGGCTGAAAAAATAAATAATAAAGAATTTGCATTCCCTGATAACGGTGCGTCTCCGGTAAAAGTATCCTGGCATGATTCATGCCACATTGGGCGTGTTTCCGGAGTATATGATGCTCCGAGACAGCTGATCAATGCACTTCCCAATGTGGAACTTGTGGAGATGGAATATAACCGGGAAAAAGCTCACTGCTGCGGCAGTGTCCTGACACTTATTAAGGAACCGGATGTAGCCGCTGACATAGGAGAATTAAGGCTGAATGAGGCCCTGGAAGCAGGAGCAGAGAAAGTCCTTGCACTGTGTCCATGCTGTGAGTTTCAATTCAGGGTCACAAGGGATAAAAAGAAAATGCCGATTGATGTAATAGACCTGGGACGATTTGCAGCTTCTTATCTTGGTTATGATTTTCCTGAACCGGACATGGAAGTGCAGAGGCAGTGGGCCGTATTTGAAGCAATGATTGCTTTAATGTCTCCAAAGGGTTTTGCTGGTCTTATGGGGACCATGTGGCCGGAAATGTTGGACTCCATGCCGCTTAAAATGGGAAGCATGATGAGATTTATGGGAAGAAGGATGCCAGGTATGCTGAAAGTAATGAAACCAATGTTTCCTATACTGTTTCCAGTGCTTCTTCCAAAGATGATGCCCAAGGTCATGGATGTCATGCTTTCACGTATTGCAGACAGGGTACCAATGCCTGATTATATGGCCCAACAAATGCCCGGTATGATGCCCAAAATCATGGATAACCTTATGCCGCACATGATAAAAGACCTTGTGCCGCTTGTTTCTCAGCCCATGATTGATTTCCTTAAAAAAAAGACAGGCAGTAATAAGAAATAAGGGATGCCTCCTGAAGGCCTTTCAGAAATAGAAAATGCCCTTAAGGGCCGCATAGACTACGGCCCTATGACGACAGTATTGCGATCAGTTTATGACAGGTTTGAGATACGTTCGCCTGGCGTACTTCCTGAAGACTTTATAAATGCAATAAAAACCGTGTTTGAAAAACCTGGACAGGTATAAAAGATTCACCGGTTTCAGGTGTATTGATTAAATGACATCATTAATTTCTCCAATCCGTAATTTTTAATTGCCTCTTTTGACTGAAACATTTTGAGTGCCAAAAGCATGTTCAAAATATGACCTCCCCCTTTTACAGTTCTCTTTTATTACTTTAAACTTTTATTTTAAAATAGTTGACAAATGAACTATAGTTCATTATTATAGTATTGAACTATAGTTCATTATACGATTTTTAACGAAAAAATAAAATTTGGCTTAAAAAATCATTAAACTAATAAATAAATGAGGAGGTAATTAAAATGCCAAGAGGAGATGGAACAGGACCGGCTGGAATGGGTCCTATGACAGGAAGAGGTGCAGGCTATTGCGCCGGGTACTCTGTCCCGGGTTTTACGAATCCAGTAGGCGGCAGGTATATTGGAACAGAAGGGGGAGCTTTTAGCGGAGGAGGAGGCAGAGGAGCCAGAAGCGGCCGCGGAAGGGGCTACAGGCATTGGTACAACGCTACAGGTCTTCCGGGGTGGTCAAGGTATAATGCAGGAATGCCTGCCTGGGGAGCAGTACCGCCATCACCTGTTTATCCATATGCTGACCCATATGCAGGACCTGCAGCAACACCTGGCCAGGAAAAAGAAATGCTTGAAGAACAGGCTGATTTCCTGAAACAACAACTTGATGATATACAGGCAAGACTGGCAGAGGTTGAAAAGGGGACACAAAAAAAAGAAAAGTAAACAGAAACCATAACTTTCCGGGGATAGACGGTACTGCCTGTCCCCGGTATTTTTTTAACGTAATGTTTAAAAAAATTAAAGGCTATGGTTTAATTATATTTTTGCTTATTGACTTAGCTCACCTTACTACTATATGTAGGGGTACATGAGAGCTATGTCACACAAGATATCAGGATTTGGTGAGTTAAGTACATAAGCAATTATATTTAAATAATGGGGTGATACAAATTAATGAAAAAATTAATTACTTTCCAGGATATAGATGCTGCAAGAAAAATCCTGGATTTGCAAAAGATGGCAAGTATGGAGGATATTAAAAATAACTATAGAAGGCTCCTGCTGGAATTTCACCCTGACCGGCACAACAATAGTCCTGATAAAAAAATATTTGAGGAAAAAGCAAAAGAGTTAAACAGTGCATATAAAATTATTATGAATTATTGCATGAAATATCCGATTTCTTTTGATGTTGGCAAAGTCAAGGATGTGGAAGACGGCGAATACATGCAGGATCACCAAAGAAGATTTTATGATGGCTGGGTAAGCAGCAAGGAATAATGCAAAAATGAGAGCATTTTAAAAAACAAATAATTTTTAAAAACTTATAATTTTATAATTATTAAAAATAGCGCATGGAGGATAGAAACAAAATGGCAGAAATGAAAAGTAAAGTATATGTATATAAAAATTCCATAAAATGGGAGACAGAAAGAAAAGGAGTAATTTCTTCGGAAAACAAGCCGGATATAAAAGCAGCCACGCCCCCCGAATTTAAGGGCCATCCGGGCATTTGGACCCCGGAGGATTTTTTTGTGGCATCTGTAAATACCTGCATTATGACGACCTTTCTTCATTATGCGGAAAGAAACAAACTTGATTTTATAAGCTATAAGAGTGAAGCTGAAGGAATCCTGGAACGTGTTGACAGGCAATTCATGTTTTCTTCAATTAAAGTCAGGCCATTGATTACAGTCAGGCAGGAATCTGATATTAATATAGCGAAAGACCTGATAAAGCTCTCTGAGAATAATTGCCTCATATCAAATTCCATAAAATCGGAAGTTACAGTTATACCTGAAATAATTTTAAACCCCTAACAATAAGCCTGTAAAAATAAGCCTGTAAAAACTTGTAAGCTTAAAATTAATGTGTTATTATATAATATATTATGGGTATATGCTCATAACTAACCGGCTCCGGTGAGTGGAACTGATATGGATTTCTTATAAAAATTATATATTTAATAATAGCAAAGCAATAATAATTTAAATGAAGGGCTTATAGTGATAACCAATAAAGATGCCGGAATCAGCCAGAGCGCAGATGAAGTTGGAAAAAATATTGCAAATATCAAATACAAGTTTATTGTAATCAGCGGAAAGGGTGGAGTTGGAAAAACCACTGTTTCCGTAAGCCTTGCATATTCCCTGGCTTTAAAAGGTTATAAAGTCGGGTTGCTTGATGTGGATATACATGGGCCAAATGTAAATAAAATGATGGGGCTTGAAAAAATTGGACTAACTGGGGACGGCACAAGGATGGATCCCATAGAAGTATTGCCGAACTTAAAAGTCATAAGCACAGCTTCAATTATTGGAGACCCTGACACGCCAATAATTTGGCGAGGTCCATTAAAAATGAAACTCATTAAACAGTTTTTAACTGATGTAAATTGGGGAAATCTTGATTATCTTATAATAGACTCTCCGCCGGGAACAGGTGACGAGCCGCTAAGTGTCATACAGTTAATAAATGACCTTGATGGGGCAATTGTTGTTACCACACCTCAGGAAGTGGCTCTTCTTGATGCAAGAAAAACCATTCAATTCGCAAAACAACTTAACATTCCTTTTATAGGCTTGGTTGAAAATATGAGTGGTTTGGTTTGCCCGCACTGCAAAGAAAACATAGATTTGTTTGGAACAGGCGGCGGTAGGAATGCTGCAAAAGAAATGCACATCAGTTTTCTGGGAGATATACCTATGGCTCCTGAAGTTATAAAATCATGTGATAAAGGAAAAGCGCTTGAGGTCCTTTCAAAGGATTCGGCAGTCCTGGCAGGAATAACCCGGGTTGCGCAAGCTGTGGAGAATTACAGAAAATCTTAAAGGATGATTTTATGATTGTTTTTCGATGATAAGAAATATTTATATTTTTTAGTAATTTATTATTTAAAGGGAAAAATGAAAGTCACAATTCTAGTGGATAATTATGTTGATTCACAAAAATTAAAAGCTGAACACGGATTGTCGGTTTTAATTGAAGCTGATAATGAAAAGATACTTTTTGACTGCGGTCAAAGCGATTTGATTTTAAACAATGCAAAAATTTTGGGAATCGATTTGAAATCCATCACCAGGATTGTTTTAAGCCATGGACACTATGATCACACAGGCGGATTCCTTCCACTTTTAAAATACCTTAACAGGGAAGTCGAAGTACATGCCCACCCTTTAATATTTGAGAAAAAGTTCCATCAGTATAAAGGTTTTAATGACTTTATTACCAACAGGTATATAGGTATTCCGGAAACTGCCCAGACTTATGAAAGGAATGGCGCCAAATTTTTACTTTCCAAAGAATCTGTCCGTATCAGTGATAATATATATTTTAGCGGACAAATCGATAAAGAAGGTAAAGATAATCTTGAAGACTCACTGCTTATAAAAGAACATGATGTTTTTATTAAAGATCCCCTATATGACGATATTTCAATGTTTGTGACTTTGCCGGGGCTGTTGGTTGTGGTAACAGGGTGCGCGCACAGCGGGATTATTAATATTTTAAATAAAGCAAAAGATTTAAGACTGGATGGCAGGAGCCTGGTAATTATCGGAGGACTTCATCTTGCAGCAAAAAATGATGCCTACATGGATAATGTTATCAAAGAATTTCAAAAGTATAATATAAAGTTACTTGTACCGGGACACTGCAGCGGCATTAATTCATTTGTTAAGCTAAAAAACAGCTTTGGCGACAAGTGTGCGTTTGGAAGTATCAGGGAAGTCGTGGAGTTTCTATAACAGATGAAAGAAGAAAAAAACAGTTTATTTTATGGTCCCGTTGTTTCAAGGAGGTTTGGTTATTCCTTGGGCATAGACCTGATGTCTTATAAGGTCTGCAGCTTTGACTGTATATATTGCCAGCTTGGGAAAACCACAACTAAAACCATAGAAAGAAAAAGATATAAGGAAATAAATTTAAACAGCTTTATTCCTGAATTGGAGGAAAACATTAAAAAAGATCAAAGGATAAATTATATCACCTTTTCAGGTTCCGGTGAGCCGACTTTAAATTCTGATATAGGTATTTTAATTAATAATGTAAAAAAAGTAACGGATATACCTGTTGCAGTTTTGACAAATGGAAGTATTTTATATAAGGAAGATGTCAGGAATGATTTAAATAATGCAGATCTTATAAAAATCTCGCTGGATGCCTGCAGCGAAAGCATTTTAAAAAAAATAAACATGCCTTATCGCGACATTGATTTTATTAATTTAACAAACGGAATAAAATTGTTGGCTGCTAATTTTAAGGGCAGGATATGGCTGGAAATCATGCTTTTAAAAGGTGTAAATGATGATTTGAATGCTGCAATTGAATTTAAAAAAGTTTTAAACGATAATAGCTTAATGGACAAGATTGAAATAATCCATATAAACACCTCTGTAAGGCCATCCGGTTTTAAGGAAGTGTATATACCGTCTTCAAATAATATTCAATCTTTTATAGACATTCTGGGAGAAAAAGCAGAAGCAATAAATCAAATTACTGAAAGCCGGCAAATGTCCGGCAACAGTAATGAAAGCAGGGAAGTCAATGAAAAAATACTTGAATTGACCAGAAGAAGGCCGGTTACAATCCGGGAAATAAGCAGGTCTTTTGGATTAAATATAAATGAGGCTATAAAATATTTAAGGCCTCTTTTAGAAGATGAACAAATAAAATATAAGATTTATAGAAATAGCAGATATTACTATTGTTAAGTGAATGAAAGAGGGAGAGTAACGAATATGAAAGTAGCAATTTCTACAGATGGTGACATGGTGTCTGGCCATTTTGGCAGGTGTCCGGAATTTACAATGCTGGATATTGAAAACTGTAAAGTTACAAAAAGAGAAGTTATTGAGAATCCGGGCCATCATCCGGGATTTTTACCGCAGTTTTTAAAAGAAAGAGGAGCCACCTGCATTATTGCCGGTGGAATGGGGATGCGCGCACAGGAGCTTTTCATTGATGCAAAGATAGAACCAATACTCGGTGTGGAAGGAAAAATAGAGGATATAATTGGCAGCCTGCTTGCGGGCACTCTTAAAGGGGGAGAAAGTATTTGCAGCCCGGGCGCAGGCAAAGGCTATGGATTGGACAAAAGTGAATGCGATCATGGTAACCATGATCATAAATAAGAAAGGAGATTGACATGCCAGGAAGAGATGGAACAGGACCGTCAGGACAAGGTGCGGGTACGGGAAGAGGAATGGGAGCTGGAAAAGGACAGCCAAGAGGCAAAATGGGCGGCCAGGGTGCAGGACCGGGCGGCAACTGTGTTTGTCCGAGCTGCGGCGCAACAGCGGTTCATCAGGCGGGCACCCCATGTTCAGACGTTAGCTGCCCGAAATGCGGGACAAAAATGGTGCGGGGTTAATGTCACCAAGGCCGGTAATAAAAAAAATAGTGAACACTGTTCCTTCGTATGCTTATTTTAAGCCGCAGGGTATTCCCATGACGAATCTTGAAATCAAGACATTGAGCATGGAAGAGATTGAGGCATTAAAGTTAAAGGATGTTGAAAACCTCGAACAGGAAGTTGCTGCAGAGAAAATGGGGATATCCCGGTCAACTTTTCAGCGCATTTTAAAAGGAGCAAGGTATAAACTGGTAAAATCAGTTATAGAGGGGAAAGCGCTAAAAATTGAAGGAGGGAATTATTTGCCTTCTGAAGAGTTAGTGCAAAAGCAGTGTTTAAAAGGCAGGCATCATTACTATGTAAAAAAAGAGGATATAGCTTTGAATGAGCGGAATCTGCACAGTATCAGCAAAAGAAAATGTCCGGAGTGTGGAGAGAGAATAATAAGTTATGAAAACACTTCTGAAGAGGAAAAAGTCTGAAAGAAAATCAAATTGGCAATATTTATTCATAAAATAAAAAGGCTTAAGGGGCAAATTAAGGGTAAAGACTTTCATCAATTTTTGCGCCTTAAGCGAAGCGAAAGGAAGGGTTACAAAAATGAAAATATGTATCACATCAACCGGGTCTTCTCTTGATTCAAATGTAGACCCAAGATTTGGAAGGTGCCCCTATTTTATAATTTATGATATCGGCTCAGATACGTTCGAATTTATTGAAAATGGAAGCCGACAATCCATGGGCGGCGCCGGAATTCAGGCAGGGCAGGTTATTGCAGCCAAAGAGGTAAGCGCCGTACTCTCAGGTAATTTTGGGCCCAATGCTTTCAGAGTTTTGCAGGCAGCAAATATAAAAATGTATTCCGGTGTTTCCGGTATCGTAAGGGAAGCAATCGAAAAATATAAAAACGGGCAATTGGTCGAGACATCTTCTGCCAACGTGGAGTCTCATTATGGGATGGGGAAAAATTCCTAAGCGGTTTAACAGAAATATTTGAAAGGAGAGATGTTAAAATTGATAATTTCAGTAGCAAGCGGGAAAGGCGGCACAGGTAAAACCACGGTTGCAGTCAGTCTGGCACTTGCAGCCGAGTACTGCCAATTTGCAGACTATGACGTTGAGGCTCCGAATGCAGATATATTTTTAAAGCCTGGCATAAAAAATATAAAAAAAGTAACAATCAAACATCCATATTTTCTTACAGATACAGATAAGGATTTTTCCGGGTGTGCTAAGTTTTGCCATTATAATGCTGTTGCTGTGATAGGAACTGAAGTATTGTTTTATCCGCAGCTTTGCCATGGTTGCGGAGGTTGTATACTTGTTGGACCGGAAGGCGCCGTTCGTGAGAAAGATGTCGAGGTTGGAGAGGTATCAAAGGGCTTTTCAAGACCTGGAATTGATTTTTTAGAAGGCAATTTAATTCCGGGCTCGATGAGAACCACTACTGTTCAAAATGAACTTGAAAAAATGATAAATAGAAGTGGTTTGGTGATCATTGATTCGCCTCCCGGTAATTCCTGCAGCATGGTAATGTCTGTCAAGAACAGCGATTATTGTATTCTTGTAACAGAGCCTACGCCTTATGGATTTAATGACCTTTTAATTTCAATGGACGTATTGGACAGTTTAAAAATTCCTTACGGAGTAATAATAAACAGGGACGGCATTGGAGACACAGTCGTTGAAGATTATTGTAATGCTCAAAATAAAAAGATACTTCTAAAAATACCTAATGATATTGAAATAGCAAAATGCTATTCAAGGGGCGGGACACTATTTGATTACGATAAGTCTTATAAAGAAAAGTTTCAAAAGACACTAGAAGAAATCGAAAACTCGATATTTCAATAAATGTTTTTGCAATCAGACACTAAAAATTGGATCCTTTAAACTATTATAATAAGATTGGACCTAAGAAAGTTTAAATAATGAAACAAATTACGATAATAAGTGGAAAAGGCGGTACCGGTAAAACGACTATTGCTTCAAATTTTATAAAAATGGCCCATGACCATATAGCTGTTGATGCAGATGTGGATGCTGCCAATCTTCATATACTTTTAAATCCCATAATTGAAAAACAGGAAGATTTTATTGGCGGAGCAATTGCTGTCGTAAATGAAAATTGCATTAATTGCGGAAAATGCGAGGAGCTTTGCAGATTCGATGCTATTTCATATTCATCTACAGATATCAGGATAGACAACCTGAAATGTGAAGGCTGCGGAGTATGTGAGTATGTGTGTCCTGTTGGCGCAATTGTGCTGAAAAAAGAAAAACAGGGGCAGTTTTATACTTCCAATACAGAGTTTTGCAAGCTGGTGCATGCAAGATTAAATCCGGGGGCTGAAAACTCCGGGTTATTGGTTACCAGAGTACGAAATGCCGCCGAAGATATAGCTTACAGCCAGGATACAAAATTGGTGATAATAGACGGGGCTCCCGGGATAGGATGCCCGGTTATCGCTTCACTAAACGGAGTCGATTATGCTTTGATAGTAACAGAGCCAACATTAAGCGGGATAAGTGATTTTAAAAAGATATATTATGTTGCAAAATTTTTTAATATTAAAACTTTTGTCTGTATAAATAAGTTTGATATTAATCCCAAAAATACTGTAGAGATTGAAAGTTTTTGTGCATTAAATAATATTGAGGTCATAGGCAAAGTCTCATATGATGAAAATGTGCCAAAATTACTCGCCCAAAAGAAATTTATAATTGATTATCCGGATAGCCCTGCCGCAAAAGACATAAGGAAAATATGGGAGAGGTTTGAAGGTTATTTTTACGGGTAATTCAATACCCCGTGAGGGCTTATGTCTTTTCTTGCTAAAAAGATATATTATAATTATTTAACAATAAAAAGGAGACATTCATGGAATCAACAGAAAAGCAGGAAGTAACGGCTATGCCAAGGATTGGTGATAAGGCCCCATCATTTAAGGCTGTGACAACCCAGGGCGACATTAGTTTTCCTGAGCAGTTTGAAGGAAGCTGGGTTATACTGTTCAGCCATCCAGCTGATTTTACCCCTGTGTGCACCTCGGAATTTATGACTTTTGCCACCATGGAGCAACAATTTAATGATGCCAACTGTAAATTGGTTGGGCTTTCAGTTGACGGGCTATTCAGCCATATTGCATGGTTAAGGACAATCAAGGAAAAAATCGAGTATAAAGGTATGAAGAATGTAGAGGTAAAATTTCCATTGATTGAAGATATAACCATGGAAGTTGCTAAAATGTATGGTATGATCCAGCCTTCTGAAAGCAATACCAAAGCAGTAAGAGCTGTATTTTTTATTGACCCAAAAGGTATTATAAGGGCAATAATCTATTATCCTTTAAGCCTTGGCCGAAATTTTGACGAACTTTACAGAGTCTTGATAGCCCTGCAGACTGCAGATGCTTTTTCAATCGCCTGTCCGGCAGACTGGAGACCCGGCGACGATGTTATCGTTCCGCCGGCCGGATCCTGCGGGGTTGCCAAAGAACGTATGGAGAGTAAAGGGGATATGAAGTGCTATGACTGGTTTTTCTGCACTAAAAAACTTGATAAAGATACATTGTTTAAAAAAATCAGCAGTAAAAAATAATTATAATAGTATCAGGCAAAATGCAAAGGCTGCCAAAGCATTCTATGAAAAATCAGTGGAGCCCAAAACCGCTTTAATTTCAGTTGGGATACTGGCTGCTCTTGTTACAATAAAACATTGGTTTGGGGGATATAAACCCTTAAAAAATACTATTTAGCAAGAGTTAAATGTTAAATGATTTTTTCTGAACCTTTGTATATTTCTTCAGCTTCCAGAGCTGCTGCTCCATGTCCAGGGTGTTTTTTTGGATTCCATTTTTTCATATCATCAAATACTTCACCCTCTGAATAATATTTAATAGAACCCTTTATCTGATAAGATTTGTCTTCGCTGGTAAGAAAAAGAATCGCTCCTGAACTGCCTGAAAAAATATTTCTTTTTGTTTTATTAAAATAATTATCAGCAATGACGATTGTTCCTTCGCCATATTTTGAAATACAGGTTGTATAAATACTATTCGGGACACCTTCCTTGTCTATAGTTGTAAATATTGCCGGGCCCTTTCGGTTATCCCATGCTTTGCTGACTTCATCCGGTATTATTTTCATATTTCTCCTTTGAACAAATGTTATTTTCTATACTCGTTTTTTAAATTCTATATATCTCTTTAATTCTTACCAAATAAAACCCGATATGTTTTAAAAGCAATCAGTTCTAATAAAGTCTTATGCTCAATCTGGAATTGAAACATTACATATATTGTAGCACCGATAATTTTATTTGAATATTAAAAGTTTGCACTGTAAATTTCCTTTGACGGCGAAATAGCCGGCGAAATAGCCGGATTGTATGATTACAGACAAAAGAGTATACTCTCTATTTAACTAAGACCCGGCAAGAGTATTATGAGTTTATACGTAAATTCTGTAAAAAAGAAATGGAAGCTAAAGTAATAGTAATAATATTGATATTAGAACAGGAGCCCTAAATTGAGAAAAAGCTTTTCAAGATTTTTAGTATTTCTTATATCAGTAATATTAATATGCAGTTCTCTTGTCCTAAATGGATGCGCGCGGAATAGCTCTAGTGCAGCAACAGATAGCAGCCAGGCATCCGTAAGCGAGCCTGATAAGACGACACCAACTGAAACCAAGAGCATGCCGCAGGAAAGCCAAATAGAAAGCACTGAAGGATCTGTTTCTATAACAGAAGAGCTGCTCTCGGAAGAAGAAGTGCTTGCAGAGACTAAAAATATGTTAACCGGTGAGGTAAAGCCTTTAATCTTCCTGGCATTCCTGAACGAAAATATCAATACACTGAGTTTGGAAAATGCAGATACAGCCTTTGACGATCTTGAAAAACTATTAAAGATTTACGAGATTAAATATACTGACGAACTGCTTTACGGGAAAGACGGCAATTACGAGAATCAACTCAATGTTTACATTCTTGAAAATCCTGGTGATATAATGGGCGAGCTGACAAAAGAACAGGTATCGGCCATATCGGATGCTGAGCTTAAAAATCTGCTTTTTGAAATTTTTGACAGTGGTTATAAATTGATAAACCTGGAAGGTTCATGGTATCCAATACTGGATTATGGCAGTTTTAAAGTATTTATTGATTATTTGTCAGATGATTATGGTGAATATATTGTATTTAAAGCTTTAGAATCAAATAAGATATTTGCCAAAGACGCCGCTCTTCAAATATCCTGGGATGAGCTTGCTGCAAGAGTGCTTGCTGTTGAGGATTTTTTGTTAAAATATCCTGCAAGCAGCAAATACGAAGAGATGGGAGACAGTTATTATAACTACCTGATGTCTTATTATATAGGCATGAACAATACTCCGGCATTTGATTATGAGACTAATAAGTTTAAAGATGAAGTTCTTGCCAGTTACAATAAAATGGTCTCCAATCCTGAAAACGACGGGTTTTTCACAGTAGAATTGATAAGAAAATACCTTGATGTAATTGCGCAAAACAATAATATCATTAATGAAAATGTCAGAAAATATATTAGGGATTCATATTTGCAGGTTGAGAATGAATATGGGATTTTAAACCCTTACACGGGTACGTAGGTTTTATTTACAGTAATAAGACCCCATATTTTTTATGGGGTCTTATTATAAAAATTATGATAATTTAAATTATACTTCCCCGTTCCTAAAAGCTTCAATCATACTCCACGTAAGACTGAATGCTGCTAACTTTCCAACCGGACTAGTTTTGGAAAGAAAGATCGATTTTTATTTAAAACCAAAACTAGTCTGATAACCAGGGTAAAACTGGTCTAAATACTGTTACTATTATTAAGGCGCAAAGTTATACTAAAAAAATTAAAATCTTTTTAAAAAGTGAATATTATAAAATTAAATCAAAAGAAGCTAGAAGCTTAATTATAATTTCAACGCGGCAACACATGATAACAAAATAGTAAAAAATTTTAATTATTTTTTTGGTATGCCATTATTGTAAGTGTTTTATCCGTAAAGAGAGGTGTAATTTTGGAAAAGTTAAAAAAAATTTTAAGGGAAAAAAGTAAAAGAATAAATGGGATATATATATCGTCATATACACCCCGGAAATGTGGAATTGCAACATATACAAAAGACTTAACTGGAGCTATTAACCATATTAATCCATACTCTAAAGCAGAAATAATTGCAATGGTTAAACCGGAAGATAAAATTAATTACGGTCCTGAAGTTAAATTTAAAATTAATCAATTTGAACTTGAATCTTATATTAAGGCTGCTGAATATATTAATAAATCAAGAGCGGATGTTCTAATTGTGGAACATGAATTTGGTTTGTTCGGCGGTAAATTCGGCGAATATATTATTAATTTGATGGATCTTGTAAAAAAACCCATCATTGTTACCGCTCATACAATACCCGATGATGCCGGTAGCGGATATGGTTTGGTTCTGAAAGATGTAATTAAGATTGCTGAAAAAGTAATAGTTATGATGCCCCAAAGCATGAGCAAACTTATAGAGACTTACAATTACCCCAGTAAAAAAATAGAGATTATTCCTCATGGTGTCCCCGATATACCTCTGGAACCTAATGGTAAATATAAAAATAAAAAAGGATTTGAAGACAGATTAATCCTGGGTAATATAAATCTTTTATCAGAGATTAAGGGACTTGAATATACAATAGAAGCCTTAAGGCATATAAAAGAGCAATTTCCAAACATATTGTACCTTATAATTGGTCAGACACATCCTGTTGTACTGCAAAACGCTGGTGAAAAATACAGAAATTTCTTAGCAGAAAAAATAAAACTGTATAATTTAGATGAAAATGTAAAATTTATTAATGAGTATTTAACCTTAAATGAACTAGTTGAGTGGTTAAAAATTATAGATATATATGTAACTCCATACTTGGATCCGCAGCAATCGGCGTCAGGTGCTCTGGCATATGCAATTGGAGCAGGAAAAGTATGTGTTTCAACACCTTATCTCTACGCAAAAGAAGTTTTAGCAAGCGGCAGGGGTGTAATTGTACCTTTCAAAAATTCCAGGGCAATAGCAGATGCAGTAATAGACATATTTAAAAATCCACAAAAGAAATCAACAATTGAGAAGGAAACATATAAATTCGGGAGACAGATGACTTGGCATAATGTAGCTCTTCAATACTTTGAGCTGTTTGATGATGTTATAAATAAGCATAAAATTATAAATTTAGACCAGTATATTTGGAGGCAAAGTATTCCAGAGAGTATTTATCCTTTGGCACAAATAAAATCAATGGCTGCTGATGTTGGAATTTATCAGAAAGCTAAATGAGTCTAGGAGCTTGTCCGAAAAAAACCACATGGCAAAACAAGGTTTTTAGCTGTCATCAGATCAGTTATTTTTTTATTTCTTGCTGAATAATTATCGAAAATTCAATAAAACTAAATAATATGTGCTTGAAAAACTGAAAATTCCCAGAAAATATTGAATTATTCAGCAAGAACTATTTATTTATTATTCTATTTATTTAAGGTTATTCTTTTTATTATAGCTAACCGTAATCCTCGTGCCTTTACCCGGCATACTGTCTATATTAATTGAGGCTCCTATAAGTTTTGCCCGCTCTTTCATTATAGTTACTCCTAAATTAGCAGAGGCAATTTTTTTATCATCAAAACCACACCCATTATCGGTAATATCCATATATAAGTTTTCTGGAAGGATTTTTAAAATAATGCTGGCTTTAGTTGCATGAGAATGTTTAATTATATTATTTAATGCTTCTTGAGAGATACGGTAATATGCTAGCTCGATTTTAGATGGAAACTTATATTCTCCATTTATTATTAATTCAACTGGGATCTTAGTTCTGGATCCAATAGATTTTATTAGCTCTTTTATCAAATTTCCGAGGGTTTCTTCCTTGAAGGTTGAGGGCCTCAGTTCGTGAAGTAAAACACGCATTTCTGCAAGTGCAAAATTATTTAACTGTTTTATCTCCTCAATTCTTTCAAATACAGTTTCCGGGTCCTTTTTCCATAATTTAGGTATAGCCTCTGAAATCATATTTGATGA
>JBBQDW010000034.1:0-16843 GCA_038320085.1 Candidatus Humimicrobiales bacterium
TATAGTAATTTAAAAAGAAGTGAAGCGGTTTTGTGTGAAGAATCGGACTCATAGGGATGGGTTTTTAAAATAATCTCACATATCAGCTGGCAAAATAGGAATTTATTAAAATCAGACGAGATATTTTTAAAATTTCTTACGAGCTCTGCCTGGGTCAGTATATCCAGGCTTTTACCTTTGGAGAGCTCGCAGTCTACAAAATTAAACAGTTCCAGCCTTCCGCCAAATTTGCTTTTGATTTTGCGGGCGCCTTTGGCAACTGCGTCAATAAGCCCTATGTCCCCTGAGTAAAGCCGCAATATCTTATCGGCCTCCCCAAGATTATGGGTTTTTAAGACGACAGCTTTGGCTTTATATGACGGCATTGTTTATTTTCCAAAGAGTTCCAGATACTCTTCTATTATGTTTATACCGCTTGAAGTGCCAAGCCTTGTAGCTCCTGCATCAATTAAAGCCTGCGCATCCTTAAATGTCTTTATCCCGCCTGCGGCTTTTACACCTATTATCCTTGTGACGACTTCACGTATGAGCCTTACATCATCAAGCTCTGCTCCCCTGTTGCCAAAACCTGTGGAAGTTTTTATAAAATCAGCTCCGGATTCTTCTACAATCCTGCAAATTCTTTTGACTTCCTCTTTGTCAAGCACACCCGATTCCAGGACGATTTTTATATTGATATGCTTGTTGTATTCAGCCATCTGTTCCCGTCTGATAACACTTACAATAATGCCTATTTCTTTTTCCACATAAGTAAAATTTGCGCTTTTAATCATCCCGAAATTAATGACTACATCAAGCTCGTCAGCGCCTTTTTTAACGTTATCCCTTGCTTCAAACACCTTTGTCTCTATAGTATTTGCCCCCATAGGATATCCGACTACAGAACATACCTTTACGTCGGAACCGGAAAGTATCTTTTTGGCTACAGTGATGTAAGAGGGATTTACGACCACTGCGGCAAAGTGATTTTTTTTCGCCAAAACACAAAGACTCTGTACTTCCTGTACTGTTGCTGTGGGCCTTAAAATTGTCTGATCTATAGTCTTTGCCAATTGTTCCCTTGTTAACATTTTACTTTCCAAACCTTTCTAAAATAAAAAATATTTTGTTTTTCAATAACCAAACCTGTCAAGATAGGACTCTTTTCTTGTCCAGTTTTCCTCCACTTTCACCCATAGCCGGAGAAAGACTTTTAAGCCAAGCAGTTTTTCAATATCCAGCCTGGACAACATGCCTATCTTTTTTAACATCGATCCCGATTTGCCGATAATCATGGCCTTGTGGGATTTTTTTTCAACATAGATATTGCATTCAATCATTATAAGATTACCATTTTTACTATCCGCAGTGACATTGGTCGTTTCCATCCCTCGTTTTATTTCCAGTCCTTGTTCCGTACCGGTTTCTTGCCCCATATCAAAACCTCGTTGCATTTTCAACCCTTGTTCAATACCGGTTTCTTGTTTCATTTGCAACACTTGTTCTGCACCAGTCCACTGCTCTATTTCCAACATTTGTTCCACACCGGCCTTCTGCTCTTTCCCCGGCACTTGTTCCATACCGGCCTTCTGCTCTATTTCCGACACTTGTTCCATACCTTGTTCAAACTCTTGCTCCGCACCGGTTCTCTTTTCCGCTCCGGTCCACTTTTTTTGCAGATTTACAACTTCGACATTTATACTGTGCGGCAGCTCGTCAAAAAGATTTGCAGAAAGCTTTTCCCTGATTATTTCAGCAATCATCTTATTGACAGGCATATCGGTGACCATTCCACTGGGATAGTACATTGGGCCCTCCGGAAGTTTTCCTATCAATATTTTTAATAGTTTTTCAAGGTTTTCTCCGGTTGCTGCTGAGACAGGGATTATTTCCTCAAAAAAATCCAGCTCACTTTTGATTTTAGAGATGGCTTCCTGTATGGAATATTTGCCTGCCGTATTTAAAAGATCGATTTTGTTTAATATGAGTATTTTCGGTACATGCTTTTTTTTTATCTGTTCAAACACATAATAATCACCTGCTCCGATTCCTCCGGGAAAATCGACCATCGCAATAATGATGTCAACATCATCAAGCACCTGGAATATTATCCTGTTTAATTTCTCACCCAGCAAATTGCGGGGCTTAAAAAAACCGGGGCAGTCCACAAATATCGCCTGGGCCTCCTCAGTATTGTATATACAGTTAATCCTGCTTCTTGTAGTCTGTGCCTTATCTGAGGTTATAACAATATTCCTGTCAAATATTTTATTAATAAGAGTAGACTTGCCAACATTTGTCCTGCCGACAAGACCTATATATCCTGATTTAAAGCTTTTACTCTCCATCAAATATCATCTCCAGTAAAAATCTGTCATGTCCCTCGCCATATTCTCCTATTTCAAGCTGCTTTTTTTTAAACCCAAATCCGGTATAAAGCCCCAGAGCAGGTTTGTTATCAGGATCAACTGTCAGTTGGACCGATTTAAAACCATCTTTTTTTAAAATATCAATAACTTTTTCCAATAGGTTTTTTCCTATACCTTTATACCTGTATTCTTTTGCAATATAGAAGGAGTGGATAAAGCCGCCCTGCGGCTGCTCCCACTGCCTTAACATTTCGCAAACCCCTACAATCTCACCGTATTCATTTTCCGCCACAACAAATCTGCCATACCTGATTATTACCGGCAGCTGCCACCGGTTAATCGCCGCTTCCCGCCCAAGATTGTCTACCTCAAGCTTTTCTAATGTCTTAATTAGATTTGCATCAAAACTTTTTAATATTTTAAAACTAATCAAGACTATATTTTTCCCTTCAAACAGGTTTGCTTTTTAAACGAACATGTCTATTCTTTATATCTGCCTGACAATAATATAACTATGTAATTTAAGCTTATGACTGCTATTTATAATTAAATCTTTACCCAAAATTTATATAAAATAAAAATGCGTCTGATTCAATCATACAATACATGTCAATAAAGATTTTACAAAAGTCGGGAATGTGCAATCCCCGGGGGTTTAACTTCGCAGATTGCAAAAAACCTAAAAAGCAACATATTTAAAGTTTGTAATTGGTAATTACATCATTTAGAAGGCTTGCCTGCAGACTGTCCATTTTCACGGTGTCGCTTCTTTTCTCATGGTCATAACCATATATGTGCAGTATCCCGTGAATAATGAGAAGCGCAAGCTCCCTTTCAAGATTCCATCTTAAGAAAAAATCAGGCATAAAATCGGCGGCATTTTCTTTTGCGACTTCAGGAGAAATGACTATCTCTCCGGCTACAGAAAACCTTTCAATATTGTTAAAACTCCCTGAATCTTCTTCTGCTTTAAGGCCGGCTGGTTTGGCATCCGCATCATCCCTGTATGAAAAAGATAAGACATCTGTAGCGCCCTGTTTATTTCTGTATTTCTTATTTAACAGGGCCATTTCTTCTTTATCAATAAAAACGATATTAAGTTCTGTGCTGCTGCTGTTGTCAAATTTATTGGCAGCATAAAAAGAGACCTTTTTTAAAAGACTGGTATTTAAATCAATCCTGTCCTGCCTGTTTAGTATAATTATCTTCATATTATTTATTATCTACGAGCTTTAAGTCTGTTCCGGGATAGCTTATCCTGGAATGATAAAGTGATATGAGCCCGTCTACAAGGTTCTGCCTTACTGTGTTTATCTCTCTTAATGTTATTTCAGACTCGTTTAACTGGCCGTCTTTTATCTTGTTGTCAATAATGTAATTAACCATCTGCTCTATTTTCTTTGGCGTGATTTCCTCAATGGACCTGACAGCCGCTTCTGTAGAATCTGCAAGCATAAGTATTGCGGCCTCTTTTGACTGGGGCTTTCTTGTCTGATATCTGAAATGGCTCTCTACAATTTCTGAGTGGCCGTTTGAGGTCCCTATCGTTTCACGGTCCTTATGTTTTTCATAAAAATAACTCATAAGTGATGTTCCGTGATGCTGCGATATTACCTGGATTACTTTCCTTGGGATCTTATTCTTTATTGAGTCTTCAATACCATCCCTTATATGGCTTGATAATATATTCTTGCTCATCGAAGGATTTAGCTTGTCATGCACATTTTCCATGTTTGCCTGGTTTTCATAAAAGTATTCCGGACGCCTGAGTTTTCCAATATCATGGTAAAGAGCAGCAACTTTTGCAAGCATATAATCTGCTCCAATTGCTTTTGCGGCATTTTCTGAAAGATGCGAAACAAGAAGGCTGTGATTATATGTCCCCGGGGCCTTAATAAACATATCTTTAAGTACAGGCTGGTCGGTATGAGATAATTCCAGAAGACCCATTGCAGTAACGACCTTAAACACAGATTCAATAAAAGGCATAAGACCGATTGTAATAACTGCACAAATGATGCCGTTTAATATGCCGATGAAGGAATAAAGCGCTATATTCGCTGCCTGGCCGCTGTAAAAATTAATCGTAAAAAATAAAAAGCCAAGTATCATTGCGCTGAAAAAACCGCCCTTCATTACTGCTGATCTCTGGGAAATATTGGAAACTAAATATGTTGAAAAAATCCCCCCGATGAGGTACGCGACAGTAAGGCTGAAGTCAAGGTTTGTTATTACGCCGGCAAAAAATGCCATGCATATTGTCACCATTATGCCCAGGCCGGAATCAAAGATTATTGTCATCAGCATGGAAATAGCAATTATGGGGAAAAAATAGTTCCACAGGTTTAGATGAATACTTGCAAGTATATTTAAGCCTTTCATGATACCGGTAAAAAGAACCATAAAAATCGCAATTATTAAAACTTTTCTCGAATTGTAATAGATAAGAGCCTTAAACTTAAATATATATAACCCCAGCATCAGCGTCATTAATAAAACTACAAGACATATATAAATATATCTTGTCCAGTTTATTTTGGTTTCCATCAACCCCAGCTTCTTTAATATCATAATCTGGTTTTCCTGGACAACTTCCCCTTCCGGCACAATTACCTGGCCTTCCAGTATATTTATCATATGAAGAGGTGTCTTTAGCCTTGCATCAAGCTTTGCTTTTTCTGTTGCTGCCGGGTCGAATACTGCTGTAGGCTCTATATTATTCTGGATTATTACCGTTACTAGAGGCTTATATACAAAATTAATATCTTCATTACGCTGGACCATTAAAGTTATCTCATTTTTTACAAAATCTACCTGTGTGGGCTGTATTTTTTCATTCATTATTTCCCTGGTAAGCTTAAGTGTTTCGGCCAGGAGTAAGTTATTTGCAGCTATGTCTAAGTTTAATACTTCCTTTATTGCAGATTCAGGATAGCTGCTGCCCAAAAGATTAGTAAGGTAGGAGACTTTTTCCTCAATAGTCTTGTCCTTTTTTAATCCTACTGTCTGCGACAGAAGATAAAAATATTTGATCTTGTATAATGCGCCTTCTTTGCCATTTAAGATCTCAGGGTCAAAAACAAATACATTTTCGACCTGTGCCTCATTTTTATCTTTGTCTTCAGCTGTTTTTACAATATCTTCAAACTGTATATCCTTATTGGCTTTTATTGTCCTCGGGCTTTGCGCTCCAAGTTCGATTCCGATATCAGGGGTGTAGTTATATGCAAGGATTGCAGCTACGGCAGCAACTGCAAAAACAAATATATATATACGCTGGGCAATCCTGCTTTTAAATGAAAAATATTTCCAGAAGAAGCCCTGAGGACTTATTACAGTGTCATTTTCTCCTGACTTTATTATTTCTTTTGTTTTAATTTTTAAGCTTCTGTTTCTTGGAACCATTTTATTTTAAGTATTTTTATTTTACAGTCTTATATCTTAAGTATTTTTATTTTACGGCCTTATATCTTAAGTATTTTTATTTTACCGCCTTAAATTTTACGGTCTTAAATTTAATAGTTTTTTATTTTACGGTCCTTTATTTAAAGGTCTTTTTATTTTACGGTCTTTCGCTTTTGGTATCGGCTTTGCTGTTATCTTCAAATATCTTGTAGGCATCCACTATCTTCTGGACAAGGGAATGCCTTACCACATCTTTGGAAGTCAGGTAAATAAATTCAATGCCCGGAATGCTGTCCAGGATATTCCTGACCTGTACAAGGCCGGATTTTTTTTCAACAGGAAGATCTATCTGGGTAATGTCACCTGTTATAACTATTTTGGAACTGAATCCAAGTCTCGTCAAAAACATTTTCATCTGCTCGGGAGAAGCATTTTGCGCCTCATCAAGTATTATAAATGAATCATTAAGTGTCCTGCCCCGCATGTAGGCTAGTGGGACAACCTCTATTATACCGATTTCCATATAATGCTGGAACGTCTCGACATCGAGCATCTCATATAAAGCATCGTATAGGGGCCTAAGGTATGGATTTACCTTTTCGTAGATGTTGCCCGGTAAAAACCCGAGCTTTTCACCGGCTTCAACTACAGGCTTGACGAGTATTATTCTTCCGACCTCATTTCGGGCCAGCGCGCCTGCAGCCATTGCCAGCGCCAGATAGGTCTTGCCGGTACCGGCCGGACCGATTCCAAAAACTATTGTATGGCTCCTGATGGATTCAATATATTTTTTCTGGCCCTCTGTGCGGGCCTTTATTTTTTTGCCGTTGCTTACAACTATATAATCATTAAAAACCTCATGCGGTTTTGATTCCGGCCTTCCTTCCATTATTTTAATCGAATCATCCACTCGCTGAGTATCCAGTTTTTGCCCAAGGTTTATCTGGAGCGTCAGCTCACTTATAAGCTTTTGGACCTTCTGGACATTTATGTTTTTACCGCTTACCTCCAGGTCATTGCCAAGTACAAAGATATCGACATTGTACTCCTGCTCTATAAGCTTTATAAGCTTGTCCCCATCTCCAAGCAATTCAGCAATAGAATGGCTCTTGGTAAAATCCAGTGTTATTTTTTGTTTTGTCTGATACAAAAACTTCTCCTAAAATTATTTAATAATGGTAATTTGGTGTCCTAAAAACCAACCGTGTGTCCTAAAAACCAATCATGCAAGTATTATCTTAAATAATAAAAAGCTATAAAAGAAATCTACTCATCCTTGTTAATTTAAGAAATTTAACCCGGTGCAGCCATGCAAATTAACCCGACATAACCCTATTATTTAACCGGGCGGCCAGGCAAATTTTAACCGCTGGCCATGTGATTTAACCGGGAGGCCAGGCAAATTTTCTTTTTCCAAGTATATGAAAATGAAGATGGGCAACACTCTGTCCCGCACCTGCACCGGTATTGGTAACAACCCTGAAACCGTCCTTTTGGAGCCCGAGTTCCCCGGCTATTTTGGAAATAGAGCTCAGTAACTCGCGCGCCTCCAAAGCACTTAAATTATCAATCTCGGTGATATCAGTAATATGTTTTTTTGGAATAACCAGCAAATGCACCGGCGCTTTCGGGTTTATATCTTTAAATATAAGCACACTGTCGTTTTCAAATACTATTTCACTTTTTATTTCTTTTTTAACAATCCTGCAAAATAAACAATCGTCCATAATCCCTCTTAAAAACGGGCCCTTTCAAATCTGTCTTTTACTGCCTATTATAGATTACCCCGGCCAATAAAAAAACATTTCCTGCAAAAAGCACGAATTATACGCTGTTTTTCTTTAATTACAATATATTTTAATATTTGAAATTTTACTGATTTTACTTTCTTAACCACAATTATAACATGCCTGAGCATAACTGCCTGAATATCTTTAAATCACTTCACCATACAGGCCATCCTCTTGTGATGTTTTTGCAAATACTTTTAATATTTTGCCCTTTTTCAGCTTATATTCTTCATAGTTTAAACCAAAATAAACTTTAATATAATTCTCTGAGGTCCCGCCGGCAATACCGTTTTTTTTATCATATTCTTCACATACAACATCAAGTTTTTTGCCGATATTGGAGGTTATAAAGTTGTTTCTTAAATCCAGGCCAACACCCCTTAATATCCGGCTTCTTTCAGTTTTAATATTTTCCTGTACCTGGCCGGCCATTGCAGCAGCCTTTGTACCCGGTCTTTTTGAATATTTAAAGACATGGATCTTACTAAAATCAATGTCTTTAACCAATTTAACAGTCTTTGCAAAGTCTTCCGGGGTCTCACCTGGAAATCCAACTATTATATCGGTTGTCAGTGTGATACCGGGAATTGCTCCTTTTATTTGCTCAATGGCTGAAATAAAAAAACCGCTGTCATATTTCCTGTTCATTGCTTTAAGTATATTATCGCTTCCGCTTTGCAGGGGAACATGCAAATGAGGCGCAATTTTTGGTATATTGCTTTTGATAACCCCAATAAGGCTCTCGTCGATTTCGTTTATTTCAATGGAAGAAAGCCTTAATCTTTTGACATCGGTGTTTTTTAAAATTTCAAGGACAAGTTCCGGCAGGGTTTTTATTTCATTTTTCCCGGATAAAAGGTCCACACCGAATTTGCCTATATGTATGCCTGTCAGCACTATTTCGTCATGGCCAAGCGTAACCAGTCTTTTTATTGCCTCTATTATCATACTGGGAGCGGTACTTGAATACGGGCCCCGAGCCTGCGGGACAATACAGTAGGAGCACCCCTGCTGGCAGCCGTCCTGTATTTTTACAAGTGCCCTGCTATGTATATGATGAGGCATAGATGCGACGTCGGCCGTGTCTGCTTTAGCCAAATCAGCAGCGCAGATAAAATCTGCTATCTCATTTTTTTTATTATTTGAAAAAATAAAATCTGCAGGAATCTTTCCCGGCAACTCCCCGTTAAGCTGCGCAAAACATCCTGTTATAATCAGTTTTGATTTTGGACCGGCACTTTGTAATTTCCTTATCAAATGCCTTGCCTTCCTGTCAGCCGCAGAGGTCACTGTACATGTATTAATGATTATATAATCTATGCTGTCCGGAGAATCAGTAAGACCGGCCTGGCAGCAACCTTTCAATATGAGCTGCCTTGCAATATCATCTGATTCTGCCTGGTTTGTCTTGCAGCCTATTGTGTGGATAATAAATTTTACAGGTTTTTCTGGGTTCATTTTACTTAAGGAGGTAGTCAAGTATTGATAGAAAATAAATCGAAGCAGTTTCTGACCGCAATATATTTGTCCCGAAATTTATTGAAATTGCCCCCTTTTTGACCAGATCTGCCACTTCCTTTTTTTCAAATCCTCCTTCGGGACCAATTATACAGGCAATTTCCAGGGACGGATTTGGCCCGCCGGTAGTACAAACGTTGTTTTCATTCTTATTTAAGCCTTTGGTAATACTCTTTTTTTTAGGGCCTTGGGCAATATTAAAATCTTCTAAAGCAGCGGCAATACTTTTATCTTCCGTCCCGTCAATCCCGCCAACACTACTATTGTCTTTCAGGCCCTTTATAATACCGCTTAACGCCTGCAGTGTGCCTTTAGGTCCCGGCTCAGGCGCGCCTTTATCATCCAGGTACGGGTCCTCGATAGGAAGAAAAAATACATTAAATCCAAAAACATCTATGCTGCCTGTATTTACAGGTTCTGTAATTTCGCATATAAAGTCCCTTTTGCACTGCTTTGATGCGCTTAATGCAATCTGTTGCCATCTGGAAATCTTGGCTCCTGATTTTTTCCCACCAATATCAACAACAGTGCGAGCGCTTAAAACCGGTATGATCCTGTCGGCCCCTATTTCTGCAGCCTTCTGGATTGCAAGTTCCATCGCTTCTTTCTTTAACACACATAGAAAAAGGCTTATGCGGTGAGCTCTCCCGGTAATTTTGGTTGTATGGTTTATTTGAAGCACTGCTTCATCTTTTTTGATTTCGGCAAGGGTTGTATTATATCTTTTAGATTCATTGTCAGATATTTCTACAATATCCCCTACTCTTGCGCGAAGGACCTTCACGAGATGGTTAAAATCTTCTCCTGTTATAAAGACAGAATCAGGCGTAATGCAGTTTTTATCTACGAAAAAATAAGGGTGGCTCATTTATTGGTATTTATTTCTTAAATGCATTTTTAAAACTGGAGAAAAAACCTGAGGGGCCGTCGCCAACTGATTCTTGCCTGCCCTCCGCATACTTTTTCAGAAGAGTAATCTCTTCTGACGAAAGATTTGTGGGTATCATCACATTTATAAAGATAATATGGTCCCCTCTTCTTGCGCCGTTAAGCGGTATTATGCCCTTGGACCTTAAAACAATTTTTGCGCCTGGCTGAGTTCCTGCCTTTATAAGGATTTCTTCGAGTTTGTCAAGGGTCTCGATTTCAACATTTGTCCCGAGCGCAGCCTGCGCAAAAGAGATATTAAGAGTTGAAAGGACATTGCTTCCTTCCCGTGTAAATTCAGGGTGCGGTTTAATTCTTATCCCGATTAAAAGATTGCCTGGAACAGAACTGGCCCCTTTTGAATTGCCTTTCTGCGGCACCCTTAACTGGTCGCCATTGTTTACACCTGAAGGGATATCAAGGACCATTTTTTTCTTTCCCCTGAGGTAACCTTTGCCGTTGCAGCTGCTGCACGGATCCTTTACTACTTTGCCGGTGCCGCCGCATCTTTCACATACAGAAGTGGTAACCATGCTTCCTAAAAATGTATCCCTGGTAATCCTGACATGGCCGCTTCCGGCGCAGGCAATGCATGTTATAATACCTGCGGGATTTTTGGAACCTTTACCATGGCAATCTTCACAATTTACGTCAACTGAGTATTCGACTTCTTTTTTTGTACCAAAAGCACACTCTTTAAAGTCTATTAATGTCTCGATTGCTACATCTGTTCCCCTTGCCTGCCTTGCGGACCTGCCCCTTGATGAGGAGAATCCTCCTCCTCCAAAAGAACTGCCAAAAAACATATCAAAAATATCTCCAAAACCGAATTCAGAAAAAACGCTGTTAAAATTTATACCGTCAAAAAGCGACCCGCTGAAACCATAGGCATCATACTGGCTGCGTTTTTCTTCATTGCTTAGCACTGCATATGCTTCCGATACCTCTTTGAACTTTTCTTCAAATTCAGTATTGCCGTTGTTTACATCTGGATGATACAGTCTTGCAAGCTTCCTGTAAGCCTGTTTAATATCCGAAGAGCTGCATTCCTTAGACAGCTCTAATACTTCATAATAATCTCTTCTGTTGCCTGACAAAAAATCACCTCATTTTTACTTTTAAAAACCTCACCGTTAAGAAATCAAGAATCCACAAAGATTAACGGCCCGGTTAAATTTCAGCTAAAAACTGTTTTTAAATTTTTTACGAATGAACCTATTATATTGATTACCCTGTAATAATCCATTCTTTTTGGGCCGAGTATGCCGATTGTCCCGGTTGAATGCTCGTATATTCTATACTTTGAAGCCACAAGACTCAAGTCGTCAGCGCCTTCTTCAAAAATCTCTGAACCTATCTTGATTATTACATCCTGGTCGGGTTCATCCTGAAAATCCAGCATAAGATTCATCAGAAGGTATTCATTTTCGATAATGCTCAATATCTTCTGGATCTTTTTTAAATCTATAAAATCCGGATGGTTTATGACTGATGAGGTCCCGGAAATAAAAATCCTGTTATAAACCATTGTCTCGGCAATACAATTCCTCACCACATCCAATATCTTTTTAATAAGCGCTATAAGGTAAGCATTGCTCTCGGTGACCTTTAGATTTTTAAATTCTATTTCAGAAATATTCTTATCCCGCAGCTGCTGGTTTAACATATTAGAAACACTTTGGAAATCAAGTGTGTTATATATTCCTTCAATAATAATATTTCTTTTGTACACCCTGCCGTTATCTGTTATTAAAACTATTAAAAGGTTGCTGCTGTTAAGCTTTAAGATTTCAATATGCCTGAACCTGCTGTGGTGTATAGACGGAGCAACCACCATTGACAGATAGCTGGTTATTTTGGAAAGCTGTTCGGATGATTTTTGCAGGATTGTTTCCATTTCCATTTCTTTATCAGTATCAAACTTTATTTGCGGAAGATTTTTTTGTTCCAACTTTTGTAATCCTGCGGCGCCCTTTATAAAATTATCAACAAAAAACCTGTACCCGCTGTCGGAAGGAATCCGGCCCGCTGAAGTGTGCGGATGAGTAAGAAGGCCCATGTCTTCAAGTTCAGACATTTCTTTCCTTACAGTAGCAGAGCTTAGCGCAATGCCTGAATGCTCCACAATATTCTGGGAAGAGACAGGTTCTGCACTTTCGATAAAGCGAGCTATTACTTCCCTTAAAATTTCTTTTTTTCTTTCAGACAGTTTAACCATATTTTACCGATTTCACATTATTTGTTTTACCGATTTCATACCAATTATTTAAACGGGTTGACCCTCTTTTTTTACTTGTTTCACACTAATTGTTTTATCGACTTCACATCAATTATCGATTCCACATCAATCGTTATTCCGATTTCACATTAGATTTCATACCAATTATTTAAACGGTTTGACCTCTTTTTTTACTTGTTTCACATTAATTGCATATGCTCTAGTCTTATGCTATATTTACTGCAAGTACATTATAAAGAATATTCTTTGAAAATTAAATACAGTTACTACGGGGAGCTATTAAAGCTGAGAGGGCAAAGTTACGCCGACCCGCATAACCTGATCTAGGTAATACTAGCGTAGGGATTGATTTATAGATATTAAAACTACTAATCCTTTAAACAGTTTACCTGCAAGATTAGTAGTTTTTTTTATTTTTATCGGAAGGAAAAGTCATGAAGCAAAAAAAAGGCGATAATTATAATAATTTAAATTTAAAACCTGCAAAACTGTTTAACAATAACGCTATTTTGGTTACAAACGGCAGTATTAAAGATTACGGTTCCATTTATGGAACACTGACAAAAAATTTCGCGTCTTTAAGCGATACTTTTGTAATTGCTGCAGATGGTGGAGCCTTGCATTGCAGCAACTTAAGGATTTCCCCGAATGTTATAATCGGTGATATGGACAGCATCACCAAAGGAATGATAGAAAAGCTTGGCGCCGGCAATGGTGAAATTGAATTTATTAGCTTTAGCCAGGCAAAAGATGAGAGTGATACACAGCTTGCGCTTGATTACCTTGTCAAAAACGGTTATGAAAGGATTATTATCGTAGGCGCATTCGGCAGCAGGGCCGACCACAGTTATGCAAACCTGTCACTTATTTCATCGCCATACTATGACAATGTCAAAGTCAGTATTATCACTGAAAACAGCGAGATATTTGTTGTAAAAAACACCTGCAGAATAAAAGGTGAGACCGGGAAAAAAATCTCAATTTTTTCGCTTACCCCTTTTACATTTTTTGAAAAGACTTATGGTTTAAAATACAGGCTAAAAAATGAAAAACTGCTTTTAAGCCCGGCCAGAGGGCTAAGCAATGAATTTACAAAGAATTCTGCAAAGATAACTATTACGGAGGGATGGCTGCTGATAGTAAAAGAATTATAAGGTTGGTAAATAATAAAGTTCGGAAATGATAAAATTGGGTAACCTAAGGTTCGGAAATGATAAAATAAGGGAATTAAATGATTAGAGAATTATAAGGTTTGGGAATAATAAAATTTTAAGTTTAGAGCTAAAATAGGTGTTTTCAAAATGAAAAACAACAAATTAACAAACTGGGTTTATCCCTCAGCTTTCTTTATCGCACTGCTTGCCGTATGGGAGGCAGTTTCAAGGCTGGGCGCTGTTCCTGCCTTTGTCCTTCCTGCGCCAAGCATGGTGATCGTGACTCTGTTTACAGAATTTAAAGCCATAAGCGGCCATATTCTTATAACGCTGTATGAGACATTTACAGGGTTTTTTATCTCAATTATCCTGTCTATACTGATTGCAATACTGATGGATTCTATACCTGTTATAAGGAAAACATTATATCCGCTCCTGGTAATCTCCCAGACCATTCCCATTATTATCCTGGCGCCCCTTTTTATAATCTGGTTCGGATATGGATATCTGCCAAAAATAATAATAGTTATACTTATCTGTTTTTTCCCGATAACGGTCAGTCTTCTGCAGAGCCTAAGCAGCACCGACAAGGAGCTGCTTAGCCTGTTAAAATCAATGGGGGCCACAAGGTTTCAAATTTACAGGTTTGTAAAGATTCCTTCTTCTTTGCCGGGATTTTTTTCCGGGCTTAAGATAGCTGCAGCATACAGCATAATGGGGGCGACTATCGGTGAATGGGTCGGCGGAAAAAATGGCCTTGGTGTTTACATGATAAGGGCAAAGCAGTCATTTAGTACTGACAGGGTTTTTGCAGCAATAATAATAATCACAGTGCTTAGTGTAATCTTTTTAAAGATAATCGAATATTTTGAAAAAAAATCAATGCCGTGGCAAAAGATAAGCCAGGAAGAATATATAGGATGAGAAAATTAATAATTTCAAAAGTCAGCCAGAGGAGAATTTAGTTATGAAAAAAGAAAAATATAAACAGAAACCAAACAATACTTCGAAAAAAACAGATAATTTCAAGACTTGCAGAACCGCATTGCCTGTTGCGGCAGCAATTATGGTTTTTAGCTTTTTACTATTTTCATTTTCATCCTGCGGACCGGCGGCAAACGCAACAGCAGGCAGTATTACTGAAACACCTGCAGCAGATAAAATCACTGTTGTCCTTGACTGGGTGCCAAATACCAACCACACCGGTATCTATACTGCAAAATCACTGGGCTATTATGAAAAGGAAAATCTTACAGTTGAGATAATCCAGCCCTCTGAAGGCGGAAGCGCTGATTTAATTGCTGCCGGAAAAGGTGAATTTGGAATAAGTTACCAGGAACAGGTTACTTACGCAAGGACAGCTGCGCAGCCTTTACCTGTAGTTGCCATCGCTGCAGTCATTCAGCACAATACCTCAGGTTTTGCCTCTCCTGCAGATAAAAATATAAAAAGCCCAAAAGATTTTGAAGGTAAAAGATACGGCGGATGGGGCTCTCCAATGGAAGATGCAATGCTTAAAGGTGTTATGCAAAAATACGGGGCGGATTTCACAAAGGTCGAAATCGTAAATATAGGGGCCTCAGATTTTCTCACAAGCGTTTCAAAAGACATTGATTTTGCATGGATCTATTACGGCTGGGACGGCATTGCTGCAGAAGTAAAAGATTTTCCCTTAAATTTTATGCTGCTGCAGGAACTTGACAACAGACTTGATTTCTATACTCCCGTTATAATTGCCAGTGAAAATACTATAAATAAAAAACCTGAACTCGTAAAAAGATTTTTGAGGGCCACTCAAAAAGGATATGAGTATGCAATAAACAACCCTGCTGAAGCTGCAGAAATCCTTATTAAAGAAGTTCCGGAGCTTGACAGAAATCTCATAATTGGAAGCCAGAAATACCTTGCAGACAAGTATTCGGCAGACTCTGCAAAATGGGGCCCTATGAAACCTGAAACATGGAATATATTTAGCAGTTGGATGTTTGATAACAAACTTATTGAGCAAAAACTTGATGTTGAAAAAGCCTTTACAAATGAATTTTTACCATAAAAAAAATAGTAATGATGCAAAACGAAATATTAATCGAAGCAAAAAAAATTAATAAAAGCTTCGGCAACCTTTATACTATTGCCGATGTATCGATAACGCTTGAGAAAAACCGCTTTGTCACAATCCTGGGTCCAAGCGGATGCGGTAAAAGCACTTTGTTTGATATCATTGCAGGGCTTGAAAACCCTGACTTTGGGTCAGTTATAATAAGCGGCAAAGATTTTACAGGCAAAACAGGCAGGGTCAGCTATATGCACCAGAAAGACCTGCTCTTTCCATGGAACTCGATATTAAAAAATGTCTGTCTGCCCCTGCTTATAAAAGGCAGAAGTCCAAAGGAGGCTCAAGAAATAGCGATGCCGTATTTTAAAACATTCGGCCTTGACGGATTTGAAAATAAATACCCCTGTCAGCTCTCAGGGGGAATGAGGCAAAGGGCGGCGCTTTTAAGGACATTTTTGTTTGCAGATGACATTATGCTGCTTGACGAACCATTTGGAAGCCTTGATGCCATAACCAGGCACAAAATGCAGTTATGGCTTCTGGAAATCCTTGAGAAAATACATGCTTCAATCCTTTTTATCACCCATGATATAGATGAAGCTGTCTTTCTGTCCGACAGGATATATCTTCTGTCAAAAAGGCCCGCTGTCGTAAAAAAAATATTCGATATAGAAATTCCAAGGCCCCGCGACAATAAAACATTTGTATCACCGGAATTTATCGAAATAAAGAAAGAAATAATGAATTTCCTGGACTGATTATATTTTTTTTCACAGATAAGATTTTTATTGAAAAAACTATAAATTTTAAATAAACTCTGCCAGCTATAATATCTATACGCAGAAAGAAAAAATGCCTGATTATTTAGAAATAGTACTTGTCGCAATAAGCCTCGCCATGGACTGCTTTGCCGTTTCGGTTGCCGGCGGCGCGCTTGTTAAAAGGCCCAGGATCGGAAATACCTTAAAAATCGCCGGGTTTTTTGGAGTGTTCCAGGCTGTAATGCCTCTCATCGGGTGGGGCATCGGCTTAGGATTTAAAAAGTATATTGAAAACTTTGACCACTGGATAGCATTCGCGCTGCTTTTAGGTATCGGGGTCAAAATGATAGTTGAGTCATTTAAAAAAGAGGAAGATAAAAAAGACAAAAATATCCTGGCCAACTATACCTTATTATTACTCGCAGTAGCAACCAGCATCGATGCGCTGATAATAGGTCTTGGGATATCTATTTTTAAGGTCCCGATTGCATATTCGGCGCTCATAATCGGTTTTTTTGCTTTTTTATTCTCAATAATAGGATATTATATCGGCCACAAGACAGGAAAATTATTAAAAAACAGGGTGGAGCTTATTGGCGGGATTGTGCTTATAGGTATTGGGGCAAAAATATTAATCGAACACCT
>JBBQDW010000035.1:0-16452 GCA_038320085.1 Candidatus Humimicrobiales bacterium
TTAAAAATGGCCAAAGAGGTGCACGCTTTTTTCCTAATGAAGGATACAATTGAGCGGGACAGCGATATTTTAGAATCCCTGAAAAATTATGACAATGTCTATGTCACCGGCCAGAGTATGAACAGGGGCTGGGCCGAAGTGATGGAATATTTCGCGAATTAGCATATTAATATTCAAGAGCCATTTTTATGTTGACATCAAATATTTACTATAGTAAAATTTTCGTTTGCGTATGGTTGAAGTTCTTTATATCGGGGGCCGTTAGCTCAGCAGGTAGAGCACCGGACTTTTAATCCGGGTGTCGATGGTTCGATCCCATCACGGCTCACCAGTGATATTGTATCTTGAAGATATTTTATATATATTGATACATTTGGTTAGTTTTGGTTGGTTTGGTCGATTTTTTTGTTTTCGGCCCGTTCGTCTAGGGGTTAGGACAGCAGATTTTCAATCTGCCAGCAGGAGTTCGATTCTCCTACGGGCTACCAAGTGGGCGATTAGCTCAGCTGGGAGAGCATCTGCCTTACAAGCAGGAGGTCGTAGGTTCAAACCCTACATCGCCTACCACTTAAAAACAGATCCCGGGTCAAAATGTTATGATTTAAGCCGGCATTTTGGCAAAGTATGCCCGGGGATTTTCGCGGAGCTGTCGTCTAGCGGTTTAGGACACGTGCCTGTCACGCACGAGGTCGCGGGTTCGAATCCCGTCAGCTCCGCCACTTAATATTTGTGCAATGTTTTTCGAAAATGTATAAGGTTTGGTTGCTGCAGGACATGGTGATGTCATGTTTTTGGATATTAGTTTTAAATATTAGTTTTTAAATATTAAATCCTTTCCGGCGAGATAGCTCAGTTGGTAGAGCAGTGGACTGAAAATCCACGTGTCCGCAGTTCGATTCTGCGTCTCGCCACCACTTCAAGTCAGTTATTTATTAAAGTGATGAATATTTTTCAGATCTTAACAATAATATTTTCCCTGATTATTGTTATTTTAATCCTGCTGATTTTTTATATCCGTAAAAACCTGACCGTCAAAATTCAGGAACTTGAAAAAAATAACTCTTTTTTTTCATCAAAAATAAAAGACTTGCATGCAAATAAAGAAAAGCAAAAAGAATTGCTTGACCTCATAATTGACAATATCCCGAACGGTATTGTGCTTCTCGATGAAGAATTAAGGATTGTAAAAATAAATGAAAGCATTTCAAATCTTTTCTATCTGGAAAAGTCAAAGACTATTGGCTCAACGACAATCTTTATATTCAACAATAAGAACCTGGAAGACCTAATAGATGAAACAGTATTTACTTTAAAACCACAGCAAAAAAAAATTGTTTTTTACCAGGATGAAGAAATCACACTGGAAGTGGAAGCACTCCCTGTAAAACTTGAAAATTTAAGTATTTTTCTTCTGTTTAGAAATACTACACAGGAAGCCGAATTTTCAAAACTCAGAAGTCAGTTCGTTGCAAATGTTTCACACGAAATGAGGACCCCGCTAACCTCAATTAAAGGTTATATAGAAACATTGATAGAGAGTGATCTTGAAGACAAAGAATTATTAAACAAATATCTTTTAAAATCAAATGAAGAAGTTGACAGGCTGAGTTTTCTAATAAAAGATGTCCTTGACTTATCTAATATCGAATACAGAAGAAATATTCTTTTAAAACAGGAATTCAACCTGGTAGATATAATCAGGGATTGCATAAAGTCATTGCATTTCCTTGCAGAAAAAAATGATGTTAAAATTATTTTTAGCCCGGCGGACAATACGGTAAAAATGCGTACCGATGAAGAACTTTTCAGGCAGCTTGCAAGCAATATGATTGAAAATACTATTTTCCACGGCGGTAAAAGTATTGAACTTAATATAGAGGTGGAAAATAAAACTTCAGAAATAATATTGAGTTTTTATGATAATGGTGTTGGAATAGAAAAATCCGACCAGCCGTTTATTTTCCAGAGATTTTATAGAGGTGCAAATCCAATTTCATTAAAAAAGACAGGTTCAGGATTAGGTCTTGCCATAGTAAAACATATTGTCGAGCTTCATGGGGGGAAAATCGGGTTAACAAGTGTCCCTGGAGTTGAGACCAGGTTTACCATATCTTTTCCAAAATAAGACACAGAAAAAATAAAATAAATATGAAAAAAACAATATATATTGTTGATGACGAAGAAAATATACTTGAGATCATAAGCTTTAATCTTGAAAAAAACGGCTATAGCACCAAAAGCTTTTCAACGGGCCAGAGTTTTATCGATTCTTTTAACTTATCAAAACCAGACCTGGTCATACTTGACCTTATGCTGCCGGACATTGACGGATATGATATTTGTAAATACATAAAAAATAAAACTGATATTCCTGTAATTATTTTAAGCGCCAAAGGTGAAGAGCTCGACAAGGTCCTGGGACTGGAATTAGGGGCAGATGATTATATGGTAAAACCTTTTGGAATAAGGGAGCTTATTGCAAGGGTAAAGAATATTTTAAAAAGGTCTGAGCAGATTCAAAAGGAAATCTCATCCCTGCCACTAAAAAAAGAATATATATTTGAAAACCTGAAATTAGGGCTGGACGAACTGAAACACGAAGTTACAATTGACGGTATAAATGTTGCCTTAAATCCAAAGGAATTCCAGACTCTTACGACGCTTTTAAAAAACCTTAATAATCTTACACCAAGAAATGAGCTTATAAGAATTGTCTGGGGGGATGATTACTATGGGGATACCCGCACGCTTGATGTTCATATCAGGAGAATCAGGGAAAAAATGTCAATAAAAGACTTTGGTTTGAAATATATAAAAACTGTCCATGGACTTGGATATAAAATGACAGACAAGGTTTTTTAAAAATTTAACATTTTTTTAACATTTAATCCTTTCAAACTTTATATAATATTAAAAAGGATATATTTTAAAATATTTGCAGGTGGGAAAGACACCAAAAGAAGTTGGAAAAACTCCGGGATAGGTGGGAAAGACACCAAAATAGTAGGGAGGAACACCATGACGGGTGCGGGAAATTTCATGATAAAAACAGACAAGAGCACAAAAAGGGCTTTTTTATTTGCATTTCTATCTGTAGTGTCAATCATTAGTTTACTTTTTGCAGTTGTACTGGCCGGCTGCAGCTCTGCGACGGCTCAAACGTCTTCAAAAGGCGGTAGTCAGGCAGAAGCGGGCAGTAAACAATTCAGCAATGAGATTTTAACGGTCGGCGGTTCAACGACATTGCTCGAAGTATCAAATATGTGGGCCGAAGTTTTTATGGAGAAATATGGCGGAGAATTAACTTTAAATGGGGGAGGTTCAGGCGAAGGGATCAAATCTTTGATAGACAAAACAACTGACCTGGCCAATTCTTCAAGGTCTATCAAGGAAGAAGAAAAAAAGAATGCATCCGATAATGGTGTGGACGTAAAAGAGTATGCGGTCCTGTGGGACGGTATTGCAATTGTTGTAAGCAATAATGTCACTGTTGAAGAAATAACATTTGTACAGCTTTCAAAAATTTATAAAGGCGAGATAACAAACTGGAAAGATGTCGGGGGACAGGATGCCCTGATAGCAGCTGCGGCCAGGGATTCCTCTTCCGGAACCGGCGAATATTTCCTGCAGGAAGTAGTAAGGCTTGGCAGCAAAGACAGCCAGGACGATTACTCAGATAAATGCCTTCTGCTTCAGACTAATGCTGATATGGCCAACCAGGTAAGTGAAAACGACAATATAATCGGTTATATAGGTTTGGGATATTTAAAGCTTGCAGAGGGTTCTTTAAAACCATTAAAAGTAAAAGCTGACAGCAGTTCAAACCCGGTAAACCCTTCGGTAGATGCGGTAAAGGATAAGAGTTACCCGATTTCCCGTGAGCTGTATGTTTATGCAGATATGAATGATTTCAGTATAATCGCTAAAGGATTTATAGACTTTATATTAAGTGCTGACGGTCAAAATATTGGCATTGAAGCCGGGTTTGTTCCTATAAAATAAATCCTGGTACAAATCAGTTTTATCAGGAAGCATCAAGAAGCATCAGGAGGCATATGAGGGTATATTTAGTGCAAGCGGAAAATATATGGAAAATATAAAAAGAAAAAGCAGGAAGTTTTCCAGATTTAAAACTTTTCTTATTCAAAGATTTATTTTTTTAAATGGGATCCTTTCCATAATAATATTGGGAGTAATACTTGCCCTGCTGGTTTATAATTCCATTAAATTTTTTGCCGGCTATCCGGCGCTCAGTTTTTTCGGGGGCCTTAAATGGTCACCGACAAATGATAAGTTTGGATTTGTGCCCCTGCTTATAGGGTCATTGCTTACAACGTTTGCATCAATTCTTATAGCGATACCGCTTGGTGTGGGAAGTGCAATATATATTGGTGAACTGGCGCCCAGAGCCTTAAGGGAAACGCTGAAGCCTATTATTGAGGTGCTGGCTACCATACCTTCTGTTGTTATTGGTTTTATTGGTTTAAAAATAGTCGCCCCTCTAATCAAGAATATATTTCATTTAAATATAGGTCTTACAGCATTGACAGGTGCGGTAATGCTGGCATTTATGAGCCTGCCTACGATCATTTCTATTTCTGAAGATGCAATAAATGCAGTTCCAAACAGATACAGGCATGCTTCGATGGCGCTCGGAGCGACAAAGTGGGAGACAACTTACAAGGTCGTTGTCCCGACAGCATCGTCAGGTATGCTTGCGGCTGTCATGCTTGGGCTCGGAAGGATTGTAGGCGAGACAATGACAGTTCTTATGCTTACAGGAAACTCACCGCGCATTATTTTTTCTTTTCTCCAGCCTGTAAGGACCATAACTGCGACAATAGCTGCAGAAATGGGGGAAACGGCACAGGGAGGGCTTCATTATTCTGCCCTTTTTGCAATAGGCCTGATACTTTTTTTGATAACTTTTATAATTAATTATGTCGGGGACAGTTTTAATAAAAGAATCGGAAACATGTAAAAAATATTATGAATATGCCGGCCGAAACATTTAAAAAAGATAATGAATATGCCGGCCGAAACATGTAAAAAAGATAATGGTTGTGTCAGACGAAACATTTAAAAAAGATAATGAATATGACAGCCAATAAAAAATTAATATCAATGCGGCAAAAGAAAATGACTGAGAAGTTTTTCTATGTGCTTCTGTTTGTTATCACTTTAATAGTGGTTGCATTTGTTTTGGGTATTATTATATATCTTATAGTCAAAGGCGCCCCTGCCATAAACTGGGAATTTCTTTCACAAAAACCAAGGTCCGGAATGAGGGAAGGTGGAATATTCCCCGCGATTTTAGGTACCTTATACCTTATCATCGGTACACTTGTCATATCTCTCCCAATCGGTGTTTTTGCTGCCATTTATCTTAATGAATATGCGAGAAAAAACAGGCTTACCAGGATAATAAGGCTTTCGATTGTAAATATGGCCGGGGTCCCTTCTGTAGTATTCGGACTTTTTGGGCTGGCCTTTTTTGTAATACTCTTAAAGTTTGGGAAATCCATACTTGCCGGATCCCTGACTTTGGCATTTTTAATATTGCCGGTGATTATAACTGCCACTGAAGAAGCATTAAAAGCTGTGCCTGCGACATACAAGCAGGCATCAATGGCCCTGGGCGCATCCAAATGGCAGACGATTCTTAAGGTAGTATTGCCGCAGGCGCTGCCGGGAATAGTTACCGGTTCTGTTATCGGAATAGGAAGAGCAGCAGGGGAAACAGCTCCAATTATGTTTACTGTAGCAGCATTTTCACAGCCAAACCTCCCAAATTCAATATTCAGCCAGGTAATGGCTTTGCCATTTCACCTTTACAGCCTGGCAACCCAGGTGACAAATCCACCTGAAGACAAGCAGTGGGGTACAGCTCTTGTACTTTTATTGATGGTTTTAGTTTTTGCAATAATCGGGACCGCAATAAGGACCAGGGCAAGGCTGCAAAGAAAAGAATAAAAAAGCTGTAAATGACAGGAACCCCAAAAAGCTGTTTTTATAATTGAAAAAAAAGAATATAATAATTACTTTATAAAAAACATAATTTATTTTTTAAAACCGGGCAGATGATTTAAATGAGAAAGACTTTTCAGGAAAAACTGGACGAAATAAGTACAAATGTTCTGGAAATGGGAAGCCTTATCCAGGACACAGTAAATAATGCCGTATCGGCATTGATTAATGAAGATGTTGAGCTTGCTCAAAAAGTAATTAATGACGACAACAAAGTTGATGATTACGATGTCACAATAGAAGAAAAAAGCATGTATTTCCAGGCAGAGCACCAGCCCGTTGCAAAGGATTTAAGATTTATACATAGCGTATATCTTATTGTTATATATCTGGAACGTATCGGGGATATCTGTGTAAGTATTTCCAAGCTTACAAAAAGATTATACACTCAGGAGCATACTCATCTTAGCAGAGACATTAAGGATATAATTATTGAAATGGCCAATATTGTTAAAACAATTCTTGAAAAAGCATTGAAAGCTTTTAAAAATAAAGATGCAAAGCTCGCCAATAAACTTGAGCAGATAGACAATACCATAGATGATCTCCAGAAAACACTTTACCAGAAACTGTACAGTTCCCATGGAAGCGAAGTTGATTACATAAAGCTTGTTACAAATATATCGCTTGCCAGCAGGTATCTTGAAAGAATCGGCGATAATGCGGTAAATATCGGAGACAGGGTCATATATTCCCTGACAGGTGACTTCAGGGCGATTCATAGTGATTTGGAATAAAAGGATATTAGAGTAGGCTAAAATCTTCTGCCTGTGTTATTGAAAGTCAGTGCCATTTAGGGTTTTTAATTAGCCTCACTTGATTGATTAATTCTTTTTAAGATATTTAAAACTTTCAACAGTAATATAAAGTGGGCAAAACTTTCAGCAATAATATAAGAAAATTAATATATTATTATATTTTGGATATTGATATATTTTAAATTTGGCTTATAATATATTTATAATACTTATTTGCATATACTATAGGCGAATAAGCTATCTAAAAAATTATAAATAGGTCTTAAGGAGGAAAAATGGTTAAAGAAGGTTCAAAAACACTGGCAAACTTAAAAGAAGCATTTGCTGGAGAATCCCAGGCTAACAGGAAATACCTGGCTTTTGCTGCAAAAGCAGATTCAGAGGGTTATCCCCAGGCAGCAAAACTTTTCAGGGCCGCTGCAGACGCTGAAACAGTGCATGCGCTTGCTCACTTCAGGGCCATGGATGGAGTAAAAAGCACAAAGGAAAATCTTGCAGCTGCAGTAGGGGGAGAGACCTTTGAATTTAAGAACATGTATCCCGGAATGATTGAAACAGCTGTTGCTGAAGGCGAAAAAGCCGCAAAGACTAGTTTCATGAATGCCAATGCTGTTGAAGAAGTACATGCAGGACTGTACCAGAAGTATCTTGATAACATTGCTTCAATCCCTATAGCAGAAATTTTTGTCTGCCAGGTATGCGGTAATACTGTTGAAGCTGCTGCCCCCGATGTTTGCCCGATATGCGGAGCTCCAAAAGCAAAATTTAAATTGATTGTGTAAGATAATTGAGAAGGTAGAATTTTAGTTTTTTAAATCAGACCCGGTCATTAAGCATAAAATATAAGCTGAGTTTTGCAGGATTTGTGTTTTAGAGCAGTTTTTATAGAAGAAGTTTTAAGTATTTGCTCTTATAAAAAGGACGGCTGATTTAGAAGATGTTAGTTTAAACTTTAAACAAAATATAAAATATAAATAAGGCCGGTTCCTGTTATAATTATTATAAGGTTCCGGCCTTACTTTTTTAGTCTTAAGCCTTGCACAATATATAAAAGATTTAAGTCGGATTACAATATTTATGCGACCTAAGCCGGATTAGGATTACAATGCCTTAATAGACATAAAGAAGGAGTGCAATATTTACAAGGCTTAAGTTTGATCGCAGCATTTATAGAGTTAAAGCTGAAACTGCAACATTTACAGGATGTATGGCTTAGGCTTTATTGCGCACTGTAAATATTTTTAAGGATTTTTGAGAAGCATAATAAAAATGAGTATTTAAATGAGCATAAATTAAATGGGCATATTATATATTTGCGCAACTCCAATCGGCAATCTTAATGATGCAGGCTTAAGATTAATTGAAGTCTTAAAGGCTGCAGATTTTATAATAGCAGAGGATACAAGGACCGCCGGAAAGCTGCTTTTACGATTTGGAATAAAAAAAAGTGCCGGAAGCATTGTGAGCTACCAGGATTATACATCACCGGCAAAAACGAGGCTTATTTTAGACAGGATAAAACAGGCCCGGACTTCAGCCCTTATATCGGAATCAGGCATTCCTGCCATCCAGGACCCCGGGTATAAAATAATAAAAAGCTGTATTGAAAATAATATATTGCTCAAGGTTATTCCGGGACCTAATGCTGCTCTAAGCGCCCTTGTACTTTCAGGTCTTCCTACGGATAATTTTCTTTTTGCAGGGTTCTTGCCTAAAACGGATACTAAAAAAAGGGATAAAATCCGTGAACTGGCTTATCTTCCTTATACCCTGATTTTTTACGAGTCTCCCTTAAGGATAAAAGACCTGTTACGGGAACTTTTAGAAATCCTGGGTGATAGAAAAGCCTGCCTTGCAAGAGAGATCACCAAGATATACGAAGAAGCAATTCGCGGTACAATTACAGAGGTGATCCAAGTAATTGAATCGAGGGCCTCAGTTAAAGGTGAAATAGTGCTCGTGGTTGAGGGCCACAAAAAACAGCTGGTTAAAGATTATGGCGATGCTGAAATAAAAAATGAATACATCAAGCTTTTAAAACAAAATATCGTCCAAAAAGACATATTTAAAATAATTCAATCAAGATATGATATTGACCGGCAAAAATTGTATAATATTACAAAAATAGCTAAAAAATAGGTTGGAAGAATAAACGATAAAATCCTTAAAAATAATAAATTAAGCAAATAAACAACAAAGAGGAAAAAATGGCAGAAGCAAAAAAAGAAACATTTTATATAACTACGGCGATTCCATACATGAATGCAAAACTGCATCTGGGGCAGGTATACGAGTTCATCCTTGCGGACGTAATGGCAAGATATCACAGGCTTTTAGGATATGACACTTTTTTCCTGACCGGTTCCGACGAGCATGGGCAGAAGATTTTCAAAAGTGCCGCTGCAAAAGGAGTAACCCAGAAAGAATATGTGGACGGCATGGTTGCAGACATGCAAAGGATCTTAAAGCTTTATTGCATCAGTAATGATTCCTTTATAAGGACCACTGATGCTGCGCACGAAGAGACAGTCCGTTACATTTACAGCAAGATGTATGAAAGTGGAGATGTCTATAAAAGCTCCTACGAAGGCTGGTATTGTGTCCCGTGCGAGACTTTTCTTATGGACGGCCAGCTTGTTGATGGAAAGTGCCCGCAATGCAATCGCGAGGTAGAATTGGTAAAGGAAGACAATTATTTTTTTAAGCTGTCAAATTACGAAGCAAAGCTGTTAAAACATGTAGAGGATAACCCTGATTTTGTAATTCCCGAAACCAGGCGCAACGAAGTGATAGGGCTCTTAAAACAGGGTTTGAAAGATTTCAGTATTTCAAGGACCACCGTCAAGTGGGGTGTGCAGATACCCTTTGATGCCGCACACTATAGTTATGTCTGGGTCGATGCGCTTATAAACTATATCTCTGCTTTAGGCTACAGCACCAAAGACGACGGGCTTTTTATAAAATACTGGCCCGCAGATCAGCAGCATATCGGAAAAGATATTTTAAAATTCCATACCGTTATATGGCCGGCACTCCTGATGTCTATCGGGGTTAAACCTCCAAAACAGGTCATTATACACGGCTGGATAATGAAGGGCGGCGAAAAGCTTTCCAAATCAAAAAGCATCACTCTTGACCCTGATGAAATGGCTGACGAATATGGGATAGATGCAGTAAGATATTTTTTTACCAGGGAAATATCTTTTGGAAACGACGGCTCGTTTACTGCAGAGGCTATGCAGAAAAGATATAACTCTGATTTGAGCAATGATTATGGAAACCTGGTATCAAGAACCCTTGCAATGATAGAAAAATACCGCAACGGAGTTATTCCGGCAAAGACAGAAGGGGATGCTGCTTTAAAAACCCTCTGGGAAGAAACTAAAAAAAATGCGTTAAGCTCCATACTTGGTTTTAATTACGGTGACTGCCTTGTAACAATCTGGAATTTTATAAATGCTGCAAATAAATATATCGAGGACAGCAGGCCATGGGAGGCCGCAAAAAGTAACGACCCTGAAGATGTAAAAAGGCTTGATAATATATTATACAGCCTTGCAGAATGCATAAGGCTTTCAACTGTCCTGGTATTTCCGTTTATGCCGGCTATAAGCTGGAAAATATTTGAACAGCTGGGGATACAAAAGGACCTGGAGAAGGATTTGCTGATCTCTGAATACGGCAGCTGGGGTGATTTTGAAGGAAACACCAAAACAGGCAAGAGGGATATTTTGTTTCCAAGAATTGAAATTGAAAAAACGCTATAAGATTATTTATTAATACTATATGAATAATTTTAAGTTTTTTATCTATAACATATGAACGATTTTAATATACCATCTATAAGCCCTACCAAACCAGGAAGTGACGTTATCCTTACAGGTGATGCATGCGGTAACAGTCAGACAGGTATTAAAAACACTTCGCACACTCTGAATCTTTCAAGACCTGACACTTCAGGGATAGACAACGGAAGTTATTATTTTATAGATACCCACGCGCACCTTGATATGCTCAAAAAAATGACGCCTGATTTTGCTGTCAGCGAATCTGCCGGGGAAAATGTCAAATATATCATTAATATTGGCTCAGATCTTCCGGGAAGCATCAAATCTTCCCAATACGCCTTTCAATTTGAAAATGTCTTTGCTTCAGTCGGAGTACACCCTCATGATGCTGAAGATTTTAGTGAAAATACAATAAAAGAGCTCGAATCACTGATAACGAAGAATAAAAAAATTGTTGCCATTGGCGAGACAGGCTTTGATTATTTTCGGAACATTAGCCCGAAACCGGCGCAGAAAAAAGCCTTTATTTCACAGATCGAACTTTCATTAAAGTACCGGCTTCCCCTAGTGGTGCATGACAGAGACGCACACGGGGACATGCTGGATGTATTGAAGTATTTCAGTGATAATGGAAATAATAAAGATTTCCGGGCAGTTATCCATTGTTTTTCCGGGGACTTAAACTTTGCGCTTGAGTGTCTTGAAATGGGCCTTTTTATTTCATTTACAGGTGTTATCACTTTTCCGAACGCAAAAGAGCTCGCAAATACGGTAAGGGAGGTCCCTGTCGAGAGAATATTTTTAGAGACAGATGCGCCCTTTTTGGCGCCGCAGGAAAAAAGGGGCCGGGAAAACTATCCGGGTTTTGTAAAGTATGTCGCAGATAAGATTGCCGAGATAAAGCAGATGCCTGTAGAAGATGTTGCCAGGATAACCTCAAAAAATGCTGAAGAATTTTTTAATCTTTTTGGGGGAGATTAATTATGGAATTTATAAGTTCTCCCGGTAATACTGCAACGCTTATTAAGAAATATGATATCAGGCTTAAAAAGAGCCTTGGGCAGAATTTTTTAATTGATACAAACACACTTAAGAAAATAGCCAGGATTTCAGGTGCAGCTAAAAATGATATAGTGCTGGAAATAGGAAGCGGGATCGGTTCCTTAACCGAAATACTTGTTCCGCTTGTTAAAAATATAGTCTGTGTCGAAGTTGATGCCAAACTTTCCGGAGCATTCAGGGAAGAACTGGCCGGTTTTATTGGAACTAACGTCACACTTATAGAATCAGATGCCATGAAAATCGATTACGGCAGGTTAAGCAGGGAGCTTGAAATAAATAAGGTTATTGCCAATCTTCCTTACAAAATAGCTGCACCGCTAATAATCACGATTTTGAAGAATGCTCCCGGAATAGATAAAATGTACCTTACTATCCAGAAAGACATTGCTGACAGGCTGACTGCAAAAACTGGCGACAAAAACTATAGCTCTTACACCGTAAAAACCGCTCTGCTGGCAGACTTTAAGGTAATGTTTAATATATCCGGGACCTGTTTTATGCCTGTTCCAAATGTTGGCTCTGCATTTATTGAAGTTTGCCGCAAAAACATGAAAGACTTCAAAATAAGTCCTGACCGTGTGAATGAATTCTTTGGTTTTATTGATAATTGTTTTTTACACCGCAGAAAGAAACTCATAAATTCCCTTAAAAAAGTTCAGGAAAAATATAATATTGACAAAAAAGATTTAATGGTTAGAATGCTACATGGTATCGGGAAAGACGCGGAAGTGCGTGCTGAGGACCTGACTTTAGATGATTTCATTCAGCTTTTTTTATCTTTGGATATCCCAAAATCTTAACAGGGATAAATTTACGGGGCAAATTAAGTAAAGGTAAAAGATAATATTGATATCCCGCTGGTGTGTTCTAGTAAAAAGTAATTATATTATCTTTTAGATAATTATGACATTAAAGAAAACGCTAACTATAAATTCCGCAGGTAAGATAAACCTTTACCTGAATGTCTCAAAAGACTTAAGGCCTGACGGCTATCATGAAATAAAGTCCATAATGCAAAGTGTGAGCCTTTGCGACGAGCTTCATTTTGAAGTAAGCAGGAATGGGACGGATAGCAGTAATTTAAACTGTGATAAAAGCATCTTGCTGTCCTGTGACAATATGGATATACCGCTTAATGAAAAAAACCTCGTGTATAAAGCCGCCCATCTGGTAATGAAAAAATTTAATCTCGACAAAAAGTATAGAATCAAGATAAACATAGAAAAGCAGATACCTGTTGGCGCCGGTCTTGCCGGGGGCAGTACAAATGCTGCGGCAACACTTCTTGCGCTGGACAGGCTTTTTAATCTCAAACTGTCGGCTGCAGAGCTTATTGATTTTGGTAATCAGGTAGGTTCAGATGTGCCTTTCTGTATTTCAGGTGGAACGGCTTTAATAGAAGGAAAAGGGGAAATAATATCAAAACTCCCCGACCTTCCATTTTACTGGGTGGTGCTGGCAATAAATGGTAAAAAATTTTCTTCAGGTGACGTGTATGACAAATTTGACCTGGTGGGAAAATCAAAAAAAACTGTACATAAAAACCTTGTGGAAAAACTGGAGGCCCGACAGTACAGGGATTTTTTTACAGGGCTTGATAATGATCTTGAAAAGGTCGTTGTCCTTGAAGACAAGATGGTCACTATCCTGAAGAACAAAGCAGTGGAAAGCGGGGCCTTTGCTTCAATGATGACAGGCAGCGGACCTGCAATATTTGCCTTCTGTGAAGATATGGTAATTGCAAAGAAAGTCTGTAAAGGACTGGAGCAATTATCTGACAAAGTCTATCTTACATACACCACACCGAACAGCCAGAATTTTTTAAATTAGTTCTTTTGCATGAAATAACTCATTTTATACTTTCAAAATATTATTTTGATGCAATCGTCAGACTCTTACAGGGACAATAAATAATTTGGGGAAGTATCTTTTGTCTGGGTATAAAAATTTGGAATGCTCTTTATTAATTTCAAATAATCTGATTAAATTAATTCCTGATAAAAATATTGTGCCGCAAATCTGATTTGGAATTATTTTTTTAGCGGTCCTTATTTTTAAACATTAAAACATTTTGTTTTATGTTTTTCTTAAGCCTAAAGAGTCTAAAAGCTCAAGTAGTGTTTAATTGTTGGGGAGTCGCCAAGTGGTAAGGCAACGGGCTTTGGTCCCGTCACTCAAAGGTTCGAATCCTTTCTCCCCAGCCAGACTTAACAAATTTTTACAGAATGAGCATGCAGATAATTCTATAATATTTATTTAAATTACTTTTTCAAGTCTCTCTGCTAACCAGACTTTAATAATAGATTGCCGAGGCACACCTAACCGTTTTGCCTCTTTATCTAATAAGCTTATCATCCACAAGGGAAAATCTACATTAACTCTCTTTTGTTCTTGTTCGGGTCTTCTTGACTTTAATATGTCAAGGTACTTACTGATATCAGTATTTTCATCAAATTTCTTATCAAACTCATGAGCTTTCATATATGTCAGCCTCCTCTTTTCTAGACCGTCTTACTGAAATAATTCTTATATTTTCAGATCGATATGTAATAATTCCTGACCAAAGTTTTCCCGCAATCTTTCCAATTACCAGAAATCTTGGTTCATCAATTGTTTTCACTGGAATTTCAATAAAGTCTTTATCATCCCATAAATTTTGAGCTTCATAAAAATCGATACCGTGTTTCTGCTTATTGATTTCACTTTTATTTTGCTCAAACTCAAATTTCATAGTATAATTATTATACCTTTTATATACCTTAAGTCAATTTAAAATTTTTAGATATTATCCTTAAATGACAAAGGACACCCAGCTTAAACTTGTTCCTGCCTTTTTCTTAGTGCGGTAGTGAAATGTATAGAAAACTTGAACAGCCATATCCGCTATATAACCCAAACCGATTTTTGAATACTTGCGGGGCCAAAAAGAGAGCCCGGCGGCTGTTTAAAAATCTATTAAAACTAAAATTTCGGTAAAGTTATTACTCTTTAGAATAATATCTAAAGTTTAAATGGCTTAATTGATATCTTTTTGATATATGTTATAAATAATGCATTATCTGTATATAATAGGTAATAAAATTATAAAAAATAAACATGAAAACAAAGCGATTTAAAAAAATATTTCGTTACTTACATGCTCTGGTAAGAAAATTTATTGATGATGGTTCCGCGATGTTTGCGGCTTCAATTTCCTACTACTCTCTTTTTTCGATATTTCCAATAATTCTTTTAATTTTTTCACTGTCAGGGATCTTTTTGGCAAGATCTGAATTTCTGGATACGGTCCAGAATTTTATCCGGGAAAATATTCCCATGGGTTCTGATTTTATACTTGCAAATATAGACGGGGTAATGAAGAATATCTTAGGATTAGGAGTAGTGGGACTGGTTCTCTTCATTTACGGAGCTACTTCAGTCTTTAATGCAATAGAATACGCGTTTTTAAAGATATTCAAACTTGAGAAAAAAAAGTTATGGGAGTCAAAGTTATATGGATTTTTAATCATAATATTTATCATAGTTATAGCACTTGTCACTATCGGGCTTTCTATACTTTTTTCATATTTAACCAGGAATGTGTTGGGCTTTTTTAAAACCGATTCTTTTGTCTCTTCAGTCATTTTCAGGATTTTAACCATAATCATTAGCATCATATTTAACTTTTTACTGTTTCTTACAGTCTATTATTTCGGGATAGCCAGGCAGCTGAATTTCAGGCAGCTATGGCTGGGAACACTGACAGGTGCGTTGATATGGGAAGGTGTCAAGTTAGGCTTTGTCTTTTACCTTAATAATTTTGCGAATTATGCAAGGGTTTATGGTTCTATAGGCTCCATCATCGCCTTTCTTTTCTGGGTTTATATCTCTGTATTAATCCTTCTTTTGGGAGCAGAGATAATATACTTCAATACGAAAAGAATCAGCAAACCTGCTCGATTAAAGCTTTAAAGAAAAGTTTAAAAAATCCAAGCATGAAATTTCATATCTTAGGGCTGCCATAATTGGTCCGGTGGTTCTAGTTTTTGTCTGCCGCTTTCCTTAAACTTTCCAAAATTTAAAACTATACCCAATATGGTTATGATTCCCAAAAGAACCAAATCTATATAGATGACACTGTTTTTGGAGACATATTCGAGGAAAAAACCACTGGTAAGCTGAAATATTATAATCCCCAGATAGGAAGCCGCGTGCAGGTAAGCATTGCAGGCATTTGCGTATTTGGCACCGAGATCCATGCTGATAGAAAGTGTAAGAGAAAAATTGCCTGTAACTCCGATTCCATAAAGAAAAATAAAAATATTCTTTGCAATTATGCTGTCAACAAACAGCGCCCCTGCAAGCATAACAGCAGAGAATATAATTCCTGCCAGGAACAGTTTTCTTTCACTTATATGTTTTACAATTTTGTTTTTTGCAAACAGGCCCACTATGAGTGAAGTATTATAAATTGCCAGGAATATAGAGCTTGTAAAAACCTTTATATTTATGGATTTAAAATAAGAGGTAAACCATGTCGCAAAAGTGTTCATCGTGGCCGCATAAAATATTACTATTACAAATATTAATATGAAGACGGGATTTGATATTATTTCTTTATTGGTGTTAAAAAGATTTCGCAGCCCTGAATTTTCACTGGTCTTTTTAGGAGTCTTAATAAAGAAAAGCAGTATAAAAAATGCCGCCACAGGTATAAGCAGGATTAAAAAAAGATTCTGCCACTTAAAACCGAAATAGATAATAGCGGCGGCAATAAGTGGAGCGGCAATGGTGCCCAAAGAATACCCGATGTTTGCCTTTATAATATTTGAGGTCCT
>JBBQDW010000036.1:0-16378 GCA_038320085.1 Candidatus Humimicrobiales bacterium
TTAAATACTTTCTCTGGTTTATATAATTTGTCTGAAGGGTTAAAAAAAATACAGGAAGATATAAATACAATAATGATTCAATTAGAGTTTATGGAAAGTAAGATTAAGGGTAATAATTTAAAGGAGTGAAAATATGGATACGACATTTATGGATAAGACTTTTAACCTATTTCTTAATTCCACAAAATATAAAAGAATATTTTATAGCCTTTATTCTACTGATCCTAAAAATAAAAATCTTGATAATATAAAAAAACTTTATTCTGCTAGACTGGGTTGCGCTTTTTTTAAGATCTTATTAAAAAAGTTTTAAGGAGATTTCCAAATGGTTGATTTAAAAACAAAATATATGGGATTGGAGCTTAAAAATCCTATCATAGTTGGTGCAAATAACATGATGGAAGATATGGAAAAAATAAAAAAATTTGAGCAGTCAGGAGCAGCAGCTATAGTTTATAAATCATTGTTTGAAGAAGAAATTCAACTTGAAAGATTGCAGCTTCAGGAATCAATAGAAGAATATGACGACAGACACGCAATGATGATTGATATTTTCCCAAATATGCAGCATGCAGGACCTGCAGAACATTTACTTAAGCTGAGAGAGACAAAAAAGGCTATAAATATACCGGTCATAGCAAGCCTTAATGCCGTAAATAAGGAAACATGGGTTGAATATGCAAAGAAAATTGAAGAAACAGGAGTTGATGGGCTTGAGCTGAATTTGTATTTTTCCCCATCTGCGGCAAACTTCGATTCTGTTTTTATTGAAAACAGGCAGCTTGATATAATAAGGAAGGTAAGACAGAATGTCAAAATTCCAATCAGTTTAAAGCTAAGTTATTTTTATACAAATCCCTTACACATAATATCCAGAATGGATGATTTGGGAATAAACGGATTTGTAATATTTAATCGTTTATTTGAGCCTGATATAGACTTAAATAAAGAAGAGCATTCCAATCCTTTTAGTTTAAGCAACAAAGGTGACAACAGGCTTCCCATGAGGTTTGCAGGACTTCTTTATAAGGAGATAAAAGCAGATATTTGCGGTAGTACCGGAATATTTAAAGGCGCAGAGGTAATAAAGATGATCCTCTCGGGCGCTTCATGCATACAGTGTGTCAGCACCTTGTATAAAAACGGTATTGAAAATATAAGTGCAATGCTTAAGGAAATTGAAACATGGATGGAGGAAAAGGGTTATAAAACTCTGGAAGATTTCAGAGGCAAGCTTGCAAAAAAGAGTTTAAAAAATCCATTCTCTTACGGAAGAGTCCAGTATTTAGACATATTAATGAATAAAGAAATAATAATGAAAAAGAAAAATATGTAATCTTTTTCATGAATAATTCCTATAAGTTTATTTTTAAGTTTTTAGAAAATAAAATCAGGGTTACTATTTGTGTGATAAAATAAACTAGACAAGCAAAGAATTTAGGGGTAAATAGCGTGGACAGTCATATGAACCATAAAGAAACGATGCCACGAAAAAGCATGCAAATGGATCAACACCAGCATATGGTTGCGGATTTTAGAAAAAGATTTATTGTTTCTATTATTTTAACCATTCCGATTTTACTATTATCTCCTTTAATCCAGAATCTTTTAAAATTGGAAAATATTCTAAAATTTCCTGGAGATTCTTATGTATTGTTTGGTCTCTCATCTGTGGTATTTTTTTATGGAGGCTGGCCCTTTTTAAAGGGCATATATAATGAATTAAAATCAAGGCTGCCGGGGATGATGACACTAATTGCTCTGGCAATTACTGTAGCATATGTTTATAGCTCTGCTATTGTTTTTGGGCTTTCTGGGACGGTCTTCTTCTGGGAGCTTGCAACACTAATTGATGTTATGCTCCTTGGCCATTGGATCGAAATGAAATCAATCATGGGTGCATCAAGAGCACTTGAAGAACTTGCAAAACTTATGCCGTCTGAAGCACATAGGATAGCCCCTGATGGCAAAACCGAAGATGTAGCAGTAGAAGAGCTAAGTACCGGTGATAAAATTTTGGTCAAACCTGGTGAAAAATATCCAGCAGATGGTCTGATTCTGGAAGGCCTAACATCAGTAAATGAATCTATGCTTACAGGGGAATCAAAGCCAGTCTCAAAAGCTGTTGGAGCAAAAGTTATTGGAGGTTCCATAAATGGTGAAGGTTCTGTAACCGTGGAAGTTAAAAATACAGGTAAAGATTCTTTTCTATCTGGAGTAATACAGCTTGTTAAAGAAGCACAGGCAAGTAAGTCAAGAACCCAGGATATAGCAAACCGCGCTGCGCTGTGGCTGACTATTATTGCAATCTCTGCAGGGGCCATAACTCTTATTATTTGGTTAGTAGTAATACGTAAAGACTTTGCATTTTCCCTTGAAAGAATGGTAACGGTAATGGTTATAGCTTGCCCTCATGCCCTTGGTCTTGCTGTACCACTAGTTGTAGCAGTATCGACCTCAATATCAGCAAAAAATGGGCTTCTTATAAGGAATCGTGCAGCTTTTGAAAGGGCAAGAAATATAACGGCCATAATTTTTGATAAGACCGGTACATTGACAAAAGGTGAATTTGGCATTACCGATGTATTTATGTTAAATAAGAATATCGAAAAGAAAGGACTATTAAAATATGCTGCTTCAGTAGAATCCAAATCTGAACATCCGATAGCCAAAGCTATAGCTAAATCAGTAGATGACAGATTTGAAGCCACTAATTTTAAAGCCATAACCGGCAAAGGGGCAGAAGCGGAAGTAAACGGGAAAAATATAAAAGTTGTAAGCCCTGGATACTTAGCTGAAAATAACATTGATTCTGGCAATCAGCAGATAAAAGAGCAAATAAAAAATATAAGCTCACAGGGAAAAACTGTAGTGTTTGTCTTAATTGATAAAGAGCTGGCGGGCGCAATTGCCCTGGCTGATATTATAAGGGAAGAGTCAAAAGAAGCTGTTAAAAAATTAAAACAGATGAATATCAAACCAATAATGCTTACAGGTGACAGCAAGGATGTTGCAAAATGGGTGGCCAACGAAATTGGCATTGAGGAATATTTTGCTGAAGTACTTCCACAGGATAAATCTAAGAAAGTAAAAGAAGTCCAGTCCAAAGGCTTTACAGTTGCAATGACAGGTGATGGTGTAAATGACGCTCCTGCTCTTGCACAGGCAGATGTGGGCATTGCAATTGGTGCAGGAACTGATGTAGCTATAGAAACTGCAGACATAATTCTGGTTAGAAGCAATCCTTTGGATGCAGTTTCAATTTTAGGTTTATCCAGGGCGACATATAGAAAAATGCTTCAAAATTTGGCCTGGGCAACTGGTTATAATCTTTTTGCTATTCCTCTAGCTGCTGGAGTTTTATATCCGTTAGGTATACTTCTTAGTCCCGCAGTAGGTGCAGCACTAATGGCATTAAGTACTGTTATTGTGGCAATAAATGCAAGATTTTTAAGAGTAAAAAATAAGGAATAGATATCAAATTTAAATAAAATAATCTTTAAATAATAAACGGCAATCTAATAAGAGTGACTTTAATGTTCAAATTAGTTTTATTAAGACATGGTGAAAGTATATGGAATAAAGAAAATCGTTTTACTGGATGGACAGATATAGACTTATCTAAAAAAGGCATAGAAGAAGCAAAAGATGCAGCTTATGAACTAAAAAAAGCTGGCTTTTCTTTTGATATGGCATTTACATCACTGTTAAAAAGATCAATTAAAACCCTTTGGATTCTCTTAGAATATATAGACCTTGAATGGATTTCTGTATATAAGTCTTGGCATTTAAATGAAAGATTCTACGGTGCCTTACAGGGTTTAAATAAGCAAGAAACTTCAAAAAAATGTGGAGAACTGCAAGTTAAATTATGGAGAAGAGGTTATGATATCCAACCACCTGCAATTAATAAAAGTGATCCAAGATTTCCAGGAAAAGACCCAAAATATACTAATCTTGGTGAAAATGAACTGCCTTTAACCGAAAGTTTAAAAGATGCAATTAATAGAATTCTACCTTATTGGAATGAAGAAATTGTTCCAAAGTTAAAATTAGGGGAAAAAATTTTAATAGTAGCACACGGAAATAGCCTAAGAGGTTTAGTAAAACATATCGACGATATATCAAATGAGGAAATAACAAATTTAAATATTCCACTTGGGATACCCTTAATTTATGAATTTGACAATAATTTAAAACCGATTAATCATTATTATTTAGGTGATATTGATAAGGTAAATATTGGCAATTGAAACAGTATCAAAACAACACATTATAAAATAAATTATTATTATAAAAATAATAAAAATCTTATTTTTTTTGTATCTTCTGTTTTTAAAATTATTTCGTTCATAAAGAGTTATTTCTATACTTATTTTGATAATTTAAAAGTTAGACTTTTGCTTCCGGTGGGTCAGTTACTCGTTCAGGGGGTAAATAATCTGGTACATCAAGCCGTGCAACGCCAATCCGTTCGTCGGCCATCCCATAATAGACATCGTAACGGTGAGGTAAGCCAAGATCTTCACGGCAATCTATACCAGTTGGGAACACAACATCGGGTACGGCCCCATGACGTTCTTTTGGCAGCGCAGGAGTCAAAACAGGCTTTGGAGAACGATAAAGGACCTCACGCGGGTGTTCTTTAGAAAGTACCATAACCCCGGCAGAGTAGCACAGATGGTGTCCGTTATTGCTGGACTCATCCTTTTCGCTTACACCATGATAAATTATAAGCCAGCCGTGTCGGGTTAGTATAGGTGGAGTACCGCCCCCGATTTTTAGTCGCTCCCATGGTGCAACTGGAGTCGCCAGCCGGTTATGAGAGGTAAATGGTCCGAAGCGATCTGGTCTATGGCCTTTTAAAGCCATCGGGCAGTAGGAAATCCAGATACTTTCCTTATCGAGATCAATATAACGGGAAGTGGAGTAAAGTTCAGTTTCCTCCGGACGAGTGCCCGGGAAAAGCGGCCTGTGAATGATACCCAGTTCAAGTTTCTTTAATGGATTAGGAATAGCTACTGGGAAAAGGCTGGCATCTTTATTATCTATACCGTCGAATTCAATCCCTTCATAGTGCCTGAAGGTAGCCAGACCCAAGCGCTGCCAGTGAAACAAATCCTTTGACATGGCCAAGGCAATCCGAGGTCCTTCGGGCGAGAATGCAGTGTAAGTCATTATATAGCATTGAAGCGGTATGACAAAAGTAATACGAGGATCCTCACAGCCTCCGCCTTCTGGCCGCAGTTCATATTTGGCTTCTGGCTCCAATGCAATGCCTAGCCGTTCTACACCTGTTGGATTACCAGCTTCATTGAACTGTACTCTTGCAATGCCAATACGCGAGTAATTTCCTTTCGCAACTATCCTAGGAAACAGGTAAAGATTACCATCAGGGCCACGAACAGCAGCCGGATTTAAGGTACCTTCAATCTCCTGAGGATTACCGAGCTCAGGCTCCATTACCACCCCCAGGCGTTGCAACATAAATCCACTCATAAAATCCTCCTCACAGGGTTATATTTGCTGACTTCAATCTAAACAAGCGATGATTGCTTTGGTGTCCATTGGCAACATGACTCTGGTAGTCATTGCGGTCGCTGAGCATCCATGCTTCACCGATAGGACCATCCGGCAGCGGCGCAGAAAGCAGGTCGGCCAAACGCCTGCCGCCCCAGAGCCGATACTCATAGATCGGTTCGAATCGCAGTGGATAAAGAGGTATTTGATCAAGAATATATTTCTTTGTTGTCATGCTCTTGTCCTTTCCATGGCAATATTATATTCGCCACGGCGTGCGGCCCAGTTACATTTTGATCGATGATAGAGAGCTTGCTGTGCAACCAATATATGTGTGTCCTCGCCTCGCCAGATTTCCAGAGCCGGTTGCTGGATAGCACGAGCAAACGAAAACGCCAACTCCCAAGGAAGCCGTGACTTGAATCTAACATTCATGGCATTCAAACGAGCTGATGCAAGTTCTCCTGATTGACCGCCTGATAAGAACGCGATCCCTGGAACGGCAGCGGGAACTGATCGCAATAGACACTTTATAGTAGCGTCGGCTACCTCATCTACTGATTCTTGCTTGGGGCAGGTCAATCCCGGAAGCACCATGTTGGGCTTCAGGATCATACCCTCCAGAGATACTCGTTGTGTATAAAGTTGGCTAAAAACTGTTCTCAGAACTTCCTCAGTTACCTCGAAACACCGCTCAATAGTATGCTCGCCTTCCATGAGCACTTCAGGCTCGACAACCGGAACCAATCCTGCTTCCTGGCATAATGCAGCATATCTAGCCAACGCACAGGCATTGGCCTCAATACAACCCCTGCTGGGAATCCCATCGCCCCCGGCTATTACCGCACGCCACTTGGCAAAACGAGCGCCCATTTGAAAGTATTCAGACAAGCGGTTACGCAATCCATCCAGACCTTCGGTTATTTTCTCTCTGGGATGGCCTGCCATATCCTTTGCACCGGTATCAACTTTAATGCCAGGAATGATTCCTGCATCACTTATGACTTTAACAAATGTAGTCCCATCTTTTATAGATTGACGGATGGTCTCATCATAAAGGATAGCGCCACTGATAAACTTACCCAACCCTGGAGTTGTTACAATCAATTCCCGGTAGGAACGGCGATTTTCTTCAGTTTGAGAAATCCCCACTTTTTCAAAACGTTTATTAATGGTGGGGGTACTCTCATCCATAGCCAGAATACCTTTGCTATTAGCTACCAACGCCTTTGCGGTGGCTATAAGCTCCTGTGAATTCATCTTATGATACCTCCGTGATTTCCTCAAATTATTAATCTATCGTGCTTTTGATAGTCTCAGGGATATAGGCAAAATATTTTCCCCCTACTTAAGACCTTTCACCTTTTTCTAATGCTATCACTTTTGCAAGACGGCGCCTGAACCGCTCGGCCCCTTTGAAATGAGCGTTCAGGAACATCTGAACCAAATCCCAGGATAGAGCATATCCTGTGACTTGGCCACCCAGACACATAACATTCATGTCGTCGTCCTCTACTCCCTGATGAGCAGAGAAGCAATCCACAATCAACGCTGCTCGCACGCCTGATACCTTGTTTGCCGCAACACAAGCCCCTACTCCACTGTCACATATGGCCAGACCCCGAGTGACTTCGCCACACGCCACTGCTCTGGCCAGAGGAACCACAAAATCCGGGTAGTCATCTTCTTTAACCAACTCATGGGCACCAAAGTCAACTGCCTCATAGCCTGCAGCTTTTAGAGCCGCAGTCAGTCGCACTTTCAACTCAAACCCGCCATGATCTGCTGCTATGCCTACTTGCATCATTTCTCCTCCATGCTTAGCTTTTTTTCTATCGACGTTCCCTCTGGCTTACATTTCCAGTTCCGGATTTCCGGCATGTCCTGCCCATGCTTGTCGATGTACTGCTTGTGCTCTATAAGCTTGTCCTGGATCAACTGTTTCAGGTATACCCCCTTGGAGCCTAAATGGGATCAGCAATATAGAACATATTCAGATTATACTTTTTGAGGACTCGGTTCAAATGCACATAAATGAAGTTCTGGCCCGGTGTTGTGCCCCAGTGTCCGAGACCACCAGAGGCTTCACATGAGATAGTTTCAAAGGCTCCTTCAGCAGTGGATTATCGTAGAGATAAATCTGGCCGACTGATAAATAGTTGGCGGCACGCCAGTAGGCATTCATCTTGCGGAGTAGTTCCATAGAAAGAGTTTTTGTCTTCATGATTTAATTCTCCTTTATAGCAATTAATTATTGGCTTGAATGGGAATGCTTTTTGGCAGTCGATTCATCAACCCAGTATCCCTTGCGATTATAATGTCGATGCAACCCAGTTTCATAATCCCGGGTTAACAGAGACTCCTCCGTGTATTCCGGTGACTTTTTGATGGTCTCGCACAGAAGATTTACGAAAACTTTCGACTCAGTCCAACTAATACGCTCAATCCATTGCGGTGAAATCAGGATCTTTTTCCCTGACCACCAGTTCCTTGTATTGATGATTAGATAACGAATCGCCCATGTCTCGTCATCGATAATAAAATCCTCGACATGGCCAATCTCGCCGTCTGTAGCTTGGATGTTGTAGCCACTCACATTGTGAGTGCTGCGTAAATGGGAATCCCATGCTTTTTCTCCTTGGGTAGCTTCTTTCCACTTTCTATTGTCACGCATAATGTAGGGATAAGCTCCCCACATGAATGGACCGCCCCAATATACCGGCCATTGATAATAATTGTAATAAGTCTTCTCAAATTGTCGCGAGACGGGCTTGTCACTGTCCAAGGACGGACTGTCCTCAATCTGTTTTTTGGTCAAATTTATGGCGATGTATTGCTCTTCTTTATTCACGTCGATCAGCGCATGTGGAGAGATCAATACCTGTCTGTCTGTAAGCCAGTTTCCTGTGTCGACGATCAGATAGCGAATCGTCCAGTGGTGGTCATCAAAGTAGAAATCTTTGACCCTGCCTATTTCCCCGTCGAGGCTGTGCAATTTGTAGCCTACTAGTGTTTTAGCTTTGTCTAGCATAATAATCCTTTCTTTTTTATATCTCTTAAGGCTTCTATTGTATATTCAAGTCCCTTAATCTCTGATAAAAGATTTATATTACCCAGGATTAATCTGTCTTTAAATCCTTTTTTATTTTTATATTTACCATTAGGTTCCAGAGGTATATCGGGAACACCATGAGGAATAACCTCTATTTTTTTACTGGGGTAATTGTAAGTCTCTATAAGTTTGCTCATACTTTAGGGCATCATAACTATTACTTTTTCAGCAATCTTAATTACATCTTTCAGAACCAGACCATATCCGCTACCGGCATCATCAGGTATTGTATGAGCGGTTACAATGATGGGTTTTTTTACAAGTTCCATCAAATTAATAATATATTCGCCGAATTTAGACTTTTATTTTTTCCCGTAAAATTTTTTTTAACTTTTCCAAAATTACACCTCTTTTCAAGTTTTTATTTTTTTAAGTATAATCTTACAGCATAAGAATAATAACGGTACTTTGGATAGTTTTATCCTGGCAATTGGAATAGTTTTTGTTTTTAGCTCTGAAATGTAATCCTGTATATATAAACTGCAAAGGACTTCAAATCCTTTTTTTTAATTTTTATCATCTTTGTACCCATTGAAAATAAACCCTGTCCTTTAAAATATAGGTTTAAAGTCATAACCAAACTTCTGGTCATTACAACACAGGATTAGGGAGTATCGACTTTCCTTTATTAGAATCTCTTATAGTTTCTATCAGTTTATTGCCGGATATATTTTTTAAAATATAACTTACTGCTCCTTCCTTAAGAGAATCTTCTATAAGTTTTTTATCTATAAAGCTGGTTAGTATAATTACTTTAATAGATGGCCACTTTTCCAGTATTTAAATTATTTAACTGTTTTATCTCCTCAATTCTTCAAACACAGTTTCCGGGTCCTTTTTCCATAATTTAGGTATAGCATCTGAAATCATATTTGATAAAAAAAATGCGGTTATATCAGTAAATAGTGTTGCAAATTTTACTTTGAAAGGAGAAAAAACTATCCTAACAGCCAGGATAAAACTGTCCAAAATACTGTTACTTTCATTGCTGTGCAACATTATACTTAAAAAAAGAATACATATGCAGCAATGCTCAGTAGTAAAAATGTAGAAAGAGAAAAAAGAAAAATATAAAAGAGGAGGATGGTGAAAATAATGAATATACTATTAATACTGAGCGTAGTTGTTGCAGGCTTTGTGATTATTTCAACAATTTTTAGCTGGATATGTTATAAAAAGTTTACAAGTTAAAATTAATTTAGTAGTTTTTATTAAATAAGGCGGTTAACTTGATTTTATTAAATAAGGCGGTTAACTTGATAAATAATTATTTTAAAGATGCTTCTGAATTAAATAAGAGGTAATTTTATAAATATATCCTATGAAAGGAGTTATCCAAATGAATAATCTGGAATTTGGGAAACCAGACTTGATTATGAACAGGTTTTCATAATTTTCACCTTGTTAGAAATCTTTCTTTTTTCAGGAGAGTCAGTAAATAATACAAAAATTAATATAGTTATTTTTGGTAAGGAGAAAATAATGACAACTTCAAAAGTAAAAGTAGTCGTGAATGGGTATGGGGTGATCGGTAAACGTGTTGCCGATGCAGTTGTCCTTCAAGATGACATGGAATTAATTGGAATTGCAGATATTGTCAGTGATTGGCGAATCAAAGCCGCAGTCGAGAAAAACTATCCAATTTTTGCATCCGTCGACGACGCAGCCAATACTATGCAAAAGTCAGGCATTCCAATTCAAGGTAAGCTTGATGAAATATGGGGACAAATCGATGTAATCGCAGATTGTACTCCGAAGGGCATTGGCACCAAAAACATGGCGTTATATGACAAGCATGGCATCAAAGCCATCTTTCAGGGAGGGGAAAAGCATGAACTTACCGGGCATTCCTTTATTGCGCAGGCAAATTACGCTTCCGCGCTGGGAAGAAATTCGACCCGGGTAGTATCCTGTAATACCACGAGTATTGTGCGTACTTTAAGCGCATTAAAAAGAGCAGGCCTACTTAAAAAAGCGCGCGGCGTACTTGTACGCAGGGCAACTGACCCATGGGAATCGGATCATTCGGGCATCATGAACACGGTTGTTCCCGAAAAAGAGATACCTTCTCATCAGGGTCCGGATGCACAAAAAGTGGATCCGGATTTGGATGTGGTCACAATTGCGATGAAGGCTGCTCATACCAATAGCCATCTCCATGCCTGGAGTGTAGAGCTTACCCGCGATGCCAGTAGGGAAGAGATTTTAGCCGCCTTTCGGAAGGATTCCCGGATCGCCTTTTTACACGCTTCAGATGGATTGGTAGCGCTCAACAGTACGATTGAATTGATGTCTGATCTCGGTCGTTCCAGAGGGGATATGTGGGAAGTGGGTTTATGGGAAGATAGTCTTAGAGTAATAGGCAGTGAATTATTTTATAACTACCAGGTTTATAACCAGGCAATTGTTGTCCCCGAAACGATAGATGCCATCCGCGCATTAAGTGGAATTGAGAAAGATGGAAGTAAATCAATTGCCAAGACAAACAAAACCTTTGGTATTGTGAGTGATTTTTTTGAAAAGAATAAATCACCCAATGATTTGAGGTGAATTGATGCCAAAACAATTAACAGCAGTAAAAATGCGCGGGTTACAACAAATTGCTGAGGCGCGCTGATCATCAACACCTCAGGTAAATCAATACAGGCCCGCGGAGTATCGGACCTTATCTTGGGCAGCCTGTTCGTTTTCGGAGCTGTATGCAGCGCCACAGCATATTCACTGTTTGCAAAGAAAGTGTCGGGAAGTCTCAGGCCCGTTCTCCTCCTGCCGTTGGCAGGTTGGGTTGCAGTGCTGTTATTTTCGATTTCGGGACGGGGCGCGCATTGGCGCAGTGAAAAAAAGGCCAAACTCGAGCGACAGGAATATTCTCCATGTCATATGTATCCCTGTTGACGTCGAATATGAATATACAAGGCTGTTTTCGGTGTAAGTAGTGATTTCGTATTTCACACATGATCTTGTAGTGATATACTTCACTACATGCTGAAAGCAATGGAGCCAAATTCCCCAAGGTTGCACACACAAGGCCCGTCCCGGCGGCCTTGATGAAAGTTCTACGTTTCATATCACCTGGAGTGGTCATAATCGCCATCCTACAGTCTCCGAAATACAAATCAATTGTTGTATATCTTGCTGTGTGCACTAATAGCTTACAGATGGAGTATGGTAAAGGATGGCATCGCCCGACAGACGTCAAAACCTATCACTATGGGACTGTTAGTAAATAAGTGTATTTATATGAATACTCACTGAATGTCGAGTTCGCGCAGGATTCCGCTGAGAGTCTTAGCTGACTCATGGAACATTCGCTCTTCACTCTCATTCAACTGCAAGTCCAAAATACGGATAATCCCCGTTTTTGATATAATTGTGGGAACACTCAAACAGACATCCTTGACACCATATTGGCCGTCAAGCAGTGAAGATACGGTAAGAATACTGTGTTCATCCCGCAGTATCGCCCCGGTTATCCTGACCAGCGCATGACTGATAGCATACGATGTATATCCCTTTTTCTCGATAATTTCGTAAGCCGCATTCTTTACTTTTCCGAACAGTTCATCGCGGTCATTGCTCCCGCAGGCCAAGCCGCAAAAGGAGCAGTAATTGTCAAACGACACCCCTCCGACTGTCAAGCGGCTCCATACCGGTACTTCACTGTCGCCATGTTCGCCGATGATAAACCCATGCACATTGTGAGAATCCACTTCACATTGTTTGGCGAGCAGTGATCTGAAACGGGCAGTGTCCAGTACTGTGCCGGTCCCAAATACCCGGTTCATGGGGTAGCCGGAGAGTTTAAGAGCCACACAGGTCAAGATATCTACAGGGTTGGTAACAATAAGAATTATACGGGGGTTTTCAGCGGCGATTTTCGGTATGATATCGCCAAATATCGCGGCATTTTTCTTAACCAGATCAAGTCGGGTCTCCCCCGGTTTCTGACTGACGCCAGCGGTTACCACTACGAGGTCGGCGTCCCGGCAGTCTTCATAGCTTCCGACATCTATTTGGACAGGGGAAACAAACGGCAGGCTGTGGCGGAGGTCCATGACATTCCCCTCTGCCAGGTTGCGATTGGTGTCAACCAAAACAATATGATTGACGATTCCGCTGTTCATGAGAGTGAACGCATAGGTGCTTCCCACCTGTCCGGCTCCGATGACAACAACCTTTCTGAGATCACTGCCTTCAGCCTTTATATGAGCTAAATAACGCTCCGGGTCATGCTCGAACGACTGCTTGCACCGGTTTGTACAAAACGAATATTTTTCTCCACTGTAAGTGGTGTGATAGTCTGTTTCCGTTTCATCGACAGACATACCGCAGACTGGATCACGAGTCATCAGCCACTCCTTTCTGCTATTCAATGCAATTATTAATTAGAAGCAATCCTTTAGATACTGTTTCAATGGTCAATTTTTTAATGAAGTTCCGAGTATAGCTGTATAAACTGAAGAATATCACTCTTGGTTATCATGCCCTTTAGTTTTTTATCAGATAAAATGACAAGATGGTTCAAATTATATTTGCTCATTTGTCTTAGGGCCTCATTTGCTTCGACTTCGCTGCTTATTGTCTCATTTTCTGTAACTTCCTCAGCAATATCCATTGCATTAGTTGAGTCCCATTGTTCTCTTGGAACACTTTTAATATCATGAATCGAAATAAAGCCTATTAATTTCTTATTATCATGATCATCTACAACAGGAAATATTCCAAACTTATATTTCATAAAATAATTGTTTACAATTTCTCCAACGGTAGCGTCTCTTTTTATTGCCACTATATTAGTATTCATCATGTCTTTTACTTTAAAACCCTTAATCGATGAATCAAAAATGAGCTGCCTGTAACTTAAGTAAGCGGAAGATTGCAGGAACCAACCAATAAAAGCCAGCCAAATTCCATTTAGAAAGTTATTTGTAAAAATGAAATAAATACCGACTGCGATCATTAAAAAACCTATTACCCTTCCAACTGTTGAAGCTATAAATGTCGCCCTTTTGAGATTATTTGTAATCTTCCATATTATTGATCTTAGTACCCTCCCGCCATCCAGCGGATATCCCGGCAGGAGATTAAAAATTCCCAAAAACAGATTGATCCACGTAAGATAACCTGCAGGAATGCTGATTGCAGGAATATTTTTTGTAAAAAACCATATAATTGCAAAGATTCCTGAAATTACAAAACTGGAAATCGGTCCCGCAAGAGACATCAGTAATTCCGTAATCGGTTGATCGGGTTCTTTTTCTATCTCAGACATGCCACCAAATATAAAAAGGGAAATTCTGCTAACCTTGATACCTTTTTTCTTGGCAACAAGTGAATGGCTCACTTCATGAAATAAAATAGAAAAGAAGAATAGTAAAACTGTTATAACCGTAATGATTGCAGTAAGACCCTTATTAAGGTTAGGCAGAACGGCAGGAAAATAGCTGAAGCCAAAATAATAGATAAGAAGAGCAAATATGATAAACCAGCTGTAATCAAGCCTTATTTCAATGCCAAAGATTTTAAACAATTTTATTGAGGTCCTTAACATTTTAAAATATCCTTAATATTATTTTTTGTAATTAATTAATAGTAAATTAGTTTTGTAAATTAAATCATCTATCATTATTAGCTTCAATTAAGATTATTATAGCTTTCATAAATTCTACTACATCGGCTGCATCTTGTGCTGTTATTATATTTTCATCAGTGACAACCTTATTATTTATGAGTATTCCACCGGCCAGTTTAAGTGGGGTTCTAATGCTTTCAAATCCTGTAACCTTTTTATTCTTAATGACATCTGCCTCAACCAGCATAAGAGGACCATGACATATTGCACCAATGACACAACATTTATTTACAGATTTTTTAACAATATTTACCATGTTTTCATCCCGGACCATTCTATCAGGTGCATAACCCCCGGGAATTATCAAAGCTACAACATCATCAAGTCTTGCTTCCTTAGAGGAAATATCTGATTTTAAAGTCATGCCATGTTTACCTTTATATTCTTTATCTTTTTGGGGACCAATAATATTTACTTCATATCCCTCCTCAATTAATCTGTAATAGGGATAAATAGCTTCAATATCTTCAAACAAATCTTCGATAAGTAATATTATTTTTTTTGACATATTGCCTCCAATTTATCATTTTAATTATTCTTCAAACTTTTTAAACTGGTCTTTGGGCGCTCCACATTCCGGGCAAACCCAATCATCGGGTATATCTTTAAATTATAATCTTGCAGCAAAATGATAGTAACAGTATTTTGACCAGTTTTATCCTGGTAAATGGGATAGTTTTTGTTCTTATATCGGAAACACAATCCAGCATGTATAAGTCACAAGTACAATGTCTAAGATTTAAAAGGAAGGTTTTAACAGTGATTATTGGGTCAGTCTATTCTTCAAAGCTATTGAAATAGCTTCAGACCTGCTGGAGACTCCAAGCTTGCTTAATATATTACTCACATGAAATTTTACCGTAGAAACACTTAATACCTGCTTCTGGGCTATCTTCTTATTTGACATACCCAAAACCAGGTCCGAAAGGATATTCTTTTCCTGGCTGGTCAACTGATATTCCGAAATAGTCGGTTTTTTCAGATTTGAAATTAAAAAATCACTTGCTTCAGAAGATAATGTAGATTTTCCTTTATTGGCATCTCTTATAGTTGCTATCAGTTTTTCGCCGGATATATTTTTTAAAATATAACTTACTGCTCCTGCCTTAAGAGAATCTTCTATAAGTTTTTTATCTATAAAGCTGGTTAGTATAATTACTTTAATAGATGGCCACTTTTCAAGTATTTTTTTGGTTGCTTCTATGCCATCGATCTCCGGCATAATTAAATCCATAAGAACTATATCTGGGTTATACTTTTCACAAATCTCTATTGCTTCTCTGCCATTTTCTGCTTCCCCAACAACTTCTATACCGTCATAGACTCCAAGAAGAATATTTATACCCTTTCTCACTAGAGGGTGATCGTCAACAATTAATACTTTTATCATTTTTTATTTCTTTTTAATACTCATAATTATAATATTATAAAATATTTTGCTTTAAAAAACTACCATGACAAAATATGGTTTTTAGCTGTCATTAGAACAGTTATTTATTTATCTATTATTCTATTTATTTAAGGTTATTCTTTTTATTATAGCTAACCGTAATCCTCGTGCCTTTACCCGGCATACTGTCTATATTAATTGAGGCTCCTATAAGTTTTGCCCGCTCTTTCATTATGGTTACTCCTAAATTAGCAGAGGCAATTTTTTTATCATCAAAACCACGCCCATTATCGGTAATATCCATGTATAAGTTTTCTGGAAGGATTTTTAAAATAATGCTGGCTTTAGTTGCATGAGAATGTTTAATTATATTATTTAATGCTTCTTGAGAGATACGATAATATGCAAGCTCGATTTTAGATGGAAACTTATACTCTCCATTTATTATTAATTCAACCGGGATCTTAGTTCTGGATCCAATAGATTTTATTAGCTCTTTTATCAAATTTCCGAGGGTTTCTTCCTTGAAGGTTGAAGGCCTCAGTTCGTGAAGTAAAACACGCATTTCTGCAAGTGCAAAATTATTTAACTGTTTTATCTCCTCAATTCTTTCAAATACAGTTTCCGGGTCCTTTTTCCATAATTTAGGTATAGCCTCTGAAATCATATTTGATGAAAAAAGGGTTTGAGTTACAGTATCATGTAATTCTCTTGCGAGTTTATT
>JBBQDW010000037.1:0-15227 GCA_038320085.1 Candidatus Humimicrobiales bacterium
TATACCCGAACCGAATCATAAAATATACCTTTGGAACGCTGTTCGTGGCTGATAGAAATGAGATAGGAGCCGAAAACATGATATTTACAGTTACCACTAACAAAAAGTTCTATGCCAGCGTAGAATACGATAAGAAAACCAGGATACTCAAACTGCTGAAAGCAACCGATCAGGCAATGGCCGGTGACCTCGCAAATAAATTAAAACAACAATTCTCTGTATACGATCCGCGTGACGGAGGGTTGCATAAAAAACCAGAAGACCCGTTCCTGGCCGAACAATGCATATTCCAGGCACTGCACGGCATCCTAAAGGATTATGATATCACACCCGATGAGGAAATCGTATTCAGCCTGCCGCCAGTCGATCCGGATGTCGTCTACTAAATAACCGCCGGGCAAATTCTTAAATATAGTGGAATACAGAAAATCCTGGTTGGAAAATTAAGAGATGATTCCAAAGGTCCTATGCAAGTTGTTTCGGGACCAATAGGAAAAGAAAAAATCCATTATCAGGCACCATTTTCCAGTTGTTTGGAAAAAGAAATGAAGAAATTTATAGAATGGTTTAATAATGATCAGGACTTTGACTTAGTAATAAAAGCAGCACTGGCTCACTTATGGTTTGCAACACTTCATCCTTTTGAGGATGGAAACGGCCGGATCGCGCGGGTACTGACTGATATGGCCCTGGCTAGATCGGATGGACAGTCGTATAGGTTCTATAGCATGTCGGCTCAAATAGGAAATGAGAGAAAACAATATTATGATATTTTGGAATTGACACAGAAAGGGGATATTGATATCACAAAATGGTTGCAATGGTTTTTATATTGTTTATTAAATGCCTTAAAGTCATCTAATACAATATTAAAAAAGGTGCTTTTTAAACATACATTTTGGACCGATAATGCTTCCAGGATTGAAAATGAAAGACAAAGAAAAATATTAAGTAGATTATTAGATGGATTTGACGGCAAGCTGACAAGCTCTAGGTGGGCAAAAATCACAAAGTGCTCACAGGATACGGCACTTAGAGATATTAATGATTTAATTGATAAAAAAATACTATATAAATTGCCGGAGGGTGGAAGAAGTACAGCATATGCTCTAATTAAAGATTATAAAGCAGAGGTTAAAGACTAAAAGTACAGTATTTCTCGGCATTAGATACCGGATGCGATTTTTTAATAACTAGAAATGGCAAAGATTATCCCAAGTTTACAGTTAAAATTATGACCCCTGCCGCATTCATTAACAGAGACTCGTAATACGCCTAAAATTAACCTGATATTTTAAATACTTTGTCGTAGAACTTAAAAAAACCGGAGAAGATCCATTCCCCATGTATTAATACGATAATTACAATTACTTTCCCCAATTAATTATTTATTTTTCAAAAAATATGAATTTTAAATGTGATATAATTATATTATGGATAAAACAATGGATTCAAAAAAAAGTGTAAAGCTGCCGGTAGTACTACAGCCATTGCTGTGGTCAAAAAATGTAAAAAAACTAAATATTGATAATGATAAAATTTATATAATTCACCAGATACTGGCTTATGGAAACCTGAAGCATATACGGCTGCTTAATAAAATTTACCCTGAGGAGGTAATTAAAAACACTTTTATTGACTCTCCTAAAAGTATATATACCAGGCCCGTATTTTTATTTGTAAAAAATTTTTTGCTGGAAATTAACGACAAACTAAATGAAAAAGATTATATTAAAAGAATTATTTAGCAGCAAAGAAATTGAAGTACTGTTAAAGCTAAAGCCTTTTTTCCAAGCAAAAGGGCTATTGTCAGGCGGCACATCACTCATGATTCAATTGCCTGCCAGGAAGTCTTATGATTTTGATTTGTTTTTCCCTTATGAAATACCGCCGGATTTTTTTAAAAAAGCAGTTGATGCATTTGACTCCAAAGTTGAGATACTTATTAATAGTATTTATGAACTCTCTTTCATATCTGATTTGAAATTTAAAATCTCTTTGATTTATTTTCCGTTTATAAGAAAATACAATCCTGTAGTTTTAAATAATTCAATATTTTTATCTTCCTTTAAAGATATTTCTTCTGATAAGGCCTACGCGATTGGAAGAAGGCCTGAGTACAGGGATTATGTGGATCTTTTTATCATCATAAAAAGCGGTTTTTCCTTAAAACAGGTAATAGAAGACGCAAAATCCAAGTTCAAGGAGGGCTTTTCAGAAAAACTTTTTCTTTCCCAGTTAAACTTTTTTGAGGATATAAAAGATTTTACTGTTGATTTTATTGATAAAGAATATAGTTTAAGTGAAATAAAGGAATTCTTCTTCAATGAAACAAAAAAACTAATGAAGCAAGTAAATTTGAAATCATAAGAACTCGCTTTTTGGCTCCTCCAGATATAAGTAAGATAATTACCATAGTACTTACCTAAACTTAATAATACATTTGACATTATTTAAATGATATCATAATATGTTATCATTATGATATTAATTTTATGATACTGTGGTAGGGGAGAATATGAAATCATATACTTTAAGAGGAATTGATGACAAATTATATGAAGAAATTAAAAAGCATTCTGCTGAAAAGCTGACAAGTATTAATAAGTTTATTTTATCGCTTTTGAAGGTAAATACCGGATTTGAAAAAGAAAAAGAATTCACTAAGTCATATGATGATATCGACGAATTATTCGGGAAATGGAGCGGCGAAGAATATGATTTAATAACCGGTAAAATCAATTCTGAAAGAATAATTGATAAGGAGTTGTGGAAGTGAGTAAAATCCTTATTGATACAAATATTTATAGCGAATTTATGCGGGGAAACATTGAAGTCAAAAAAATTATCAACGCGGTGCAGGTAATCGGTGTCAGCGTAATTTCAATCGGAGAACTTTTGTCCGGATTTAAGGGCGGTATAAGCGAAGAGAAAAATAGAAATGAATTAAATCTCTTTCTGGATTCCCCCAGGGTCAAAGTTTTCGAGGTCAATGCAGAAACTTCAGAGTTCTATGCAAAAATTATTACAGAGCTTAGAAATTCCGGTACTCCAATACCGACAAACGATATTTGGATCGCCTCGGCAGCATTTCAAAATGGGCTAAAGCTGTTTACGATGGACATCCATTTTAAAAAAGTTTCCGGATTGTTTTTAGTAAACATTTAACTATGAGTCTTCCACAGCAAGCGTATTGGGTGGAGGCCCATCCCTTTTAAACTCATCTATGCCCAGGTAATCTAAAATCTTTTTTATAATCTTATAATCTTCAATAAATGCTAAATCAGTTTTAGCGCATATAAATATTTCTGCATGGGTAAGGCATTTCAATCCCCTCTTCATCAAATCTGTCTTTTATCCTTTTTCTTAATTGCCTTTCAATAGTCCACTGGTTAGGTGGTTTGACCTTACAGATTATTTTAAAAACAACTGCATTTTCATCAAGTGAGCTGATGCCGTCATCTCCCAGGATTTGGGGTTTTTCAACTATATAATCCTTATAAATTTTATCATTGTATATCTCGTCAAAAACTGTGTTTAAAACCTCAATTACCCTGCCTGTTTTTTCACTGTAATGCACGCCTATGTCAATTACGGCCCTTGCCCATTCAGATGTCATATTGCTTAAGATTTTAATTTCAGAATTTGGGATATGATGCACGGTTCCATTAATATCCCTTATAACTGTTGACCTGAGATTAAAGCGCTCGACAGTACCGGAAACATTTCCTACAGAAATTATATCGTCAACCTGGAACCATTGCTCAAAAAGAATAAATCCCCCATTTATAATATCTTTTATAAGGCTCTGTGCGCTTAACCCAAGCACCAGCCCAATAACACCTGCCCCGGTTACTATGGGTAATATGCTTATTCCCAGTTGACCGGCAATAATCATGACACCTGCAAAAATACTCAGAGCTGTAATAAGCTGGGTTACCACATTATTAAAGGTAAAAGACCTCTTTTTGATATCAATTTTATCCGGGCCTATTTTTTTATCTATTATTCTGTTTATCCTTTTTGATATTATCCTTATGATTGTAAAAACCAAAACAACAACTACAACAACTGCGATTATAATAATCCAGTTTAATTTAAAGTTTGACACTATTGATTGGGTGCTTAATCCAAGTTTATTAAAATCAATGTTCATTATTGATCTCCCTTTACAAATTAATAATCTTATAATTGTTTTTCAAAGCTTGAAATATTTACTTGTTATGATGACTATTATAGTTTAAAAAATCAGCAACAGGCAAAATTTTAATTCAAGGCTTTGCCTTTTCATTTAAACCAGGATTTGAATGTTATGTCAAATTTAAGGGACTGTTTACTTTCTGTGTAAAGTAATAGATGATGAGATATCTGATAGTGAATTTGAAAAACATAAAATTTTAAAAGATGGTTTTACTCTCAGGAATAAGGAAGAATATTATTACTACAGGAACTTCAGGGATTTTTTCCCAGGGATAAATTACAATAACTTCCTTTCATTTACAGAAAATTTTAACTAAAATTTTTGTAAATACTGACAACAGTAAACAAAAAATTTATTTTTTCTTTATGCCATGAAGGTATCCGCCCTTATGGCTTCCAAGAACATGAGTATTTAAAAATGCATTAGGATCTTCGTCTAAGACAGCCTTGCTAAGCCTGGGCAGGATTGATTGATTGCATATTACATTGATTACTTTTAAAGGTCCGCTCCTGCCAATGGCATCATAGCTTGTTGCGCCAAAGCCATCATCCCTGAGCTTTGACTCTATCTCAACGCTTTTTCTCTTGGAAATAATATTTATACTGACCATATCTTTTGTGAGTTTATCTGAAATAAACATTCCCACTATGGTTCCTACCGCAAATCCCACCCCGTAGGCCAGTACGCCGTATAGATTTCCGTCAAGGTTTTTTATTACCCTGGATATCACAAAAATAAAGATTGTCACTTCAACAAATCCTATGAGAGCTGCAAATATTTTTTTGCGCCTTATAATAAAATTAATCCTGATGGTCCCTAAGGAAACATCCGCAACTCTGCCAAAAAATACTGCCAGTGACCATAATAATATTTCCATTTTAACTCCGCCTATTTTTGGATTTTAAATCAGATATTAATATATTTAAAAATAATTACCCGGAATGAAGATCTAAATTTAAAGTAATGTTGTCTTTTCATTATATTCTATATGCAAATCTTGTTTAAACGCTCCTCTTCGTTTATGGGATTTCCACAATCATCAACAGGATTATTTGCCCCATTAATAAACATTGCATTCATTTTGCCGCAGGCGCCGCTTGCGCCGGCAAGCTGTGGCGCATCCAGGATTCCGCAACGTACTGCTTTGGCTATTATTCCGGGATCTGTCAGTGGGTCCTCGCATTTGTTTGCCGAATCCAGGGATTTTATACTTTCTATAATAAGCATTGCGTCACTGGTTAGCTCCTCTTTTCTTTTCCTTACAGAAGTGTCAGCCTTCATGTCAGGACAGCCGCCAAGACAATTCTCAATAGCTTTCATCACAATTTCAGAACTCTCGATTATATCCGCAGGTTTTGCTGCATAGCTTGATTCACAATATGCCACAACATGCACGATTGAAGGTTCTATCTGCATCTGCAGCATGGTAGATGAGCCCAGCTGGCCTTTGCCCTTATTAAAATTGGCAGGCATACTGAACAACCCTGTCCTTGATTCCCTTATGCTGGAAAAATCATCATCATGAAGTGACTCAATTAATTCAATCTTTGCAAGCATTTTTGCAAGATCCATTGTAAAAGAAGTCTCACGCGGTGTATTAAACATGTACTGCGAAACATATGTTTTTACACCCATTTTCTTTGCATTATAAGCAGCCAGGTATGCAGTCGCTACTGCCACTGTATCGGTTGTATATCTTAAGCTCCACTGATGGGATTCATTGACTTCGACTGGTGTGCCCTGTCTGGCGTGCCATCCCATGACCTGCTGGTTTTCTTTTATTGCATCTTCAAGCTTTCTTTCGCTGCGTGCATCTATTTCACTATACCAGCATAGAGGCACAGCGCACCAGGCATTGTTAATGGTATCAACAAGTATTTTTGCAAATTTAAGGATATCATTTGTCCCGCTGTAGCATCTCATTATAGGGTAATTTCCGCAGCGTGATGCTTCATAGAGTTTTCTAAGATCCTGGTCACTTCTTACGGGAACACCACCGGCCCCATCCTGTAGGTGGTTCATCTTTTCAGGTTTAAAAAAGAATTCCTGCGCATTCTGGTCAGGTCCTATTGAAATTACATCAATAAGCCCGCTTTTTGCTATTTTCTTTATTCCCCTTACAGTCTCTTCAAGAGTCGGCCTGCCAAAATGATGCCTTAAAATAGGCCATGGTTTTTTAAAGCTTATCCTCTCAGTGAGAGTCTGCGGTAAAATCTTAATGCCTGATAATTGAAGCTTTTTGCCTGTGAGGTAGTTTTCAATGTCTTCTGCTGATTCACCGCCCGTAAAAACCATGTCAAATACTTTAAGCATTCCTGCCTGTGAAAGGACGTCTGCAACAGGTTTTGTGGTCCCGAGAAGAAAAGTCTTTCCCTTAAAGATTTTAATTATACTTTCAATAAGGTCACTGAATAGTCCGGCGGCACTTTCGGGGGAAAGCCTGTAACTTACTGCTATTATTTCCGGATCATATTTTTCAATTTCACTTCGAAGACTGTTAATGCTCACAGCCTGGCCCGAAAACTTTGTATCAAAACCAAAAGCCCGGGCAATATTTAAAAAATTCATGATTCCTGCAACATGCACACAACTGCCAATTGAAGCACCAAGTATTTTTCTCAACTTTTAACCTCCAGTCTCTTTTAAGGCAGCCTTTTTGGCAAACCATCTATAAAAACATTCCTGATCTCGTCAAGGGTTAGGTTTTCCATCCTAAGGCGGATAAGGTTCCTGCCTGATTTCCTGAAATCAACTTTAAAAATAACATTGGCAAGGTCAATGAGCGCATCAGTAGCTGTAGTTTTAACCTCGGCAATCTGCCCGAATTCTGATATCGGCACAAGGCTCATAGGGACATCCTCGGTAATATACCTGACATTTGTCATCCTTGGGGCCATTATCCCTACATAGCCGGGATTTGAATGTATCCCGTCAAAAAGATTGTCTTCAACAACGTTATAAGCCATTGTGAGCCAGTCCATTGCAGTAAGTACATTTTTACATCTTAACGCATAAGCGACTTCAACCCTTTCCCTGTCCACTTCCTCAAGCACCCTTGCCACAGATTGCGTGACACCTTCAATATAGAATTGAAAATTACCCATAGTGGACTCTATCCTGCTGGCATTGAGTATTGTGATGGCAGGATGGAAAACAGCCCCGATATTGTTAAAACTTGTCTCGATTACGCTGGTCCCTGAAATAAACTCAGGAAAAGCTTCATTGATCTTATCAAGCGCCTCTGCAGTTTTTATTGCTGGAATTGCTGCAACAGGAATAGCCTGCTTGATCCTGAATATCTTTACAGAAGCAGGTCCCATGCCCCTGCTGGCGTATATAAATGTTTGCGCTTCTGCGACTATTATATCATTGCTGTTGCCCCTCTCGCGCAGTATATTTATAAATTCAAGGGCTCCGCATGTCCTTCCGGGATTTAATAATACTATCTGGCCATCTTTTAGAAACGGGGCACATCTTTCAGCAATTGCCGCATGTGCAAAAGCAGGCACAACAACCATTACTACATCAGCATCTTTGACTACATCACCTATATTGTCTGAAGCAAGATCAAGCTTGCCGATGCCATTTACCTCGCCTTCTATCTCTATCCCACCCATTTTTATAATGGGCATTATTTTAGAAAGGGTTCTATTATAAAGTTTTACCGGAAATCCTTTTAAGGCAAGGTGTGCTGCCATTGCTTTTCCTCCATTCCCTGCTCCGATAACAGCATACTTAAGTTTATTCATTTTTATAACCATTCCTTTCTCTTCGCTTAAGGCACAAAAATTGATGAAAGCCTTTGCCCTTAAGCCTTTTTATTTTATGAATAAATATTGCCAATTTGATTTTCTTTCAGACTTCACCCGTCAGGTAAATTTAAAAATTAAAATGAGACAAAAAGCACATAACAAAACTTTTTTTCTGTCAAGCCGGAATTTTACTGATAAACAAAAATGCTAAACCAGGTTTCCCGGATTTATAATATGTGTTTATTTAATATACCCGGATTTTTTTAAAGGATTTAATTTTAAATCCATATCCCGGCAATTTTTTATAAAGACTTTTTATTTATAGGTGCTTTACGGCAATAAAATAAGAATAGCACAGCACATGTTTTTATTGCAAACTCTAAATGAAAAAATAGGCGTTAATAAGCTTTTTTAAAGCGAAGCTGATGCCCTTCTTGTAGAGTGGCAGCCAAACATGACTGCAAACGGCAGTGTTGCCATGTGGCAGGGAGCAAATTCAATATTGCACGCCAGTGCAGTAGTATTCCCCCCGAGTCCCTGTGGGCCCACTCCGGTTTTATTGATCTTTGTAAGCAGTTCCTTTTCAAGCGCACTGTAACGCAAATCAGGATTTACAGGGTCAAGATTACGAAAAACTGCTTTTCGGGCAAGCTTTAAAACTTCTGAAGCTGTCGAGCCCAGCCCTATGCCTACAATGATGGGCGGACAGGCCTTGCTTGCATTTTCCCTGACCAGTTTTAAAACCATGTCTGTTATTGCGTCTTTTTCCACAGAAGGATTAAGCATAAAGAGCCATGAGCAGTTCTCGCTGCCGCCGCCTTTTAAGCTTACATCAATTGAGAGCCCGTCCTCTTTTTTAAAATCAACATTTATTATCGCAGGCGTATTATTGCCGGTGTTTTTTCTCTCAAAAAGAGGGTCGGCCACAATAGAGGTCCTTAAGTACTGATTTTTATAGACTTCTGCAACAGTTTTATTTATTTCATCTTTTAAAAAACCGGGCCCGCCGTCAATGCAGATATCAGGACCCAGGCCTATATCGATATATACTGAACCGCAATCCTGGCACAGAGGGAGACTCTGGTTTGCCGCAATCAAAGAATTTTCCAGAATCATGTCGAGAATAGCCGCGGCCCTATCATTTTCCTCCAGCTGCCTGGCTTTTCTAACAGCATCGATTATATCCTGCGGTATTTTAAAACTGGCATCATTCAGCAGGTTCTTTAGTTTGTTTTTTATCTGAAGATTTTTTATATTTCTCATTTTTGCCCGTACATTCACTGTTTATACATAAATCCCATGGTTTCCTGCCTTTGGTGATTATCCTTACTACAGGAAATCCGCAGTGCTTGCAGACATCTTTTGTGGTAAGCGCAAGTCCCAACTGGGGAAGGGAAAATGTCTTCGTGCAGCCCGGATAGGCATTACACCCGATAAACCGTTTTTTAGATTTCCTTGAAATCCTTATTATGAGATTTCCGCTGCATGCCGGGTCCATACATTTGCCGACTACATTGTCTTCATTTACAGCTTTTTTGATTTCCTTGGAAATCTCCTCCTTACCTTTGGCCAGGCTGGCCATGACCTCTTTGAGCATCTTTTTTGATTTCTCTACTACCTCATCCTTTGTCTCGCTGCCGCTTGCAATGCCGTCCATGTCCTGCTCAAGTTCAGCGGTCATGTCAGGCGTAGAAATCCGTTCTGCATGTTTTTTAAGCATTTTTATAACAGCAATACCTTTTTCTGAAGGTATCAGCGGATTGCTTTTTGCATAACCTCTGTTTATAAGGGTCTGGATAATCGTATGGCGCGTAGACTTTGTCCCAAGCCCAAGCTCTTCCATTTTTTCAACCAGCTTACCCTGGGAAAACCGGCCCGGCGGCTTTGTCTGTTTGTCCAGAAACTCTTTATCCAACACTTTCAGGATCTGGCTCTTTGAGAGTTCGGGGATAAAAACATCTTCATGTTTATAGTAAGGATAGTGCGCAATCCAGTTTGCTTTTATTATATTTGAGCCATTTGCAATAAATATCTCCCCGCCTACATCAATACTGGCGGAAACACTTTTTAATTCAGCGGCAGGCAGCAGTGTTGCCAAAAATCTTCTGCTGACTAGTTCATAAAGTTTCCAGTCATCTTCAGAAAGTGCAGCTTTTTGGGCCGGGGCAGTAGGATAGATAGGAGGATGGTCCGTCGATTTTTTATTTCCTCTTGAAGGACTTATTTTTTCCTGCCGGGCTACTTCAAGCGCAGCTGTTTTAAATGCAGGCACCTGCTCTAATATCTTTGTTATTTCCCTTAAGTTTAAGGAGTTTGGATAAACCGTATTGTCGGTTCTCGGGTAGCTTATAAATCCGTTCATGTAAAGGCTCTCAGCAACAGTTATTGTTTTTACAGCAGAAAAACCAATTGAGTTTGCAGCAACTATAAGGCCCGTGGTGTTAAACGGAGCAGGCGGCGCAACTTTTCTTATACTTTCAGTGACATCAATGACTGTGCCGGTTTCCCCGATTTTACTAAAGACTTTTTCAGCTTCCTCTTTCTTTAAAAACTTTTTTTTCTTATGGGTGGCTTCAAACTCTACACCGTCTGCAGTTTTTAATTTCAGGTTTATCACCCAGTAAGGCTCAGGTACAAAGGATAATATCTCCATTTCCCTGTCAACAATCAATGTAAGCGTGGGAGTCTGCACTCTTCCGACTGAAAGGAATTTGTCCTTTACCTGATAGGAGGCCAGCGAAATAAACCTGGTAAGTACTGCTCCCCAGACAAGATCAATATCCTGTCTTGCCCTGCCGGCAAAAGCAAGATTTAAATCAATTTTTCCCGGTTTTGAAAATGCCTGGTTTATATCTATCGGAGTTATTGCAGAAAACCTGGCCCTTTTGACTGTTGCTATTTTGTTTTTTTCGTCAATGACCTGCCAGGCATCATAACCTATCAGCTCGCCTTCCCTGTCAAAGTCTGTTGCAATAATTATCTCGTCAACTGTATCAGCAAGTTTTTTTAGTGCCTGGACTATTGTTTTATGTATCGGGGTTTTATCTATCGGCGCATCTATCAGTTCAGCCGGGTCGACTTTAAACCAGTTAGAATATTCTTTCGGGAAATCGACCTGCAAGATATGCCCCTTAAGCCCAATGACTGCACAATCTTCCCCCAGATGCTTTATGCGGTGAACCGGTATACCGTTTATTTTTTCTTCCTTTACAACATTTCCGGAAAGAATCGCCGCAATTCTTTTTGCAGCTATCTCTTTTTCACTGATAATAACCTTCAAAAAATCCCCCTGCTCTTTATTGTTTTGTTTGCACGGTTTTATTTATACGATTTTATTTATATAGTTTTATTTGCACAGTTTTGTTTGCACGATTTTATTTATACGATTTTATATATACAGTTTTGTTTATATAGTTTTGTTTGCACGGTTTTATTTATACAGTTTTTTTTATATAATTTAAACGTAAATTTAAAATTTTTCAAATCTTTTGTTTTTGCGGTAATTTTTACAGGTAAATGGGTAAAATAGATAATTATGAATAAGAACACAAACATTACAGACAGGATCATAAAACTAAAAACAGAAAAGAATGCAGTAATCCTTGCGCACAATTACCAGACAGATGAGGTCCAGGATATTGCAGACTTTGTGGGTGATTCATTACAGCTTAGCCAGGAAGCTGCTAAAACGAAAAGCAGCATAATTGTATTTTGCGGTGTCTATTTCATGGCTGAAACAGCAAAAATAATATCCCCTAAGAGTAAAGTACTACTTCCGGACGAGAATGCGGGCTGCCCTATGGCGGACATGATAACAGAAAAAGAGCTTGCCGACTTTAAGGCAAAGCATCCGGGCGCAGTCGTTGTATGTTATGTAAATACCTCTGCAAGCGTAAAAGCGCTGTCCGACATATGCTGTACGTCTTCAAATGCAGTAAAAGTGGTCAATTCCATCCCAAAAGACAAACAAATAATCTTTATCCCTGACAAGTATCTTGGAAGCTATGTGCAGGATCAGACAGGGCGTGAAATGATACTATGGAATGGATACTGCCCAACCCATGCCAGGGTAAATGTGAAGTCTTTAAGCGCCTTAAAAAAAGAACATCCTCAGGCTGTCACACTTGTGCATCCCGAGTGCTCCCGGGATGTTGCTAGTTTTGCTGATAAAGTGCTTAGCACCGGCCAGATGCTTATCTTTGTCAGGCAGTCGGTGCAGAAAGAATTCATAATCGGAACCGAGGTAGGCATTATACACAGGCTTCAAAAAGAAAACCCCGGAAAGGTTTTTTATCCTGCGTCAAGCCAGATAATATGCCCCAATATGAAGCTTATTAATCTTGAAAAGATCCTTTGGTCGCTTGAAGAAGAAAAGTATGAGATAACTCTTCCTGAGGAGATAATTACAAGGGCAAAAACAGCTATTGAAAGGATGCTGGCAATAGTTTAGCCAACCGAAATCTTTTATAAAAACTTCAAAGCTTAGCAGTGATATTACAATAAACAGAGTCAGTACCGGCAATCATACGCTATTTTAAAAACAATTTTAAAAAACAATTTACAAATACGGGTTTTTTTAAAAAAGCTTAAATTTTTTGAAAAAAGTTTATAATAAAATTAAAAACGGATATAAAAATACATTGATCCCGGAGAGTTAAAATAATTATGTTACCAAGATATTTAGTCAGTCCTTCATTTTTACAAAAAAAATATGAATATTGTGACTGCATCATTATAGGAAGCGGGATTGCGGGCCTTTCTACAGCAATCAGGATATCCGAGCATGCCGGCGTAAAGGTACTTACAAAAAGTAACTTGTCGGACTCAACCACTTGGTATGCCCAGGGAGGAATCGCTGCAGTAATTAAAAAACCTGATAAATGGAAGATACACTATGAAGACACAATCACTGCCGGACAGGGTTTAAGCGACAGCGATGCAGTGTTAAAGCTTGTAAAAACAGCCCCAAAAATGATAGAGGACCTTTTTGAGCTTGGGATTATCTTTGATATTTCAGGAGGTGAGATAAGCCTTACAACAGAGGGCGGCCATTCGTTCCCAAGGGTACTTCATGCAGGCGGGGACGCTACAGGTGAAGAAATAGAGAAAAAACTGGTAAAATATTCAAAGACTTTCAGCAAAATAAAGTTCTTCCCGGAGAATCTGGCAGTTGATATTGTTACCTTTAAGGACAGGGTATTGGGTGTGCTTGCATTAAACATAAAAGAAAATGTTGTCGAGATACATCCTACTGAAAATGTAGTTATAGCCTGTGGGGGAATTGGCCAGCTTTTTGAGCTTACAACAAATCCTTCTATTTCCACGGGCGACGGTATTGCAATGGCTTACAGGGCGAAAGCCTCCATAAAAGATATTGAATTCATGCAATTTCACCCTACAGTTTTTAAGACAAATGATGGCAAGCTCTTCCTTATAACAGAAGCGCTCAGGGGAGAGGGCGCATATTTAAGAGATAAAAACGGAAACAGGTTCATGGTCGGGGCACACCCCAAAGCTGAGCTTGCTCCAAGGGATATTGTAGTTAAAGAAATGGTCAAAGTAATGAAGGACCAGAAAATTTCAAATGTATTTCTTGACGCAACACATGTCCCTGAAAAGTTTTTAAAGCTTCGCTTTCCAAATATCATTGCAAAACTTAAGGAAAACGGTTTAAATCTCCACACTGATCTTATAAAAGTATTCCCTGCAGCGCACTACTTAAATGGCGGAATAAAAACCGATCTTAAGGGCAATACTGATATCAGTGGCTTATATGCATGCGGTGAATGCGCTGCAACAGGGGCGCATGGAGCAAACAGGCTTGCCAGCAATTCCCTTATTGAAGGGCTTGTTTTCGGCTGGGAGATCTCAAAGGAAATAATCGCAAAAGCAGGCAAAAGTTCCGATGCAAAAATTGAAAATAATTTAAAACAACTGGAAAAAGCAATAGGTGAATATGAAAACAGTAAAACCGGAGATAGCGGCAAGGATATGACCGGGTCTTTTTCCAATGCAAATACTGCCGGCCCGGAAAGCCATAATAGCAATAATGATTCTGCTGATACGGCCGCCGGCCCGAGAATTCATAATGATTCTGCCCGTGGGGTCGCCGGCCAGTCTATAAGCGACAAACATTCTTCTGCCGCAACCGATAAAGAAAAATCGGTTGAATCATTAATAAGCAGTTTCAGGCATATAATGAGCCATAATGTAGGCATCCTCAGGGATGAAAATAGCTTAGAAGAGGCCCGGGATTTCATTACGCAGGTACTGGAAAACAATGATTTTTATAATATGCCAGGTAAAAGAGAAATTGAACTTTTAAATATGCTGACAGTCGGCTCGATTATAATAAAGGCTGCAATGCTAAGAAAGGAAAGCCGGGGCACACATCAGCGAAACGACTACCCGCTTACCGATGATAAAAACTGGAAAAAACATATTATCCTTAAGGGGGATGATGCAACGTTTGAACCGGTAAAATAGTAAATTTAAAATAAATGTTCTATAGCACCATTGGCCACTGGGTTTGTTAATATTAATATAGGTCTGATATAATGGGCGTGATAATAGGGGCCTGATAAAGTGGGCCTGATAAAAATATGGAAAAAATGAATTCAGCAAAACTCAATAAAATAAAAAAATTTGAAATCCTGGAATTAATCCATACAGCCATCCGGGAGGACCTTGGAGGTTATGGAGATATCTCTTCAAAATATCTTATTCCCCAGGAACATAAATCATCATCTTACATAATCTGCAAGGAAAAAAAGGAAACAGTACTTTCAGGAATAGATGTCGCAGGTTTTATATTTGAAGAAGTCGACAGCCTGGTAAGCTTTGAAAAAATGTTTGAAGACGGACAGGTGGTAAAATACCCTGACGTTGTCTGCAAGATAACGGGCCCCTCACAGTCCCTGCTTGCCGGCGAACGCACCTGTCTTAATTTTTTGCAGCACTTAAGCGGGATAGCGACTTTTACTGCCAAGTTTGCCTCGATAGCATCAAAATATAATGTAAAAGTCACTGATACCAGAAAAACAAAACCGGGCTTAAGAAAGCTGGAAAAATATGCCGTTGTCTGCGGAGGCGGATTTAATCACAGGTTCGGGCTGTTTGACGGAGTTATGCTGAAAGACAACCATATCGCTGCTGCCGGCGGAATAAAAAATGCCATTGAAAGCGTCAGGAACAATGTACCGCATTGCGCAAAAATAGAAGTCGAGGTAAAAAACTTTGCTGAGCTTGATGAAGCAATCGAAAACAGGGCCGAC
>JBBQDW010000038.1:0-15080 GCA_038320085.1 Candidatus Humimicrobiales bacterium
GGGATGACTATTATGATGAGACAAGTTCTGAAGCAGGGCTTGCTGAGATAAATATTGCGAAACACAGGAATGGGCCGACAGGTATTATAAAACTTAAATTTTTCAAAGAATATACTTTATTTGTTAATGCTGCTAATGTCCCGAACGGGGATTAGTTTTAGCATGATTTTAAGAATGATTTGAATTGAGAGGTAAAATAAAATGCCGGGTATAATATTATTAGGGACCCAGTGGGGGGACGAAGGGAAAGGCAGGGTAACTGATCTTTTAGCCGGGGACATGAATATGGTTGTCCGTTTTCAGGGCGGCAACAATGCCGGGCATACTGTTATTGCCGGTAGTGATGAATTTAAACTTCACCATATTCCATCAGGTATACTGTATCCGAAAACATTATGTGTGATAGCAAACGGAGTTGTCATAAATCCGGAGACTTTGATTGAGGAACTGGAGATACTTGCCGGTAAAGGCATCAATACCGGTAACCTGAGAATAAGCGGCAACGCGCATCTTGTAATGCCGTACCATATCATACTTGATAAAGCCGGGGAGCAAAATCTGGGAAAATCAAAAATAGGGACCACCCATAAGGGTATCGGTCCGGTATATGCGGATAAAGCTTACAGGTCCGGAATCAGGGCGCAGGACTTACTGGACCTAAAAATATTCAGGACAAAGCTTGAAGAAGCATTAAAGCTCAAAAATGCAATATTAGAAAAAGTATACGGGTTAAAACCTTTAAATCCTGAAGAGATATTTGAAAAATATAAAGGATTTGTAAAAATTATCGGCAAATATATTGTCGACACATCATTTTTAATAAATCAATACCTCGATGACGGGAAGTTTGTTTTATTTGAAGGTGCACAGGGAACCCTGCTTGATATCGATCACGGCACGTATCCGTTTGTAACATCCTCTTCAACAATTGCAGGCGGAGCATGCGTGGGCGCCGGTGTCGGACCAAAAAAAATATCAGAAATAATCGGTGTAGCAAAAGCATATACGACCCGCGTAGGTTCAGGACCATTACCTACAGAAATAGAAGGTTCCATCGGGGAAGATATAAGGGAAATGGGCCATGAGTATGGAACTACCACAGGCAGGGCAAGGAGATGCGGCTGGCTCGATATTTTAATATTGAAATATTCAATAATGTTAAATTCCATTGATAAAATAGTCCTTACCAAACTTGACGTACTGTCAGGCCTTGATGAGGTAAAGATATGCACTGGATATACTTATGAGGGAGAACTTTTTGAAAACATCCCTCCTCATCAGACAATGATGCATAAATGCCAACCGGTATACAAAGTTTTAAAAGGCTGGAAACAGGATATTTCACAGATAAAAGATTTTGAGAGTCTTCCCGAAAACACCAAAAACTATATACTTGAAATTGAAAAACTTCTAAAGGTCCCTCTTTCAATGGTCAGTGTAGGTCCCGAAAGAAGCCAGATAATAATAAGAAAGACACACCCAAAAGAGGGTATCTTAAGCAGGCCCATAAAACCAATGAGGGTTTTATAGGTATCAGCAACTTATTAGTAACAAATTATTTTTTTATTACCGGTTTTTTGACTTAAGAGGTAATTATTAAAATGGATGTTCTTGTTATAGGAAGCGGCGCAAGAGAACACTGCATTTGCTGGAAGCTAAAGTCCGGAGGCGGTACTGGAAAAATCTATGCCATCCCCGGTAATCCCGGCATAAGCCGGCTGGGCCAGTGCCATGATTTGGCGGTGACGGGCAGTGATAGTTTTAAAAAGATGGCTGACTTTGCGCTTGAAAAACAAGTCGGCTGTACAATTGTAGGGCCCGAAGCGCCTCTTGCAGATGGAATAGTTGATTATTTTAAAAGCAGGGGCCTGCGTATTTTCGGCCCGAATAAAAAAGCTGCAGCAATCGAAGGAAGCAAGACTTTTACCAAGCAATTATGCGCAAAATACAACATACCGACAGCAGACAGTATCACTTTTGAAAGATGCCGGTATCAGGAAGCTTTAAGTTATATAAAAAACCTTAATGAAGATGATTTCCCGATAGTGTTAAAGGCTGACGGACTCGCTGCAGGAAAAGGCGTGATAATACCCCAGACAAAGCAGGACGCTGTTAAAGAGATGGAAAACTGCTTTATAAAAAATGCTTTTGGAAGCGCAGGCGACCGGTTGATAATAGAAAAGTTTATCAGGGGTTTTGAGGTTTCCATATTATGCCTGTGTGACGGCAAGAATATTCTTCCAATGCCTTTGGCCCAGGACTATAAAAAGATATTTGACAATGATAAAGGTAAAAATACCGGAGGTATGGGCAGCTACAGCCCTGTGCCGTTTGTTGATAAAAAGTTTTATAAAAAAATACTCGAACAGATAATCTACCCGACATTTGACGGACTTCTTAATGAAGGCATAGCTTATAAGGGCATATTGTATGGCGGTATTATGGTATCAGACAACCAGCCTCTTTTGCTTGAATATAACTGCAGGTTCGGCGATCCTGAAACACAGGCGCTAATTCCAAGACTTGACCATGATCTGCTCGAGGTACTTGTAAGATGTGCCGACGGAAAACTCGGCAGCAATACCTTAAAATGGGACAAGTCAAAAAGTGTATGTGTTGTTCTTGCATCCGGGGGTTATCCCGAAACTTCTTCAAAAGACGACCTTATAAAGGGACTTGATTTGCTTGAAAATAACAATGATGTTGTGGTGTTTCATGCCGGGACCAAATCAGCCGGTGATGATATATATACAAATGGCGGCAGGGTATTAAGCATTACAGCAAAAGGGCAGACTTTTAAACAGGCAAGAAAAAAAGTATATGATGCAATTTCCGGTATTGATTTTGATGGTATGCAGTACAGAAAAGATATAGCTCTCAGGGCAGAGGAGGAAAACTAATGGAAGGTTCAAAAAGAAAAGTTGCAATTTTAATGGGCAGTAAGTCTGATGAGGCTGTTATGGCACCTGCATCTGAAATACTGGAGAGTTTTGGGATCGAATATGAGATAAAGATATCATCAGCTCACAGAATGCCCAATAAGACAAGGCAGTTTGCTATAGATGCTGAAGAAAATGGTTTTGAAGTAATCATAGCAGGCGCAGGGAAAGCGGCACATCTTCCCGGTGTTATTGCATCCTACACAACACTTCCGGTAATAGGTGTTCCGGTTAAAACAGAAGACCTTGGGGGAATTGACTCGCTTTTGTCGATTGTACAGATGCCGCCAGGGGTGCCTGTTGCTGCTGTAGCAATAAACGGAGCTAAAAATGCAGGTATACTGGCTGTGCAGATACTGGGGCTTAAGTATGCTGATATCAACGAAAAGTTTAAAAAGTATAAACGAAGCCTTGAAGAGTAATATATAGAATTTATAAAGATTAGATATACTTATTATATTGTCGGGCGGCAACTGTTATTGTCATCAAAAAATGATATTCCATGTTTTTTAGGATATTAAAAAAATGTTAAATTTTCCAATAAAAACTATAATTTTTAAAGATTTATGTTAACATTTTTACTAAAGAACAATTATTTATTTAATTTATTTAGAAATTATGGATGATATAAAAATCACTGTAAGAAATTTTGGGTTTTTTTACGGAAGTTCGAAGGTCCTTGAGAATATAGACATGGACATTCCCAAAAACGCCATAACTGCAATAATAGGCCCCAGCGGGTGCGGCAAATCGACACTTCTTCGTACCTTTAATAAAATGAACGAGCTGATAGCCGCTGCTTCTGCAATTGAAGGTGAAGTCAGAATAGACGATATAGATATCTATAATGACAATGTTGATGTTGTAGATTTAAGGCGAAGGATAGGAATGGTTTTCCAGAGGCCAAATCCTTTTCCCAAAACTGTTTATGAAAATGTTGTCTATGGAGTAAAGCTCCACCGAAAATATACAAAAAACGAACTCGACAGCATAGTTGAGGATACCCTGAAAAAAGCGGCTTTGTGGGAGGAAGTAAAAAATAAACTTAACTCTCCCGCACTGGATTTATCAGGCGGCCAGCAGCAGCGCCTTTGTATTGCGCGCGTACTTGCCGTTGATTCAGAAGTGATACTTATGGACGAGCCCGCTTCTGCGCTTGACCCTGTTTCCACTCAAAAAATTGAGGACCTTATGGATGATCTTAAAGAAAACTATACCATCATCATAGTCACCCATAATATGCAGCAGGCCGCAAGAGTCTCTGACAAAACAGCGTTTCTCCTGATGGAGAAATCCGGGGAGCCTTCCACTCTGATAGAATACAATGATACAAATAAAATATTTACCAACCCCAAAGACAAAAGAACTGAGAATTACATAACCGGCAGATTCGGATAATAATTTTGACATCTTGCTGCTGTTACAATATAATACCTCAATTAAAATTATTATTGATTTCTGCAGCAATTTTTTCCCCTATTTTTAAGATATACAGGAATTTAGAGGTGATTTTTCATGAAGGAATACAGGCTGACACAGGAAGGTCTTGGTATGCTCCAGACAGAGCTGGATGACCTTATTAAGAACAAGAGAAAAGAAGTGGCCGAAAGGCTGAAAGAGTCAAAGGAATTTGGCGGGGATTTGACTGAAAATCCCGAGTATGAACATGCAAAAAATGACCAGGCTTTTATTGAAGGCAGGGTTGAGCAGATAAACGAAATATTGCAGAATTATACTATTGTTGAAAATGGAGACAAGGGTATGGTTGATTTAGGTATTACAGTCGTATTAAAAGATCTTGATGAAAAGAAGGAGCGAAAATTCAAAATTGTAAGCTCGGTTGAATCGGACCCTGAAAAAAATAAGATTTCTGATGAATCTCCTGTTGGAAGAGCTCTTATCAATAAAAAAATCGGCGACACAATAACTGTTAAAACTCCTTCTGCCACAAAAACTTATAAGATAATAGAAATAGTATGATGCAGACAATAATATAGAATAAACTCAATAATACATAATTAATTTAAACTAATCTAATGGAAGATAAAGAAACAGGAAGCTGCCGGGATAATAAAAATAGTGCCATGGATTATGACTATTATGCTGAGTCTGAAGAAAATTTAAGCGAACCTATAAGTTTAAAACTTGAAAAAATCAAAGCTATGTCGCAAAAAGGCGAGCAGCTATATGCTGCAAACTATAAGAAGAATGCTTCAGTGGCAATGATAAGGCAAAAATATTCAGGCCTTGCAGCAGGTGAAAAATCAGAGGAAGTATACACTATAGCCGGAAGATTAATGATATTCAGGGTCCACGGAAAAGCAGCGTTCTGCGATTTAAAGGATTCAGATGACAAGATCCAGCTATACTTAAATATTAAAAATATCGGGGAAGAAAAATATAATTCATTTCTTGACTTGGATATTGGCGACTGGGTCGGTGTAACGGGAAATGTTTTTGTGACCCACAAAGGTGAACTCTCAGTTAACGTTACGGAATTTAGCCTGCTTTCAAAATCTATAAGGATAATGCCTGAGAAATGGCACGGGCTTAAAGATGTCGAACTCAGATACAGGCAGCGTTATCTTGATTTTATTGTAAACCCGGAAGTAAAAAAAGTATTTCTCATAAGAATAAAAATCGTTGAAGCCATAAGAGAATTTTTAAATTCAAGAGGTTTTTTAGAAGTAGAAACGCCGATGCTCCAGTCGATTCCCGGAGGAGCAGCTGCAAGGCCGTTTACTACACACCATAATGCCCTTGACATGCAGCTTTACTTAAGGATAGCGCCGGAACTTTATTTAAAGAGGCTAATAATAGGCGGCTTTGAAAAAGTTTATGAGATAAACAGGAATTTTAGGAATGAGGGTATTTCACATAAGCATAACCCTGAATTTACAATGGTGGAATTTTACCAGTCTTTTGCTGACTACAATGACCTGATGGCTTTAACAGAAGAAATGTTTAAGTTTATTGCGCTTAAGTCTATAGGGACCTTAAATTTTACCTATAAGGAAAATGAGATCAGTTTTGATGGTTCCTGGGAAAAAATATCCATGATAGATGCAATAGAGAAATACGGCGGCCTGAAAGTCAGCCTGGAAATGAGCGTTGAAGAATTGAAGAAAATTGCAAAGGAGCATGGAATAGAGATTACACCTGAATCTACAAAAAAAGGCAAGATAATAAATGAGATATTTGAAAAAACTGTAGAACAGCATTTAATACAGCCAACATTCATAAAGGATTATCCTATTGAAATATCCCCGCTTGCAAGAAGACACCCCGAAAACCCAGAGCTTACGGAACGATTTGAGCTATTTATAAGCGGGGACGAAGTAGCAAATGCATTTTCTGAGCTTATTGACCCAAAGGATCAGATATCCAGGTTTAAGCAGCAGGTTTCCAGTTCAGATGAAGAGGAAAGGCTGACAGGGAAAATAGACTTTGATTTTATTAAGGCCCTGGAATATGGAATGCCGCCCACCGGGGGAGAGGGCATTGGCGTTGACAGGCTTGTCATGATTTTAACAGACAGTAAATCCATAAGGGATGTAATATTGTTTCCGCTGCTAAGGCTTGAAAAAGAATAGTTCTTCAAACTTAGATTTTTTCCCGTCATCGTATTGACCATTTAGCTATTATATATTAATCTGTTACTATCAGTATTTGTACTTTTTTTAAAGCGCAGGAATTTTAAGGCGCAATGATGTTTGAGCGTAATAATTTTAAAGCCTTATGAATTTAAAGTGCAGGAACAAGTATTTCCTGGAATATTTTTAAATGACGGAGAAATAATATGATTTGCGAATTTTGCAGAGCCAATGAGGCAAATATACATTTGGTGAAAATAATAAACGGCCGTTCCGAAAAGATAAATCTTTGTGTTGACTGTCTTAAAGATTTTGCTATTTTTCCAACAGAGGAAATATTTAACGATATTACAAAACTTCTCACAAAAGTCTTTGAAGTTGAGATAAAAATCATCGATAAAAGTGGGAGCGACAACTTATTTGATAAACTGGCAAAAGCTAATGATAAGAATTGCTCATCCTGCGGGATAGATTTAGCTACCATAAAGTCAATAGGACGGGTCGGGTGCGCCAACTGTTACAAGGAATTTAAAGACTCGTTGATGCCTATAATCAAAGCAATCCATGAAAGCGGAGAACATAAGGGCAAGATACCTCCTATGTCAAGCATGGATGAAAGAGTAGAGAAAGAAATCAGGGATTTAAAATACATGCTCAAAGAAGAAGTTACTGTAGAAAATTTTGAAGAAGCCGCAAAATTAAGGGACACGATAAAAAAATTGCAAAAGAAGTTATATACAGGTAAAAAGATAAATTAGCTTAATAAGCGTCAGAGATAATTATTTTTTTAACACATTTATAAATGCAAAATATTTTAAAAGATATATTTAAAAATAAAGAATTCGAAAGAAAGTTTTCTAAAGCCAGTCTTGAAAACCAGATAATACTGACTACCAGGGCCAGGATTGCCCGTAATATTTCAGGTATTTCATTTAGCACCAGGAATACCTTCGAGGAAAAAAAGATGATTCTGGAAATTGTCAAGGATTCTTTTTTTGAGAAAACAAAAAAGAACAGTAAATATATTTTTTATATGATTTCGAAACTTTCAAAGGTACAGAGGCGGTATCTTGTAGAAAAGCATATATTGAGCCCGGAAATGCTTCTAAAGCTTCAGTCAAAGGGACTGATTTTGAAATATAATCCTCAGAACTACAACAGGTCAATTTCGGTCCTTATAAACGAGGAGGACCACTTGAGGATTCAGAGTGTTTTGCCGGGCCTTAATGTGCGCAGCACATATGAAGAGATTTACGGGATTGAAAAGATATTAGAGAAGAAAATTAATTTCTCCTATGACAGGGATTTTGGTTACCTGACAAGTTGTCCGACCAACCTGGGGACAGGCTTAAGGCTTTCAATAATATGTCACTTGCCGGCTCTTGTTGTTTCGGGGAAAATTGAAGAATTTGTAAAAAATCTCTCTAAGATAGGCTGTAATATCCGGGGGTTTTTTGGGGAAAATTCCGATGTAGTCGGCAATCTTTTCCAGATATCAAACCAGATTTCCCTGGGAAAATATGAGGACCAGGTACTCGAAGAGATGGACGCAGTTTGCCACAATATTATCGACGAGGAAAAGATGGCAAGGGATCAGTTAAAAATTTCAAGGCCCATTGGGGTAGAAGACAGCGTTCTTCGTTCATACGGCATGTTGAAATATGCAAAAATGCTCACATACGGAGAAGCGCTTGAACTTCTTTCGATGATAAAATTAGGGCTTGATATTGATATGGTAAAGGGCGTCAGGCATTTCAACTTTTATGAGTTGATAAGTTTGATTGGAGAGTCTAATATAGTACTTAACAGTTTTGATGACCTTAAAATGGATAGTGATGAGGTCGATAAAGTTCGCGCAGATATTATAAGAAAAAAAATCCTAAAAGGAATTGATAAAAATGTTTGAAAGATTTACTGAAAGGGCAAGAAAAGTTGTGGTCCGTGCCCAGGACGAAGCGAGATTTTTAAAACAGAATTATATAGGGACAGAGCACCTGCTTCTTGGTCTGATAGGCGAGAAGGAGGGCATTGCCGCAAAGGTACTTGTATCCATGAATGTTTCACTTGAAGATATAAAAAATGCCATAAGGGAATCTGTTACAGAAGGTACCTCTGAAGCGTATGAGCATATACCTTTTACCCCCCGGGCAAAAAAAGTACTCGAGCTTTCATTGAGAGAGGCTCTGCAAATGGGGCATAACTATATCGGTACCGAGCACATATTGCTTGGTCTGCTTCGGGAAGGCGAAGGTGTCGCTGCAAGGGTATTAAATTCATTTGGAATCGGGCTTGAATCAATAAAGGAAAAAATAAGGGAACTATTAAATAAATATCCTTTTTACCCGCAGGATGAAAGTGCAAATGCCGACAAATCGCAGAAAAAATCCTTAAAAACTCTTAGCCAGTACGGACGTGACCTAACCCAGCTTGCAAGAGATGGGAAACTTGACCCTGTCATCGGCAGGAAAAAAGAAATCGAAAGAATAATGCAGATCCTTTCACGCAGGACAAAAAATAATCCTATTTTGATAGGCGAATCGGGTGTAGGTAAAACTGCTATTGTAGAAGGACTTGCGCAGGCAATTGTTTCAAAAGAAATACCGTCTAATTTAAGAAATAAAAAAATCTTTACACTTGATCTTGGTTCTCTGGTAGCCGGGTCAAGATACAGGGGAGATTTTGAAGAAAGGCTCAAAAAAGTACTCCAGGAGATAAAAGAAGACGGAGAAATCATGATTTTTATTGATGAGGTGCACACCCTGGTAGGCGCAGGGGCGGCTGAAGGCGCAATTGATGCCGCATCAATTCTTAAACCGATGCTTGCACGAGGTGAAATACAGACTATCGGCGCAACTACTGCCAATGAGTTCCGAAAATATATCGAAAAGGACAAGGCTCTCGAAAGGCGTTTCCAGCCGGTGTATGTTGATGAGCCCAGCGAATACGAGACTATTGAGATACTGAGGGGGTTAAAGGACCGATATGAAGAGTTCCATAACCTTATAATCACTGAGGAAGCAATAAAATCAGCTGTCAAGCTTGCGCACCGTTATATATCTGACAGGTTCCTTCCAGATAAAGCAATAGACCTTATTGACGAGGCTGCTTCAAGAGTAAGGCTTAGAAACCTTACCAATCCCCCTGATTTAAAAGAGCTTGAAAAAGAAGTCGAGCAGGCTATAAATCAAAAAGAGGAAGCTATAAAGGCCCAGGATTTTGAAAAAGCTGCAGAGTTTCGTGATAAAGAAAAGCAGTTAATAAGGGAAAAAATCGGGCTTGAAGAAAATTGGGGAAGAGCAAATAAAGACGAAAAAGAAAAAGTCAGTGAAAATGAAATAGCTATTGTACTTTCCAACTGGACAGGAATTCCTGTATTTAAGCTTACAGAAACAGAATCTGCCAAACTTCTCAAAATGGAGGAAGAACTCCATAAGAGAGTGATTGGGCAGGACGAAGCCATTAAAACTGTCTCAAGAGCAATAAGGCGTTCAAGGTCGGGCCTTAAGGATCCGAAAAGGCCCATTGGGTCATTTATATTCCTCGGCCCTTCCGGAGTCGGTAAAACAGAGCTGGCAAAAACAATTGCAGTCTTTATGTTTGGCAAAGAAGATGCATTGATTCAAATAGACATGTCAGAATATATGGAAAAACACTCAGTATCAAAGCTTGTAGGTTCGCCTCCCGGATATGTAGGTTACGATGAAGGCGGCCAGCTTACTGAAAAAATAAAAAGAAAACCTTACAGCGTTATCTTACTGGACGAGATAGAAAAGGCTCATCCTGATGTGTTTAATATCCTTCTCCAAATATTTGAAGACGGGCATCTGACTGATTCACAGGGAAGAAGGGTTGATTTTAAAAATACAGTAATAATAATGACATCAAACCTGGGAGCAAGGGAAATAAATAAGAATAATCCTCTCGGGTTTAAAAAAATCGGGGACGAAGATCTTACTTATGATGAAATAAAAAGCAAGGTCATGAGTGAACTCAAAAAAGCTTTCAGGCCTGAATTTTTAAACAGGTTAGACGAAGTAATTGTATTTCATAAACTCACAAAGCAGGAAATCTATCAGATCATTGACCTTATGGTAGCGAGGATATCAGAACAGCTTGACATACAGGGCATTGCAATGGAACTTAAAGAATCTGCCAAGGAACTCCTTCTTAAAAAAGGATACGATGCGACTATGGGCGCAAGGCCGATGCGAAGGGTTATTCAGTCACTGATAGAAGACAATATTTCAGAAAAACTGATAAGCGCTGAAATAAAAGCCGGGGATTTAATAGAGATAAGCGCAGAAAACGATACTATACAATTTGAGATAAGAAAAGTAGAACCAACAGTTTTAAAAGTTTGATAAGTATATTTTAGGAGCCCATGAAGGAAAAGGAAGAAGAACTTTTACTTGAAAGCCTTAAGAGAATTGCCCCGGGCACAGATTTCAGGACCGGTATGGAATATATGCTTCAGGCCAAGACCGGCGCGCTTATTGTTGTCAGTGATTCCGAGCAGGTTTTAAAGCTTGTTGATGGCGGGTTCTATATAGGATGCAGTTTTACACCTGCAAAATTTTATGAGCTTGCCAAAATGGATGGAGCAATAATACTTAGCGAGGATGCAAGCAGGATACTATATGCAAACACACATCTTTACCCAAATCCCCTGATAAAAACATCTGAAACCGGTACAAGGCACCGGACCGCTGAAAGAGTTGCAAAGCAGACAAAATCCCTCGTGATATCAATATCCCAAAAAAGGGATGTTGTCACTATTTATATGGATAAAATAAAGTATCTTTTAGAAGAGCCAAGGATAGTACTCTCAAAAGCAAATCAGGCGCTGCAGACTTTGAGCAAGTACAAAGAAGGCCTTGACAACATCATGGTAAATCTGACTATCAGGGAACTCGAGGACATAGTAACGCTTTTTGATGTTGTGTCGGTCCTTCAGCGCTCCAGTATAGTAATGAAAACCGAAAAAGAAGTCAGAAGATATATCTATGAGTTAGGAAGCGACGGACGTCTTCTTAATATGCAGGTTGAGGAACTTATGGTAAATGTTGCAGACGAAAGCCTTAAAGTTATCGAAGACTATATAAAAATTGATGATGGCATAAAGCCCGCAGATATAAAAAACAAGATAAATAACCTTGCCGAAGATGACCTTCTTGATCTTGACAATATAGCAAAAATGCTTGGATATAAGGCAGAAGGAAACTTAAGGGAATTTATGGTCCATTCCAAGGGCATCAGGGTTATGTCTGAAATAAAGAGGCTCCCCGAACAGTTGCTAAAGAATCTTGTCGGCAAATTCGAGAATCTAAAGTGTATAATAAATGCAAGTGTTGAAGAAATATCTGAAATCCCCGGTATGGGTAAAGTCAGGGCAAGCCTGCTTTTTGACCGGTTAAAAAAATTCTCTGAATATTATCTGTATCACGAACCCTATAACCAAAGGAGGGGAGTAGCTCAAAGGCTCAGGTTCTAAATTTTTCGTTGTCTCACCTTTTTTTCCAATAGTAAATTTTATTTTAACTCTGGATAATGGATAGTATATGATTGCGGCAATAATTACAGCAGCAGGCAGAGGTACCAGGCTCCAAAGCAATATCAGCAAACAATTTATCCAGATTAACGGTAAACCCATAATTGCCCATACGCTCCAGTCATTTCAGGATGCATTCAGGGTAAATGCTGTTTACCTGGTAGTGCCGGAAGATTACCTGGAATACTGCCGTGAAAAAATTGTAAAAAAATATCATTTTACAAAAGTAAGGGCAGTAGTTGTCGGCGGCCCCATAAGGCAGGATTCCGTGTTTAATGCCCTAAATGCTATTCCCAAGAGATGCAAGATTGTAGCCGTCCATGACGGGGTTCGCCCGTTGATAACTGCAGATGAGATAAATATGCTGATAGAAAATCTTGTAAAGTTAAATACAAAGGACAAGCAGGCCAAAGGTGTGATCATCGCCGCTCCGGCATATGAGACAATTAAAAAAATCAATGAGGATAATTTTATTGATACGACCATAGCAAGGGCCCGGGTGTGCATGGCGCAGACTCCGCAGGTTTTTTATTTTAAGGAACTTATATTTGCATATAAAAAAGCTTATGAGGATAATTTTTTTGGAAATGATGATGCCGGGCTGATGGAGAGGGCAGGTTTTAAGGTTAAAGTCATCATGGGCAGGCATGAGAATATAAAGATAACTACCCCCCTCGATCTTTTTGTGGCTGAGCTTATAATGAGGAGAGACGGAAAGGGTAAATAGTGTACCCTGAGGGTAAAAATAGGGTAACCAAGATACAAAAATAGGACAATAAACGGACGAAAATAGAATAAACAAAGGGCAAATAAGGCAATCAAAGGGAAAATCAGGTTATTAAAGGTCAAATAGGGTAACCGAGGGACCAATAAAGCAACTTAAGGGTAAATAGAGCGATTAAATAGAAAATGGGGAAACCAAAGGGCAAATATATGAGAACCGGTATAGGGTATGATGTTCATAAGCTAACAACAGGAAGAAAGCTGGTCCTGGGCGGGGTGACGATAGAGCACTTTGCCGGCCTCGAAGGGCACTCAGACGCAGATGTATTAATTCATGCGATTATGGATGCATTACTGGGAGCAGCAGGCCTCAATGATATAGGTGTTTATTTTCCCAATACGGATATGAAATATAAAGACATTTCAAGTGTTACACTGCTTGGTATAGTAAAAACGTTAGTACGGGATGCAGGATATACAATTTTAAATATTGATTCAGTGGTCATTCTCGAAGAACCCAAAATTTTTCCGTATATTCCCCAGATGAAAATTAAGATAGCGGAAGCTCTCGAGATAAGTATTGACCAAATTGGCATAAAAGCCACTACCAGTGAAGGACTGGGGTTTTGCGGCGCAAAAGAAGGGGCTGCCGCCCAAAGCGTTGCATTGCTGGAAACAGTTGAATGATTGGGACATTTTTTACATATAAAATATGTCATCTTTGAGAGTATCTGACGCAGAACTCGGCTTATAGACTAACTCCACAAAATATCTATGAGGCCTTAACACCATCAATTATAAATTTCAAATCTTCTAAAACGTTTGTCAAACTCTAAATTTTACAATTTTACTTATCAATGATAATATAAAAACAATAAATTAATATTGGATGACTAAATAAAAACCCATTTCGGGTTGTTAGATAGTAAACCAGCACTAGGCTTCTAGTTCGTTTAAGAAATAAAAAACGAGCAGAAGTAGATGTGTTGGGTTTTGTTTTATAGGAGGTGGTATTAAAAATGGAATGGACAAATTGGGATATTCCAAATAAAGTAAAAGAGGTTTTAAATAAGTCACCCAAAGTAAATGTTTTACAAGACAGGAAAGAGATAATTGATCTAGCTATAAAAAATAAAGAAAAAAAAGTTTTTGCCGTTAGTTATAACACGAAAGATGGTAGCTCAAATGATGACTGATAACCCAATAGTTAATAAACCAAATAATAAAGCAAGAATAAGAAGTATTATTTTTAGAACAATAAATGTTGTAATTGTATTAGGTCTTGGTATATATCTTGTATTTTGGCTTTTAGGCAGGATTAATATTTCTGATTTAAAAACTGCATTTCTTGGAGTTTATAAACCATCTTTAATAATAGGTCTTGCGTTAATGTTCAGTGTGGATTTCTTTAAAACTTACAGGCAAAAGCTGCTTATTGGATCTGATAAGGTAAGATTTGTAGACATGTTTTTAATATCCCTTATTAGAAATGCCTTCAATATGGTATTGCCAGCCAGAACTGGAGAGCTTTCATATGTTTATGTACTGCGCAGAAAATTTAAGATTCCTGTAGAAATAGGTATCTCTACATTAATGGTAGGGCTTATTTTTGAAATTATAATAGTATTTTCTATGATAATAATTTCAATTATTATTGTTGGGCTAAACAGGTATCCGATATCTTCCACTAGTGTCATTTTGATTGCTGTAGGATTGCTTGTAGTAAGTCTTGCTCTTATTTTTTTTCTATCAAAATTTATAGGGCTTTTTATAAAAATTGGAAATTTTTTAGTGGAAAAATTTTCTAAGTTGAAAAAAAATAAAATTTTTATGTATATTTTAGACAAGCTAATTGACATAAATAAGAATATAGAAATTATTCAGGGAAGAAGAATCTACTGGAAGGTTTATCTTGCATCAGTTGCCACCAGAGTTCTAAAATTTACCTCTTATTATTTTTTAATTCATGCAACATTAAAACCAATGGGATTTTCTTTTTCCGACCTTTCTTATTGGGTAATATTTCTCGCGACAGTTGCAGCAGAAATTTCAGCTGTTCTTCCAACTCATGCTCTGGCAGGGTTTGGCACTTATGAATTTGCCTTTGTTGCTGTATTTGTTGCCCTGGGGTTTACACCTCAAATTGCAACTATTGTTGGCTTTAATTATCATATTATAAATCTGCTTTTTACAATTGCCTGGGGTATAATTGCAACAATAATTGTTTTTCTACCCTTTTATAAGGCAAGAATGGATATAAAAAATAAAGACTTATAA
>JBBQDW010000039.1:0-15003 GCA_038320085.1 Candidatus Humimicrobiales bacterium
GGACATTAGCAGCATTAACAAATAAAGTATATTCTTTGAAAAATTTAAGTTTTATAATACCTGTCGGCCCATTCCTGTGTTTCGCAATATTTATCTCAGCAAGCCCTGCTTCAGAACTTGTCTCATCATAATAGTCATCCCTGTATAAAAGTAAAACCATGTCTGCATCCTGCTCGATTGCCCCGGATTCTCTCAAGTCTGCAAGCACGGGCCTTTTCTTGTCCCTTTTTTCAACTTCTCTTGAGAGCTGGGATAATGCAATCACCGGTATTTTTAGCTCCTTGGCTATACCTTTTAAGTTTCTTGATATCTCAGTTATTTCCAGCACCCGGTTTTCCCTAAAATTCATACCGGACTGCATCAGCTGGAGGTAATCCACAATGAGTAATTTGATGCCATGTGTACTTACCAGCATCCTGGCTCTTGACCTTAGGTCCATAACAGTCAAAAATGCCGCATCATCAATATATATTTCACATTGCGAAAGATTTTCAATTGCCCTTCCCAGTTTTGGCCATTCGTCATCCCGTAAATTCCCGGAACGCAGCCGCTGGAGATCTATCCTTGCTTCTGAACACATTAGCCTCTGTGCAATCTGCTCTTTGGACATCTCAAGTGAAAAAAACGCAACCGGTATTTTTTCAAGCATCGCTGCATTTCGCGCAATCTGCATGGCATACGAAGTCTTTCCCATACCCGGCCTGGAAGCGATTATAATAAGGTCAGAGTCCTGCAAACCGGATGTTTTTTTATCAAGGTCAATAAATCCTGTAGCTATGCCTGTCATGCTGGATTTTTTTTCATAAAGGTTCGTTACCTGTGTGTACACTTCTGAAAGGACATCTTTTATTGCTGATATTTTACCGCTTTTAGAATCATTATTGACATCCTGGTAAATAGAAAAAATAAGCTGCTGCGCTTTATCAATTGTCAGATACAGATTTTCAGGGACCTCGTAACCCATAACAGCGATTTCCGTTGCTGCGTAAATAAGCCTTCTTAAAACTGCATTGTGTTTGACTATCCTGGCATAATATACGGCGTTTGCTGCCAAAGGCAGGTTGTTTACCAATGAATGGATATATGTATTATCCCCGACTTCTTCCAGGATTCCTTTTTTCTTTAAATAATCTGCAGACGTAATAGTATCAATAGGCTCCCCTTTTGCGTAAAGCTCCTTTAATGCCTTAAATATTTCCTGATTTGCTTTTCTGTAAAAATCTTCTTCAGACAATATCTCAAGGACGGCCATTACTGCTTCCCTTGAAATCAGCATCGAGCCCAGTGTTGATTCTTCTGCTTCGAGATTATACGGAGGTATCCTGTCAAGTTTGCTCGTGTCCAGCGGTTTAACCTGGTTTGATCTCTTTGCCTGGTTTTGCATAATAAAAGAAAAAGTCCTGATTGTATAATATTAAAACTTTTAAAAAAATCTGGCGCAAAAAACTCTTTTTACATACAACAGTAAGTCTGCCCAGGTTAAATATAAGTAATCGAGACTTAAATATTTTAAAGATTATTTATTCTTTAACTGCTTTATCGTCGGATTTTTCTTCATTTGCTTCTTCCGCTATTTCTACTATTTCTGCTTTTTTATTAGCTTTTGCAACGGTTTTTTTATTAGCTTTTGCAATATCTTTTTCATCAGCTTTTAAATCGGCCTTTTCGTCAGCTGCTTCTGCGGACCTTTCATCTGCTACTGCTTCGGCCTTTTCGTCTGCTGCTGCTTCGGCCTTTTCGTCAGCTGCTGCAGTTTCTTTTCCGACATCTGCTGCAGCTTCTTTTCCGACATCTGCTGCAATTTCTTTTCCGTCATCTGTTATTTCTGCTTTTACAACATCGTCGCTTGCAATCTCTAGCTGTATTACAGCTTTTACATCTTTATATAGTTTTATTGTCACATTATAAGTTCCAACTTCTTTTATATGTTCCTCGATCTCTATTTTTTTTCTGTCCAGTTCAATTTTCTTTTCTTCAAGAATTTTTTCAGCAATATCCTTATTTGTAATTGAACCGTACAGTCTTCCTTCAGGGCTGGATTTGACTTTAATTGTTATTTTTGTATCACCAATAAGTTCCAGCAATTTTTTTGCATCAGCAATACTGCCGGCTTCTTTTTTGATGAGCGACTTTTTGACAATCTCCATCTGGTTGATATTGCCCTGGGTGACAGGAAGGACAACATTGTTCGGCATAAGATAATTCCTTGCAAAACCATCTTTTACGTTTATTATGTCTCCTGCATTGCCTAATTTTTCATAATCTTTTGTAAGTATAACTTTCAATTCTTCCTCCTCTAAAATGAAATATTTAATTTACCGGGTAATTTAAAACTATTTATTTTTTACTGTGTCCTGTTTAGTTTCCTAAAATTGGCCCAAATATCTATCAGTCCAAATAAGGGCAGTACCGCCCCAAAACCAATTAAAAAAAACACTGCAAGTAATATTATTACCCTTATTAAAACCCTGATGTTAAACTTCTCAAGCAGGCCCCATAAAACTGCGGCCCCAAGCACCATGTACAATAAACCAAAAATTATAATAAGATTATAGCCTGCCGCATCAATAATCACGTCGTATGCCGGATTAAACTTCGGTATTATCAAAAGCGCTATCCCTGCAATCACACCCCAGCAATAATACCAGCCCAAATCCCAGTCTTTAAACAGCGGCAGCGGCTCAAGCTTCACATTATGCTTTTTTAAAAACATAAAACTAAACTGATAATTAAGTACTGCCGAAAGTCCAAAAAACACAACCGCCAGGCCGGGAACAAGCATCGGCAGGTATTTTAAGAATCCCTGCGTCTGGCTTATAGCCTCATCCAGTTGCGCACTGTCAGAAAAGAACAGGCTCTGGTAATTCTTCAGCAGCGGATCCTGTTTTAGATTGCCAACATAGCTGTTGTATGCAGCAAGCATTTCCTTTGGCACATTCTGTTTAAGTATTGCAGAATCAATAAGTAAAAATAAAAAAAGTGCGATTGCAAACACTGCAAATATGGTCAAAATCGCATAAGATATTTTTTTATTCCTGCTTATAATGTACCTGTAATTTATAGCTACCGCAAAAATCAAAACAAGCAATATTACTGCAAGCACATAATTAAAAATAAAAAGAACCACAACCCCTGCGACTGCGCATATAACAGCATCCCTGTACCTGTTTGAAAGAAAAAGCAATGTAGCCGGTACCGGTATAAATGCAAGCCCGGCAAAACCGGCAAAAGGAACAAAAATAGTTGCCGCAAGCGCTATGGCTGTAAAAAATATCATCAACAGAAGATTTGCTTTTTTAGGGCCTTCGCTTTCACTGTTTAAGTTTTCAAAGGGCATAAAAGACATTTTCTAATTTATTAAATATAAAATTTAAAAATAAAATAAATATAACTGTAAATCTACCATAATAAGAAAAGCTTCGTAAAAATCTTATTGCTAAAATCAACCCGGTCAAAATTCCTGATGTTACCTTCTAAAATAAGCCATCAGCGCTACTTCTCTTGATCGTTTTATTGCATCCGCAATCATTTTCTGGTGCTGGACACAGTTTCCGGTAGACCTTTTTGGCCTTATTTTCCCTTTATCGGAAACAAATTTTTTTAAAACTGCAACGTTTTTATAGTCAATATAATTGACATTTTCTTTGCAGAAATAACAGTATCTTTTTCTTTGCCTTAAATTCAAAGCCGCTGAATCTTTAGAATTGCCCTGCCTTAAATTCGTGGATGATGAACTCCTGGAGCTTGAACCCCTGGAGCTGGTTTTTTCAACAGTAGGCCTGTTTCCTCTTTTACCCAATTTATAACTCCTTTTAATATTCTAATGCGTGATTTAATTATAAACTTATGCTGCTTCAACCCTGTTGCAATGCTGCTGCGTTCCTTCTGCGGTCCTGTTGCAATGCCGCTTACACAACTGTTGCATTCCTGTTGCAACCCCTGTTGCGATGCTATTTACACCCCTGCTGCAATACTGCTTCAACCCTGCTGCAAACCTATTACACCCATTTTGCAATGCCAGGGGCTGTTATGATTTACCTTTAGTTTTTTAAAAAGGTATGTCATCATTTGAAAAATCAAGGTCATCGCCGGGTGAAACTGTCTTTGAATGACCCTGCTTTTCCTGGCCGCCTGCATCCCCATACTGCCCGGATGTCCCGGCGCCAAAATCTGCTCTCTCATTCTTTTCTATTTTACAAATTGCATATTCAAGACTGGGCGCAACAACATTTGCAATTATCTTAAATGTATCCTTTTTCAGGCCGTCTTTCTCATAACTTTCTATGGAAGGAACCCCTGTTACAAGAGTCCTGTCACCTTTTTTTAGACTTTCAGCGCAGTTTTCAGCGAGCTTATTCCAGGTCGTGACTTTATAAAATGATACCTCGTTGGTCCATTCACCGGTTCCTTTGTTTTGAATCCCCCTGTTTACAGCTATTCCAAAACTTGCTACAGGAGTACCGCTTGGAGTAAATCTAAGTTCCGGATCCCTGGTCAGATTACCAACCACTGTTATATTGTTAACGCCAAATGCCATGGTCCCACCACTTTCGCTAAAATAATGATGCTTTCAAAATTATTTTAATTGCTCTCATTGGGCTTTACATTTACAATAAGATGCCTAAGTATTTTGTCGTTGATTTTATTTAATCTGTCAATCTCCGGAAGCACAGAAGTGTCAGAGCAAAAGTAAAGGATGACATAAAAGCCATTTTCCTGGTGTTTGATAGGGTAAGCGAGCCTTTTAACTCCCCAGACGTCAGTCTTGGTGATTGTTCCCTTTGATTTCTCGATAAGTGCAGTAATTTTTGCCAACTCTTCGTTAATTTTTACTTCTTCAAGAGAAGCATCGAAGATAAGCAACATTTCGTAGTTCTTCACAAACTTTCCTCCTTTGGACTAAGATTTACTCAAAAAAATTAGACTCTATTCTAAAATAGAGCAGAAGAAAAAAATATTAAATTTTTAACCTTAAAAACCTTCCGAAGGGATAATATAACAATTGCTATCAATATGCAATAAAAATTTTACATAAAAATTTTACATATTTATGACTTGTGTTTTATCTTGCTGTAGGCCTCAATCACTTTGTCTTCGCTATCATCATATATGGGTTTTAAATGTCCTGTATAATTTAAGGCAGATATATATGGAAACCCGTTATCAATGACAACAATATTGATGGCAGCCTGCCTCTGTATAAGCGAGCGCCACCTGCCGGATGGTATATTAAGCCAGTTTACAATAAGCGAAAGTATTACGCCCCCGTGGCTCACAACCGCTACGCTTGATCCGTCCGGATTTTCATTTACTATTTTATTTATCTCTTTATCCGCTCTTGCAATAAGCTCATTAAAACTTTCCCCTCCTGTCGGAGGATGATTGTAAGGGTCCTCAAGCCATCCCTGGTAATCCTTATTGTAAAGTTTATTTATTTCATCAAATGTCAGGCCCTCCCATTTTCCAAAATCAAGTTCTCTCAAATCATTCATGATTCTCACTTGATGCCCTGTACCTTCGGCTATGATTTTTGCAGTATTGGCTGCCCGTTTCAAAGGGCTTGAATATATATTAGAGAAATTAACATTCGACAGGTAATGCTTCGCGGATCTTGCTTGTGATATGCCTTCCTCTGTCATATCAATGTCAAGCGCCCCAACATATTGGCCGCGGACATTGCCGCCCGTCTGCCCGTGCCTTATCAAAAAAAGTTTAACTCCCATATTTCCCCGTCCGAATAAAATTTGTAAAAACGATTCATATGCAAATCACGGGTAAGTTTAACATTTTCCCAAACTATTTCAAGGTGACTTTTTAATTTCTCTTTAAGCTTGTGTTTTATAAAAATCCAATATAGGGCATAATGATGATATGAAAAAAACATTTATTTTAAGGAAAGAAAATGAAGAAGAATATCAAACAAAATAAAAAAAAATTTTTTCTGCTTTTTGCAGCCTTGGCCATACTCTTAATCATTTTATTTGTTTTTAATGCAGGCTGCACCTCAAAAACAAACGTTAAGCTTTACTTTGCAAAGTATGAAGATAACCTTGCTTATCTTGTTTTTGAAAACCGGCCCATTATCAATGATGGCGATTTTTATAAAAGGATAATCATGGAGATTGCCGCGGGCCCAAAGGACGGGCAGACATACCCGACAATTCCGTCTAGTGTAAAAGTAAACACTGTTGTAGTCGAAAACGGGCTCGCAATTGTTGATTTGTCAAAAGAAATAATAACAGATACGCAGGAAATCCCTCACAGCTCCACCACTGAAATGCTTGCTATTTATTCAATTGTAGATACACTGACAGAATTCAGTGAAATCCAGAAAGTCAGGATAACAATTGAAGGGAAACAAAAAGGCACAATTGACGGTCTGTATATTGAAGATTTCTGGGGGCATGTGGGTATTTATGATGACTTTTCACGCAGTGAACAGGTTTTGACAAAAGATACAATACAATAACATAAGACAGTCATAAGCAGCAGTCACCGGAATATGACAGCGCTCAATAAATAAGACAACAAAATTTTATAATGCTTTGGCTGCGTACAGAAAATGAAGTCAATGGTTCTTAATACTTTGGCTGCGTGCAGAAAATGAAGTCAGCGGTTCTTAATGCTTTATATGATTACAGAAAATAACACTCTTGCATTTTCACAGTTTATAAAAAACGACAACAAAAGCACTTTACCAAAAATAGGCTGGTTGTGTACCTATACCCCTGAAGAAATAATTATCGCCAATGGTTTCTGGCCCGTAAGGGTAACCGGCAGGGGAAAAACAAAAAAGGCAGAAGGATACTTTCCGATAAACTTTTGCCCTTTCATTAAATCCTCTATGGAGGACCTTATAGCTTTAAAGAGCGATTTAAGCGCCGTAATTTTTGCAAATTCCTGTGACGGGATGCGACGTTTTTATGATATTGCGGCCAAGTATCTTCCCGGTTTGCCCGTATTTATGCTGGATGTCCCGAGAAATAAAAATGAGCTTGCAATTGAGCATTTTTCTGTAAATATTTTAAAGATGTCCGGTTTTCTTGAAGCAGTAAGCGGCAGGAAGATGACTTTACCTGATTTAATATCTGCGCAGGAAAAAAGCAATGAAAAAAGAATGCTTCTAAAAAAACTCAATAATTTTTTTATAACCGACCAAAAAGAAATCGGGGTTAAAAATTACTTTAATACACTTGTCAGCTCGATGACAGAAGAGCCCGGATATTTTAATGCTGATTTAAAATCCTACCTTGAATATGCCGGAATTCAGAAAGAGTATAAACAAATAAATCCCGACATTGAACATGGCAAAACAAGCATTGCACACTTGCCGGAAATTATGATTATTGGAAACTTTATAGATGAAGATAAGTTCTGGGATATATTTGATGAACTTGACTGTAAGATTTTAGCCGATGACCTTTGCACTTCAAGCCGATATTTTGAAAACATTATCCAGTCCGCTGATTTCCATGATTTTTTTGGCAGGAAATCCCAGACGACGCCTAAGACTGAGACAGTCGATTTGCTTGTACGCGATATTGCTGTCAGGCAGCTTTTTAAACCTCAATGTATGAGAATGGCAAATCTTAATAACAAGCTTGAAGAGATAAATAAAAATATCGAAAAAAATAAAATAAAAGGCATTATATATATCAGCCAGAAGTTCTGTGACAATACCCTGCTCTTTTATCCGCTTCTGAGGGAGAATTTAAATAAGAAAAATATTCCAAGCCTTTTTTTAGAAATAGAGCATAATAATTTATCGGTAGGGCAGATTAAAACCAGGGTCCAGGCGTTTTTAGAAATAATTTAATTTAAACTCCTGCTAATTTTTTTGGATATCATAATATGGATATCGTAAGATGAATATCATAATGTGGATATCATAATAGGGATATCATATTGAATTTAAATCAGCGTTTTTACTATTGGAGATTTATAAACAACTTAAAAAGTGAGTTTGTTTTATAATAGGAGAACTGTCGATGGGAATTGCGGAAAACTTAAAAGAGAACCTGAAAATAAAGCTGCAGAATAATCTTAGCAGGGATTATATCAGGAAGATTTTAAATATAATTGGCAAAAAGCCGGTTTTGGCAGCATTCGGAGCCACCTTTGCTTCCAAGTCTGACAAATATCTTAATATTGCAAGCATAAAAAGCGTCAGGCGCACCTATGATGGAAAAAATATTGTAGCTTATGGTTCGCTTTTTCTTCCCTACGAGATGTTTCACGCGCTTGGACTTGAGCCCTTCATGCCCGAGATAATGGGAGGATTTACAGGAAGTATGGGACTCGCAGACAAGACCTTAAAAGCTGCGTCTTCAAAATGGTACACCCCCGATCTTTGTACGTTCCACAGAAGCGCATCAGGCGCTGTTGAGCTTGGTATTTTTCCGGTCCCTGATTTTATAATATGTTCTTCTCTTGCATGTGATGCAGCGCAGAAGACATTCTACATAGATGCCAAAAAATACGGCATTGAAGATAACTTTTACCTTGTTGACATACCCTATGAGAAAGATGAGTTGTCTGTAAAATACCTTGCGGCCCAGCTTGAAAAAATAAGCGCTGATATTTGCAAAAAATCAGGCAAAAAACTCGATATGGAGAAATTTAAAAAATCAATCATACTGTCAAATGAATTCAGGCAGTGGGCCCAAAAAGCATGGGGTGTCAGAAAAGAACTCCTGATTTATCCCAGAAATTTTAGCGGTATGAATTTTATCCTGCCTTTTCACGGGCTTGCAGGAACAAAAGATGCGGTTGATATCTTTAAAGTCATGTACTTTGAGCTGAGTGAACTGCTCAAGAAGCAGAAAAATGGCCGCACAAAAAGTCGTGCAAGCATACGAAGTGCCGGAAACAGTTTGTTAAACGGCAGTAAAATTAATATCAATAGAAGCAAAATCAATAGCAATAGCAGTAATATTAATAGCAACAACAGTAATATTAATAGCAACAACAGCAGCAGCAATAGTGACAATTGTTTTAACAATAATAAAAGCGATAAAGTTAAAAAAATCCTCTGGCTGCATCTGAGGCCTTATTACAATAATAGCATTTTCGAACTTCTTGAAAAAAATAATTATATGGTTGTTTTTGAAGAGATAAGCCATGTATACTGGCCCGAGCTTGATCCTGAGAAACCTTTTGAAAGCCTTGCCATTAAATTGCTGTCAAATCCTTTAAACGGAAGTGTGCAAAACAGGGTCAGTGCTATATTGAAAATGGCGAAGGACTATCATGTGGATGGTGTTATTATGTTTGCCCACTGGGGATGCAGGCACAGTAACGGAGGCGCAAGGATAATAAAAGACAGTTTGAAAGAACAGGATATACCTATGTTGATGCTTGACGGTGATTGCCTTAATAAAAACAACTCGTCTGAAGGGCAGATACTTACAAGGCTGCAGGGTTTTATGGAAATTGTCGACGCCAGGCATCAATAAAGCGAAATGGCTGGCTGGCACAGTTATTATTAAGTTGTTTTTGTTGAACAATTACCTTAAAAATTTGGATGTTTAAGTAATCAGTTCTTAAAAAATATTGAATTATTCAGCAATGATTAAATTAATTACAGGAAAGGATTTATATGTACACTTGCGGGATAGATGTGGGCTCAGTATCATCAGAGGCAGTAATACTTGACAGACAGGCTGATGGAAAGACTGCTGTAGCGGCATATATTATAGCACCTACAGGTGGAGACAGCGGGCAGGCAGCTCAAATTGTTTTTAACAAGGCCCTGGAAAAATCAGGACTCGCCGCAAGTGATATATCATCTATAGTAGCTACGGGTTATGGAAGAATAAATATTCCGTTTGCTACAAAAAATATTACCGAGATAAGCTGCCATGCAAGGGGTGTGGTTTACTATTTTCCCGATATAAAAACTGCAATAGACATCGGCGGTCAGGACAGCAAGGTCATTAAGCTTGACAGCAAAGGCAGCCCGACTGATTTTTTAATGAATGATAAATGCGCTGCAGGTACGGGCCGGTTTCTCGAAGTCATGGCAAAGGCCCTTGATATAGATTTACACAGTTTTGCTGAAATTTTTGCCGGGACAAGCCAAAAAGTCGATATTTCTTCTACCTGTACAGTTTTTGCTGAATCTGAGATTGTTTCCCTAATAGGGCATGGCGTCGCTAAAAACAGCATAGTCAAGGGACTCGTTTATTCAATTACCAGCAGGATAATCTCAATGGTTGAAAGGATAGGACTTGAGGAGCCGGTTTGCATGACTGGCGGAGTTGCAAAAAACCTTGCGGTAGTGCGCGCCCTGGAAGAAAAGTTAAACCTTAAGATTAGTGTTCCTGAAGAACCCCAGATAACAGGTGCGTTGGGTGCCGCACTTTTAGGATAGGACAGACGCGCGCCGGGTGCCGCACTTTTTGAGTTACAGGCAAGCTGGATGTGGCGCAATTTTAGACTGGAGACTCCCAGGATGTACTACCTAGCCTTTCAGGTTAGCTTTTATTGCTGCTTCTTATAAAAGGCATTGAGCTTGATATATTCATAGGTAATATCATTTGTAAGAATGCGTGCAGACTGGCTGCCGCAATTAAGCCCTATATTAAAACTTATATATCTTTCTTTTAAAAGACTGTTTGTATGCTCTTCGTTAAAATCAACTGACATACCTGCTTTCATTACAAAAATATTGTTACAGGAGATGTCTATTTTTGAATTATCAATGTTGTTTTCAATGGAACCTATGGCTGCCGCAATCCTTCCCCAGTTAATATCTTCCCCGTACATCGCAGACTTAAACAGTATGGAATTTGCAATCTTTTTACCTATTGCCCTGGCTTCATTTTTGTCTGCTGCCCCTGTTACATTTATCTCTATTACTTTTGTTGCGCCTTCCCCGTCCTCAACAACCTTCATCGAAAGGTTTTCCAGGAGCATAAGCAGCGCCTTTTTAAAAACAGCGCACAGACTCTCATTTTCTTTTGTAATCTCCACTGTGCCGGCGCCATTTGCTATAATTATAGCCATGTCATTTGTGCTCTGGCAGCCATCAGTTGAAATACAGTTAAAAGTCGAGTCCACACATTCAAAAAGCAGTTCGTCCAGAAGCCCGGGAGCTATTTTTGCATTTGTCGCCATGAATGAAAGTGTGGTGGCCATATTAGGTTCAACCATCACAGAACCTTTGGCAATGCCTCCAAGAAATATTCCCTTGTCTTCAAATTCAAATAAAAGCGCAAATTCTTTTGGATGCTTATCAATAGTCAAAATAGCCTTAGCAGTATTATGGCCGCCTTCCGGGCTTAAGTGCCTGGCGCAAAAGTCCAGGCCTTTTTCTATTTTATCCATAGGAAGCTGTCTTCCAATCCTTCCGGTGGAAGAAACAATTATATTCTCCTGAGGGATATTCAGGTACTTTGCAGCAAGCGTTAATGTCTGCCGGGCATTGTCGATACCGAGTGAGCCTGTGCAGGCATTGGCCACGCCGCTGTTTACGATGATTGCGTTTATATTCCTGTTTTTTGCCAGTTGCTGCCTTGAAACAACGACTGGAGCGGCGGCGAATTTATTTGTTGTAAAAACTCCGCTGCATGCAGTGGTACCCGGTACAAAAATTATACTGAAATCCTCTTTTGATTTCCTTATCCCGCTATGAAATGATGATGTAAGGACTCCCGGAACAGAAGTTATTGTCCCATTCTCAATGATTATAATTTCGTTCTTTTTTTTAACTGTATCGCTGCTCATTTTTAAGTATTCTACCTCTAATAAATATTGTAATAAATTTTAATTTCTGCATATTATACATAATTATTAAATATTATACAATAAATTATTTCATAAGCTGCCTCATTATTTATCTCGTAAAATATATAGTAATCTACCTTAACTCTCTCGCAGACTGCATCAAATTATTTCGTTCAGTGTCTCGTAGGCTGCATTATAAATTATTTTCCAAGCTGCATCGTAAGCTGCCTGGCAAGCTATTTTGTAAACTATCTAATAAGCTGCGTCGTAAACTTCGCCATAAATCTCTTTGCAAGCTGCGCCGTAAAATCCGGTAATTATTTGGCGGAAAGCTCTGCCAGGATTTTTTGCGCAAGTACTATCTCTTCTTCCCTGGAGTGGATCTTCCCATCGATTTTTGCCTGCATTATACTGTCAAAGACCACTTTAAAATCTTTTGAAGGTTTATAATTTAAAGATTTAAGGTCCTCGCCGGTTATCTCAACTTTAATAGATTTAAGCCTTGTAAAAAACCTCAGTACATTTTCGTAATGGTTTTTGCTCACCGCACTTATTATTATCTTCAATTCGTCAGGCACACCATTTAAATAATTATAAAGCAGCGAGTTGCCTGCCACCCTTTTTTCAAGGCCCTTATTTAGCGCTTCATATTTTTTAACCGACTGCCTTATAATATCAATATCCTTGTTATTAATCTTCATCTTCAGGCACCAGTTTACAATTACTTCGTCAGTCTCTGTTAAAAGCATTGCTATTAAAATCAGCCTCCAGATTTCTGCGGTTTTATCTCTATATACGCTAAATTCCTCAAATCTGTCCCCAATTTTTTTTACCTGTTTTAGAAAAGCTTCACTTACATTAATACCCAGGCCTATTTTTTTAAGGGCCCTTAGCTCATATAGTCTTTTTAATGCAATCCACGGACCGGTTTCCTGCAAAATAGTGACAAATTCGTCCCTTATTCTTGTTCCGTTAAGCTCGGATACTATATTCATGTCAATTGTAGACGCAGCAAGCTTTTCCGTCTGGTGATCCATCTTAAAACCAAGCCTTTGTTCAAATCTTACAGCCCTGAAAATCCTTGTAGGATCCTCTATAAAGCTCATTTTATGCAATACTTTTATTTTCTTTGCAGCAAGATCTTTCCGTCCGCCAAAAAAATCCATTATTTCACCAAAATTTTTTCTGTTTAGTGAAATTGCCAGGGTATTTATTGTAAAATCTCTTCTTGCAAGGTCCTGTCTTATGCTGCCAGGTTCCACATTTGGAAGGGCTGCAGGTTTTTCATAGTACTCTACCCTGGACGATGCGACATCAATGTGCAGGCCATTTTCAAGGACAATGATTGCAGTCTTAAATTTTTCATGGCTCTCGACTTTTGCAGCCAGGATATCTGAAAGTTTTTTTGCAAATAAAATGCCGTCGCCTTCTACTACTATATCAATATCCAGATTTGGAATGCCTAGAAGCAAATCCCGTGCCACCCCGCCTACAAGGTAAGCCTTTATCTTCATTTCTCTTGCAGCGCCGGATATTGTTTCAAGGATCTGTGTTATGCTTTCAGGAAAAAGGCTGTAGAGCCTCTCTTTTAATTGTGCGGTGGTAAAACTATAATTAAAATCTCTTTTAAATTTTTCAGGGTATTTCAAATAATCCCTGCCATGCAGAGATCTCAAAACATCTTTTCTTGTCACAATACCAAGGATTTGTCCTTTTAAAACGACAGGCACCCGGCCTATTCCATTTTCAATCATCATGTCCTGTATGTCGCCAATTGTCGCGCCGGGTCCGGCTGTGACTATGCCGCGAGATTTAAAGCCTTTTACAGGCGCATGCGACAATCCGTGTTTTATAGCCTTGTCTATATCTTTCCTTGTTATAATACCTGCAAGTTCATTATTTGAACCAACAATCGGAATTCCGTTGTGCCCGTATTTTTTAAGAAGTTCACTTACGTTTGCGATACTTTCGTCTTCACTTACAACCCTGACAGGATAAGACATTATATCTTTTGCAAGCACAGGCTTTTTAATGTTTTTATCCAGCGCAGCAAGTATTTTTTGCTCTATTTGCGTAAATTCCATACCCTTTAGGATTGCAGATGACGCCTGTGAATGCCCCCCTCCCCCAATGGCCCCAAGTATTTTTGATACATCTACCTGTGCATCTTCACTGCGGGCCGCAACATATACCTTGTCCTTCATCTTAACCCAGCAAAATATGACGCTGACATCCTCAATCTGCCCGAGCTTGCGCGTAAGCACAGATAATCCTTCAACAAATTTGTCTGTTACGGCACTGGAAATGATTAATTCTTTTTCATGGATCCTGACTTTTCTTAAGTTTGCCATTAATTTTTCAAACAGACTGTGCTGTTCAACAGTAAGTGAAAGATTTAAAAACCTGGAAATAACATAGATATTGGCCCCTTGTTTTTTTAAAAATGAAGCTGCTTCAAGGTCCCTGTCGGTGGTGCCGGGGTAAGTAAATGAACCGGTATCTTCATAAATACCCAGTGAAAAAAGAGTGGCCTCCAGCGGAGTTATTTGTATTTTTCTTTTTTTTATAATATTGACAAGGATTGTAGTGGTGGCGCCGCAGATTCTTGTAAAATCATCTCCGTAGCTTATATCTTCGTGTGATTTCCGGTGGTGATCAAATATTATTATTTCAGCTTTTCTGCTGTCTAAAACATTTTTAAGCACACCGAGCCTTGAGGGGATTTTTGTATCTATCAGGATTATTCTGCTTATTGATTTTAAATCTATATCACCAGGATCTTTTAAACCCGGGAGCCCGTCTTCATGCAGAGCAATAAACTTTCTTACATTTGAATTTATAGAGCTTGGCATCAGGATCTCAGCTTCCGGATAAATCTTTTTTGCTGCTACCATGCTGGCAAAAGAGTCGAAATCAGAACTTACGTGAGTAGCAATTACATGCATAATCTTTAAATTATGAAAATCATGGATTTTATGATTATCCGGTTATATGAAAAACTAATCGCAATACTTTTCGAAACAGACAATTTCAGAAATGGACTTTCTTCCCCTTTTTGGCGTCTCGGCATTTGAACCGGGATATCCGACCGGAGTCAGCGCTACCACTTTGATATTTTCCGGTACTCCAAGAATGCCCTTTACCAGGTTTTCCTTAAATGCGCCTATCCAGCATGTGCCCAATCCCATTTCAGTGGCTGCAAGCATAAGGTGTTCCAGCGCTATTGCAATGTCTATAGGAAAGCTGTTCATGTAACCGCCCATTGCGGCATAAGAC